>NZ_JBHZCS010000140.1:0-10342 GCF_042755705.1 Nocardia sp. NPDC059154
GAAGACCTGGAAGATCCTGCGCGACTGCCGCTTACGCGGCGACGGGGTGGGTGTCGCGATGGCAGGGGTGGCGACACTGGCCAACCTCGCCCACGGCTACTGATTCCCAGTCGGCGGACCGATCGCCGTCACCGACCCACACTTACGGGACATCCCTTAGGTAGGCGCCCTGTGAAGCGGTCAGATCCAATGTTATATAAGGGTTCAAATGCCGGAAGCCCGTGGGGTTCCGAGATACACGGGTCAGTGTGAGATCTTCTGTCCCATCGAATCGCAACCGCCCCCGAACCCCTGCTCCGCTGAAGTGGTCGGCTGCTTCAGTATTGGCGTTCAAGATCGCCCAAGCGAACACCGTCTTTCCGTCAACGGTCAACCGCACCGTGCGGGTATCCCTGACGAGCAAAGGCTTACCGGTTGCGCGCTCAAGTTTGTGTATGAGTTGGCTGGCGTGGGGGCTGCCCCACACCGAGTGCAGCGGGCAGCCTGCGAAGCTAAGGGGCCGCGCGACGGCCAGGAACGTCCGCACCTGTTTAGGAGTAAGGAACGGGATCATCACCACATTATCTGCCATATTCATTATGAACTGCAATAAGTTTTATTTGATCAATTCTCTTCCAGAAATTGACTGAACCATGGACGATACAGGAGGCACCTAACAACCACAGAGAGGCCCTCACGTGACCAGGGCTGCTGACCGTTCCCAGGTAACACCGACTCACCGGCAAGAAAAGATGTCCCTCCGCACAAGATTCGCTGCACTGGAGAACAGAAACCTTCAATTATTCATGGCGGGCCAATTCGTAGTGACTACCGGAATGTGGGTACAGCGCATTGCCCAGGATTGGCTAGTACTCAATTTGACTGGAAGTGCCACCGCAGTGGGCGTTACCACGGCGCTGCAGTGGGCTCCTATGATTGCCTTCGGCCTGGCAGGTGGGTGGATCGCCGACCATCTGCCCAGGCGGCGAGTGCTGCAATTTGTCCAAACTGGAGCAGGCGCCGTAGGCTCTATGCTTGCGGTGCTGACGCTCTCGCACCATGTCACCGCTTGGCATGTTCAACTGTTGGCCGCTGCGCTAGGAACGATCTCGGCGATCGAGCAACCGGTGCGGCAGGCATTCGTCGCCGATCTGGTCGATGAAGATCAAGTAAGAAGCGCTGTCAGTCTTAACTTTTCAGTGTTCTATTTGGGCAATTTCGCCGGCCCAGCGATCGCGGGACTACTGCTTACTACAGTCGGACCTGGGTGGGCATTTGTCGTGAACGCGGTCGCCTATACCGGTCCACTCGCCGCACTCGCACGTATCAAGGCTATGGCACACCGGACGCTAGCGAAACACGCAACGAACTCTGCGCCAGGCGGCCTGCTAGTACTTCTAAAACGAGCCGAAGTTTGGCGTCCCACGTTATTGGGTAGTGCGTTTGGAATGTTCACATTCAATTTGCCGGTGATCCTCGCGATCTATGCACGTACCGCTGGCGCCGGCGCTGCAGGCTACGCGATGCTGACGTCCGCCCTTGCAATCGGATCCGTAATCGGCGGCCTGATCTCTGTGGGCCGGGTCGGAGTCACGCAAGGAGCGTTGAGTAGATCGGGCTGGTTTTTGACCTGCACGTATCTCCTCGCAGCTCTCATGCCATCGTTGTGGAGCCTCGCTTGCGCGTTGACTGCGGTTGGCATCACGAGCACCCAGTTGTTCACCGCGACAAATTCCACTGTCCAGGTTGCTGCTGGACGAACACTCCGCGGTAGGGCATTAGGAATTTACCTCATATTTGTGACGGGTAGCGCCGCACTCGGGGGGCCCCTCCTCGGACTTATCGTTCAACATCTCGGCCCTCGTGCGGGGCTTGTGCTCGCAGGAACGGTCCCTGTAATAGCGCTGTTGCCGATATCGCTCAAACCGATCCCAAGCCGCGCCAACTCCGCTGAACCATAAATATACTGCAGGGCGCCTAAATATTCTTATTGGTGTGGAATATGTAGCGCATCGGAGAATCGCGACAGCATTTATGATTCGCGGGCCCAAGGCAAAAATCAAAATGAAGCGTTTACTAACATAAATGTGGCCGCCCCTTGTGGTGACGTGGAGGCGTGATCGGCATGAAAATCTGAGATTGTCACATCAATCTAGATCGATGAGCCCAGACCGAGATCTCGCAAAGCGAGCCGCACCGAGGATGATGCGCCGCGATTCGGCGAACCGAGCATGCAGCAAGCCGGAGTCCGCCGCAAGGTGCCCGTCCTAGTACTCCAGCCGGACTTCGTGATCATGGTGTGAGTCGGGATCGTCGCTGGTAGTGGCTGTGGCGGGCGCGGTATTGGTGTCGACGTCGCCAGAGTGACCAGTCGAGTCGGTGGGCGACGGTGCGGACGGGCATGTGCGCCAGAGTGGCCAACAGATGACGGATTTCGTTGCGGGTCAAGGCAATCAGTTCGGTCGATGATTCTGTGGCGTGGTCGGTGATGGCGAGGACGGTGAGGAAGGCGTGGGCGAGCATGGCCAGCAGGGTCCAGCGGTGCCAGGACCGCCAGCCTCGGACTTGATGCTGATCGAGCCCGGTCAGGGTCTTGGCGGTCTGGAAATTCTCCTCCGTGGACCAGCGGCGGCCGGCCACTTTCACCAGCCGGGTCAAGGTGACCGGGACCAGCGACCAGCAGCGGTAATAGGCCAGTTCCCCGCTGCGTTGATTGCGGCGGATCATCAGCCATCGATGCCCGGGCACGGCCTTGTCGTCATCGGCGGTGATCTCGATCCAGGCCCAGTCATAGACGCGAGGCCCTTTGGAGCCGTCACCGGCCGACAGCGGCTGCCATGCCCGCTTGGGCAGTGCACCGGCGAGAACGTCGGCGCGGACGCGACCGGTCGCGGTCGTGACGCGATGATCACAGCTGACCGCGAAAACATAACCGGTGCCACGGGATTCGAGTGCAGCGCGCAGCTTCGGGTCGCCGCCGTAGACCTCATCGCCGGTCACCCAGGGGGCGGGCACACCGGCGTCGAGTGCATCAACGATCAATCGTTTCGCCAGAGCGGGTTTGGTGGCGAAACCCACGTCGGCGGGCACACCGGCCCGCTCACAGCGGTCCGGGTCGCCCGTCCACGACTTCGGCAGATAGAGCGCGCGGTCGAGGAACGCGTGCCCAGCGCGGGTGGCATAGGTGAGATACACCGCGACCTGGCTGTTTTCGATTCTGCCCGCCGTGCCGGTGTACTGGCGTTGCACCCCGACGGTCTGCATGCCCTTCTTGATGTCGCCGGTCTCGTCCACCACAAGCGTCGCATCGACGTCACCCAAGTGCTCGATCACATAGGCACGCAGGTCATCTCGCAGCCCGTCCTCATCGACGACCGCCGCCGACAGCAGATGCTGCATCGCATCCGGCGACCGATCACCGCAATGCTCTGCCAATGTCCAGCAGTTCTTGGCCGGCAGCTCCGACATCATCGCGGTCAACATCCTCGCCGCGGTCCGGCGAGTCTCCACCCGCCCGAACCTCGCCCCGATCCTGCCTGTCAGCTCGTCGAACTGTTGCCGCCACCGCAGGAGGGCTACGCTGTCAGGCGCGGCCACCGCCAATTCAGTTGTGTCCCACACAAACACAACATGACCACGCGGTGGCCGCGCCACTTCCAGCGCCCTGAACAGCACCAGCATCGATCACGAAGTCCGGCTGGAGTACTAGCACCATGTCCATCCCGGCGTGTTCGCGGAGGGTATTCAACGACCGCGCCAGAATCCGCCTCACGATCGTGCTGTCTGTTCTGGAGTGTGCGGTCATACTTGCCTCCCAACCGCTCATGTGTTCGCCGAGGTTAGTGATGCCGCCGGATTGCGGCAAGACCACACCCCCCGAAAGTGGGTGCAGCTTTCGTACCCACTTTTGGGGCTCACCACAAGCCCGATGCCTGAGTCACATTTCTCCCCCAGAGTGGAGGAGGACACATGAGCACCAGGATCAGCCACACCATCGGACCGACCGAGCGGCCGCTGCTCGAGATGACGATCGGCGAAAACTTCGACCAAACCGTCGCGCGGTTCCCTGAACATGAGGCTATCGTCGATGTGCCCACGGGGCGCCGGTGGACGTACAGCCGATTGCGCGCTGACATCGATGCGCTGGCCTCGGCCCTGCTCAGCGAGTGTGGAATCGCCTCTGGCGACCGACTCGCGATCTGGGCGCCGAACTGCGCGGAGTGGATAATCGCGCAGCACGCTGCAGCGAAACTGGGGGCCGTTCTGGTCAACCTGAACCCCGCATATGGCTTGCGGGAGCTGAGGTATGCACTAAACCAGTCGGGTGTTCGGTTGCTGTTTACTCTGTCCTCGTTCAAGTCGTCCGATTACGCAGCTATGGTCGCCGACGTCGCACCGCAGTCGCCCAGCCTCGAGCATGTCGTATACTTCGGCAGCGCCGAATGGGATGGACTCATCGACCGCGGAAGTCGGCTACCGGAGCAGGCTCTCGCCGAGCGGCAGGCCGTCCTACGACCCACCGACCCGATCAACATTCAGTACACATCAGGGACTACAGGATCCCCCAAGGGTGTAACGCTCTCACACCGCAACATCCTCAATAACGGCTACTTCGTCGGCGAACTCCTCGGCTACACCGAACAGGATCGGATCTGCGTGCCGGTGCCGTTCTTCCATTGCTTCGGAATGGTTATGGGAAACCTCGGCGCATCCAGTCACGGCGCATGCGTCGTCATACCGGCGCCATCATTCGATCCGGACGCCACAATGCGCGCCGTGGTCGACGAGCAGTGCACCTCCCTCTACGGCGTGCCCACGATGTTCATCGCGATCCTCAACGTCCCAGACTTCGCGTCCTATAACCTATCATCGATGCGTACCGGCGTGATGGCCGGCTCCCCATGCCCGGTCGAGATCATGAAGCAAGTCATCGAATGGGTGCCAGAGATTTCGATCGGCTACGGCATGACGGAAACATCACCGGCTTCCACACAGACGTCGGTCGACGACTCCCTCGGCCGACGGGTGTCCACTGTCGGGCGAGCACATCCCCATGTGGAGGTTAAAATCACCGACCCAGCGACCTACGAGACTGCGCGTCGGGGAGAGCCTGGGGAGCTGTGCGTCCGCGGCTACTCAGTTATGCTCGGCTATTGGGACGAACCTGACAAGACCGCCCAGACAATTGATGCCGACGGCTGGCTCCACAGCGGAGACCTTGCGGTGATGGACGACGAGGGATTTGTCTCGATCACAGGCCGGATCAAAGACATGATCATTCGTGGCGGCGAGAACATCTATCCGCGCGAGATCGAAGAATTTCTCTACACGCACCCCGACATCCTCGATGCACAAATCGTCGGCGTGCCCGATGAGAAGTACGGCGAGGAACTGATGGCGTGGGTCCGCCTGCGCGCAGGCGCGGATCCGATCGACGTGGACACCCTTCGGCAATTCTGCGCCGGAAATATCTCCCGACACAAGATCCCGCGTTACGTCCACTGCGTCGACGAATTTCCCATGACCGTGAGCGGGAAGATCCGCAAAGTAGAACTTCGCGAAATGTCTCTGAAAATTCTACAATTGTGACACACCAGGGTTTCGAACTCTCCGCTACCGTGTTTGTATACTGATCCGCTGAGTCTCCTGCGATTTGCAATTTCTCCACGGGACGCGAGCACTCTGAGCAGTCTTGTGCTCGATGCCCGTGGAGCTTTACCTCCCAAACCGGTTCGATGTTCAAATGGAAGCACTGGCGGTGCATAAAGACCCCCTCATCACAGGAGTTCCGAAGTGAGTTTTTCTCGACGAGATTTTTTCCGATACGGCAGCCGAACGGCAGCCGGGTTCGGTTCGGTGTGGTTGCTGAGCAGCCTGTCCGGTTGTGCCATTACAGGGGGACCCGACAGGGAGAAGTCTGAGCTCAACAATTTCACTCTCGACGAGCTCACTTACGCCACTGCTGCCTTGTCGCAGGACGGTGAAGCAATCGTCTTCGATCTGGCAAACATGCTCTGGTCGGTACCGACAACTGGTGGTCGCGCGAAAAGGCTTTGCAATGTAACCCAAACCGAGGATGTGCTGCAGGAGTTCAGCAAACCGGACATCGCACCGGACGGGCAACGGGTGGTGTGTCAGTCATACCGGGATGGGCAGTTCCGGCTGGTTCTGCTCAATATGGATGGCTCCGGCCGCAAGGTGCTCACTGAGGGCACAGTCGACGCCCGCGAACCGCGTTTCTCCCCGGATGGGACCAAGATCGCCTTCTCCGGTGAGATCGGCGGACGTTACGCGATTCGTGTGCTGGATCTTGCCACCGGCACAATCAGCAACTGGACCACCGGCACACGTCAGGAGATGCAACCGGTCTGGTCGCCAGACGGCTCTGCCATTGCCTTTACCAGCGGCAAGGACAACTCACCGCAGGCCATCGAGGCCGTCGACCATTCTGGTAGCAGGCGTACCCTGGTCGAGGTCGTCGACGGTTGGCTCGCTGGCCCGTCCTACTCGCCCGACGGCACCTTGAGCTATGTGCACCTCGCCCCGGCAGGAACTTCGCTCATCGTCGGGGACCGGACAATCTCTGCCCCCCACGAAGACGTGTTTCCGTTCGCGGCGCGGTGGATTTCCCCCGCGGAAATGCTGTATACCGCCGACGGGCAGATCCGACGCCGCAACCTGCACACTGCGGCCGTCTCGGACGTGGCGTTCACCGCCGAGGTGTCGGTGCCGACAGTGACTGAGAGGCCGAGCGGACGCAGCTTCGACGCATCCCAGCCCCAGGAGGTCAAAGGCCTGGTTCGCCCGGCCCTGTCTCCCGATGGGAAGCAGATCGCCTGCCTCGCGCTGGGTGATATCTGGCTGCTCCGGGCTGACGGGCCGCCGCAGCAGATCATCGCGGACGGCAACTTCAACACAGACCCGGCCTGGTCACCGGACGGCAAGACACTGGTCTACGCCAGCGATCGCACCGGACAGAATGACCTGTGGCTGCACGACATCGCAACCGGTGATCAACGGCAACTCACTCATCTCACCGGAACAGAGAGCGCGCCGGTATTCAGTCCGGATGGCACCATGGTCGCCTTCTTATCCGGAACGTTCATGACAGGCTCGTCGGTGTGCACCGTAACGATCGCTACCGGCGAGGTGCGTACACATATCGGCTCACTCGTCATGCCCGGGCGGCCGAGCTTCAGCGCCGATGGCACCAAATTGAGCCTGGCGGGTTTCGTTCCAGCCACACCTCGCTTCCGAGAAGGCGCGAACCACATACTAACCGTGGATATTGCGACTGGCGCCGCGCATTACACCCCTCCGATCCCAGGCAAGTCGCTGTCCAACCGGGTCGACGCAGGCCCGGTGTACTCCCCAGACGGGCGACACATGGCTTTCGTGGTGTCCGGCACACTCTGGGTAGCCGAGGTCGATGCCGACGGCCGACCGACTGACCAGCGCCGCCAGGTCAGTGACGAAACCGCAGACTGCCCGACCTGGAGCGGCGACTCCGCCACCCTGCTCTACCTAGCCAATGGGCGGCTTAGCCTGGCATCGTGGCTGGCGGGTAGCGTGCGTTCGATCCCCACCCAGCTGACATGGCAGCGTCGGATCCCAGCACACACACGCGTAATCAAGGCCGGAGCCCTATGGGACGGGGAATCAAGAGAACTGCGGCGTAACGTCGAGGTCCTGATCCGCGGCAATCGGATCGAGGCGGTCGGCGCCAATGTCGGTATGCCGGACGCGGAAGTGATCGACGCCAGTGATCTGACGGTCCTGCCTGGCATGATCGGTGCCCACGAACACCTCGGTGTCTACCCGCCCAGTAACCGGATTGCCCGGCTATGGCTGGCTTTCGGCATCACCACCGTGCGCTCGCCCGGCACCGCGCACTACGAGGCCGTCGAAGCGAAAGAAGCACAGGAGTCCGGAAACCGGGTCGGGCCGCGCATATTCGCCGCGGGTGAGCTCCTCGAGGGAACCCGAGTGTTTTACGGGATCGCCCGCCCCACTACCGACTCCGATGAATTGCGACGCGAGCTTGAGCGGGTCGATGAGCTGGGCCACGACATGGTCAAGGCCTATGTGCGGTTGCCCTATGCGTTGCAAAAGGAGGCAATCGAGGGAGCACATACGCGCAGGGTGCCGAGTGCGTCGCACTACCTGTTCGGTCCCGCAATGCTCGGCTCCGACGCCGTCGAACACATACGCGGCACCAGTCGCTACGGTGCCCCAGTTGAGAAGGAGACCTACCTCGGCAACACCTACGCCGACGTCATCACCCCAGTTGTACGGTCGGGAATGACGATAACCCCTACGCTGTCGAGCGCATCCGCGCTCTACCACAATGCAACCTGGGCGCTGGACGATCCGCGCCTGAAGAACCTGCTTCCGAAGGAGATGTACAAGGCCTTCCGGACTCAGGCCGAACAGGCAATACGCGACAATCCCACAGCTGACCTCAAATACACCGCCAATGAGGTGGCGGCCCTACGCAAAATGATCGCGGGCGGCGCACATATCGCCATCGGAACCGACTCCCCCGTCGTGCCGTACGGCATCTTCTACCACCTCAACATGGACGCGATGGTCCGCAATGGGATCGAGCCATTCGACGTGCTCCGGGCCGCGACTGTGGGCGGTGCCCGGGTGATCGGGATGAGTGACCACCTCGGCACAATTACCCCGGGAAAACTAGCCGACCTAGTCTTCGTTCATGGCGACCCGCTGGCCGACATCAACGCCGCCGCTCGGGTCCAGCAAGTCATGCAGGGTGGCGTCCTGCACACAGTCGATGACCTGATAAATACGCCTGTATCAAACCCGGCATCGGCTCCCCCGACACACAGTTTCCAGGAAACACCGCAGCACATTGGGTTCTGGTGGCACCGCGCCACATACGCTGCCGGCGCCAGTTGCTGCAGCCACTGATTCTCTCGAGGTCGGCAAATCCGAGCAGGAGCGGTTCCTCTGTGTTTGTCAAGCCGCTGGAACAGCATTGGTCGTAGCCTGGACGATGGCCGGTTCCGGAAGTGACTTGTCCGAAGAGCTGGTTGGCGGGGCTGAGCCGGCCGCGCAGGATTTTGTGGTCGCCCCCAGGTCCTCCGGAATCCGCATCGCCGTGGCGGGACAGCCGGTGACGAGACTCGTCGGCGCTGGCGATTTCTATCGGCGCGGTGCCGGTGTGAACTGCGAAGACTTCCGCGGGCGCGGAACCGTGACATGCGGCCAGTGCGGCCCGACAGCCGCGACCATCGCTCCGACGCCGATCACGTCGAGAAGGGCACACTGCCGCAATCGGCGAACGGTGTCCGGCCTGCGCTGCTGGTTGGCCCTCAGCCGGGAGTCCACGCACCTCGGCGACGAGGTCCCGCCCGTCCTTGCGCGCGTGTCAAGGACGGGCGGACCCGCCGTAACGCATCGGCGGCCTGGTCCGCGATCAGATCGGTGGACACGCCACCAGGCAGCAACACCCTCTCGCTCGGCCTCGACGGGCATCGCATCGCCGTGCAACGCCGCCACACTGGCAGCCGCAGCCGCGTCGATATTGTCGTTCTTGCGCGGTCCTCTCCCTCGATATAATTCCCAGACCCGCCCGGTGGCAGTCGACGGCATGTCAGCGACCGTCTCACCGTGTGCGATCAGCCATCAAGCCAAATGTCGACCCAGCCCCCCATGCGTTCTCCACGGCCCAGCGTCGCTCGGGAAATCGCTTCGCCCACAACACCAGAAATCGCCGATACTCCGGCAAGTTGGCGTCGATGCGGATCGTCTCAAGCGCCTCGTGGGTCCCGGCATCCAGGGCTGCCGCCGTATGGGTGGACTTGTGCGGGTCGACCCCGATCACCACCGTCAACCACGTCCCCTTATTCCTCGTCGGATCCAGGAACCCGCGGGCGACATTCCGGCCTTCCGGCCTGGTTATCCCACACCTCTGTTGAGTCAGGCCCGCGACCAGCGTCTGGCCGGGGCGCAAACCCCCGGTGAGCCAGCCCAAACGGGCGGCAGGAACCTCACGAGCCAGCGCCGGCTCGACACCTCCAGCAGACTACGGCCATCATCCAGCCCGTCAACCGGTGACATTCAAAAAGCCGGAACCTCACTCCCGACAACGCCGTGCACACCTGGATCTCGGACAACAACGCGCACAAGCCCTCGCGGTCTGGAACGTTCACCACAACTACCACCGGCCGCACGGAGCAGCCGACAGGCAACCGCCCGCAGCATAACTCGCGGCTGGCTATGGCCTCGTACACCTAAGGGATGTCCCGTAAGTGTGGGTCGGTGACGGCGATCGGTCCGCCGACCGGGAATCAGTAGGCGTGGGCGAGGTTGGCCAGTGTCGCCACCCCTGCCATCGCGA
>NZ_JBHZCS010000141.1:0-10230 GCF_042755705.1 Nocardia sp. NPDC059154
TCCCTGCTCACCCACACGATTGCACGGACTCACGGTCGTTCGCCGTAGATCAACGCTAAACCGCCGCGACCGATCCCCGAAACCCACAAGCTTCAGGGCTGACATCATCGCCCGCCTGCACGACGGCCCGCGCGGGGCAGGTACCTGGGACAGGGCACGTGCCACATCGAGTTCGGCGGCGGCCTCGTCGGGAAGGTGGAAGCGGACTTCCTGTCAGGACCGGCCCCGGTGGCTCCGTTCCTCGGACCGTCGGTTGAATTCGCCAGGGAGAAGGCGGAGTTCGCAGCAGACCGTCGGCGGCGCTGGTTCGGGTCGTGAGATGAACGGCCAGTCCCGCCGTTCCACCCGCCTGTCGCCATCAGCAAGGCCAAGACCGGCGATCCCCCTCTTCCACCACGCCACGCCGCGAGCCGATCCGGTCTTTACGGCCGGGTCCGGATCTCCCGGCTCGTGCCGCGGTACTCGGCGATGACGATGTCGCTGCGGCGCACGGTGACGTCGTAGATTTCGTTGCGCCCGCACCGTGCCCGCTCGACGGCTTCGGCCCCGGCGGTCGTCGGCTCGAGGGTGATCGACCCGTCGGCGCGACAACTCATCGGCCACGTCCGGACATCAAGCCGGGCAACAGAATCCGACACACGACAAACAAATCACAACAACATGAGACATGGTCTTAAGTGCCCACAGCGCGCTCAGGCGCAAAACACCGCACACGGAACCAGTCAGTGACTAGCCCCCGCGGCGGGACTCGACCGTGGGCGGCCGTGGCGACATCTCGCCGTCGAGCTGGGGCCATTTTGGGGCCACGCGTTATGACCGCCCATGAACGACCAGCACCGAACAACCGTACAACTTCGACCCTTATCGCGTGTGACGTGCACAAACGCGTCCCTGGGATAGCTGGGGGTCAAGTGGTCGCAGGTTCAAATCCTGTCAGCCCGACCAAGAAACCCCCTTCCGATCAGGGTCGGAAGGGGGTTTTCTGTTTACTCGACCAATCGGAGTTGGGGACCATCTGGGGACCGATTCGGTGCTCGGAGGTGAATCGACAGAAGGTTGCCGTCATGCTGGAGCGCCTTCTTGTCCGGGTGTAGGTACCGCTGGGTGATGCGAGGGTCGGTGTGGCCGGCGATCTGCTGAAGCCGATGCACCGGTACACCCGAGTCGGCGAGCCATGTGAGGCCTGTGTGCCGGAGGCTGTGCCTGCGCAGGTGCTCGTATCCGAGCTTGGCGACCACCTCGTCCCAGTGGGTTGCGCGCCGCAATCCGGTGACCTGAATCCGCCCGCCGCGCGGCCCGACGAACAACCGGGCATCGGGCTTCTTGCCGGCGGCCGCGATCCGCTTTTCCACCAATGGCCGCAGCTGTTCAATAATCGGGATCGAGCGGGCGCGTCTTCCTTTCGTCCCTTTGTCCTGCAGCCCGCCGGGTCCCAGCGTGGTCTGGCGCCGTAGCGTCCATAGCCATTCATCGGTGTCGATATCACCGACTCGGCAGCCGGAGACCTCGCCGATTCTCGCCGCGGTACACGCGGCGAAGATAACGACGTCGCCCCAGCCCTGATATTCATCAGACGAGGCGGTGACCCGCGCACCCGCGATCTCGGTCAGCGTCTGCCAGTCCGGCAATACGAGGGCCCGAGGGTTGTCCAACTCATCCTCGAAGCGCTCGTACTGCCGCTGCCACCCGGTGACGTCGACGCGGTTGCGGTCGATCACCTCGTCGCGGACGGCCTGATCCATGACCCGTCCCAGCGCGGCCAGGGTGTTCTTGACGGTCGACTTGGGTCGTCGATGGCTAGAGCCTGCTCCATCGCTCGATCCAGCGCGTTGCGGCACTCGTCCGCCTCGGCCGATGCACACCGTCGATGTAGCGGCCGACATTGGCGTGCTTTGGATGCACAGGACGGCCGCCATCCTGCTCGCTGTACTGCCGCATCCTGTTGGCAAGCCCTTTGGGCCGGAGCCCTACCTCGGCCAACACGGCAGCCAACCGCTCGTTCTTTTGCCCCACAGCAGATACACCCCGACCTGCCGCCGAATCTCCTGTCGCCCAGGAGCGAATATCGCTGTCCTGCATAGGATTTCTCCAGGATTCCTGGCGTTTCCACCCGTTTCGGGCATCGTATCGCAGAAGGCCGACACCCGTGCGCAACCGCAATCGGAGACCCTCGAGAAGTCCTGCGCGATGTATTGGAGGTGGAATCTGCTGCAGGACAGTCGGTTCCCTCAACCACCGAGCCCAGGTACCTATGCATTGGTATGACGAACCCACCCAGCGGTCCCCGGAGGCCGTCGCGGACAAGCGGGCGCCCAGGAAGTTCGCCGGGTGGCCAACCTCCCAGGCGGAGCAGGTTCGAATCCTGCCGAGGCACGAACCTGCGACAGAGGTTTCCGCAGTTCAGGGCGATTTGCAACGTCGCAGGGGCCGTAGTAGGCCGACGTTGGGTAGCACATCCCAGGTCGGATGTCGCAGGTTCGTGCCTTGGGTCACCAACCCGCGACACGGAATTCGGCATATTGGTCCGCCTGCATCTCGAGATGCAGTGCCTGGCACGGATTCTGTGGTCGCACAGAGCCGTCGGTGCTTGTCCGGTTCGGACAAGCCTGCTTCGAACGAGGCGTGGGTGATGTCGTGGCGGGAGCGCAGGGTGTCGGGGTGGTCAGCGGCCAGGACCCGCATCCGGTCGACGAGATTCTGTTCGAACAACTCGATCGCTTCGGTCACGCAGCCCGCCACCGGAATTCGTCGCCCAGCTGATCGGCTTGCCACGGCGGTTCAGTCACCACCGGAGGTTGGACGAGGCGCCCCTCTCGCGCCCCTGAGCGAGCGCCGGGAATCGGTCAGAGCGCCCGCTTCAGCCCGACGTGGCTGTTGTCGTACCCGAGCCGCGCATAAAAGGCGTGAGCCCGCTCGCGCGCACGGTCTGTGGTGACCTGCGCGAGTGTCGCACCTCGGTGCCTGCCGTGGTCGTGTGCCCACTCGAGCATCGCGGTTCCGATGCCGCGAGAGCGTTCCGAGGCAGCGACCCGGACTCCCTCGATCTGGAGGCGGGTGGCGCCGCCGCGGGAGAGCCCCGGAATGATGGTGAGCTGCATGGTGCCGACGATCCGGTCGCCCTCGTCCCGGACCACGGCCAGATAGTGCGACGGGTCCCTGGTGACGGCGTCGTATGCCTCCTCGTAGCGGGAAATTTCGAAACCTTCGCGGGTACGGCCGATCTCGTCGTCGGAGAGCAGCGCGACCAGCGCTGGCACGTCGGCACGCCCCGCCCGCTGCACACGATAGATCCGGTCGCCGAGTCGGAGCCGACCACCGACCGAAGCCCGTGCCCGTGACTGCAGTCGGGCGATCAGCGTGTCCAGCCAGGCGCCGACGTGGCGCCGGGCTTCGGGAGTGTCCGGATACCGGCAGCGCAGGTGCAGCCCCGCCTCGTCGAGGATGAACCAGAGCATCACACCGTCGGTCCGAATCGTCGCGCCGACGTACTGCGCCTCCAATCCGGTCGCGTCGACTCGCACCGGCAGCCGACGCAGGTCCAGCCACGAAATCGCGAACATCCCCGGCGCCTCGGGCATCCCGCCCCACGGACGCAGGATGTCCTCCAGTGGCCAGGACCCCATCCGGACGGCCTCCTTCACCGCCTCCGCGCTGGCACGGGGATCGGGGTCGGCCGACTCGAGCACCGAGTTGGTGATGAACCACCCCACCGAGTCGTGCCAGGTGGTGTCGTACCGACTGTGCACCGGAAACACGGCCCGCAGTGCGGTGCCGGCCAACTCGTGGGTCACCTCGGTCATCGCCCCCACCACCAGCGCCAAGGTCGAGACGCCGTCGTCGCGGGCCTGCGCCGAGAACGCGGCGCTGTCGTCGACGTCGAGGACATCGCGCACCTCCACGCGCTCCTCCTGCAACGTCGCCTCACCCAGCGGCAGCGGGAACCGTGGCATCACATCGCCGCTGCCCGCCAGCACCTCAGCCCAGCGGCGGTGCACCTCGTCGGGTGCCGGCGGGCGGTCCCGCAGCGCGCGGGTGTGCTCCGCGAAGGCGGGGGCGGGCGGCAACGACGGTGCACGACCCTTCTGCACCGCGGCCAGCGCGGTGAGCAGGTCGCGGGCGATCACCAGCATCGACCACATGTCGACGTGCGCGTGGTCGGCGGCGACCACCACGGTCGGCCCTACCGCGGTCTCGAGCACGCAGAGCCGGTACGACGGACGACCGTACGGTGAACAAGCACGGTCGAGCACGGCGCGGAGCGCATCGTTGACCGCCTGCCCCGGAGCGATCACATGCTCGACCCAGCCGCCGGGGAGGATATCGACCTCGTGCAGCCGAGGCTCGCCGTCCTCGCCCGGCACGAAGACCGACCGCAGCGTGCCGTGCCGCTCGATCACCGCCAGCCAGGCGGTCGCGAGCTCGTCGGGCGGTACCGGCGCGGAGAGCCTGAAGGACAACGCCATCCAGGATCCCGCTCGGTCGCCGGCGCCGACGTGGCGTCGCTGGTCGAAGGACACCGGAAGTGACCGGCCCACCCGACCGGCAGTGACGTCGAAGCCCAGCAGGCGGCCGAACGGCAGGCGCAAGTGCGCGACGTTGGTCAGCCGCATGACGGTATCCTAGGCTCCTTCCCGAGCGATCGCCGTCTCACCAGCACCCTGGAGCCGCCGTGCCGACCTTCCGTGTTCCCGGCGCCGACCTCGACGTGGAACTGAGCGACGAGGGCGGCCACCCCGTCGTCCAACTCCACGGCCTCACCTCCAGCCGCCACCGCGACCGTCTGATGGACCTCGATCTCGGCCGCGGACTCAGCGGAACCCGACTGCTGCGGTACGACGCGCGCGGCCACGGCCACTCGACGGGCCGTACCGTCCCCGAGGACTATCGGTGGCCGGTTCTGGCCGATGACCTGCTGAACCTGCTCGACCACTGGTTCCCCGGTGAACAGGTGCACGGTGTCGGTCCTTCGATGGGCACCGGGACACTGCTGCATGCCGCTGTCCGCGATCCTGCCCGATTCGCCGGTCTCACCCTGCTGGTGCCCGCGACCGCCTGGCGCACCCGCGCCGCGAAGGCCGACATCTACCGGAAGAATGCCCGTTTGATCGAGGAGCAGGGACTCGACGCCTTCCTCGGTGCCGATCTCACCGTGCCTCGCCCGCCGGCCACCGTCGGAACGCCGGAAACCGTGCCGGATGTCGCCGAGCACCTACTGCCCTCACTGTTCCGCGGGGCAGCAATGAGCGACCTGCCCGCCCCCGAGGCGATCGCCGCGATCGAGGTGCCGACCACGGTGTTGGCCTGGATCGACGACCCCGCCCATCCGGTGTCGACCGCCGAGGCCCTGGTGGACCTGCTGCCGACGGCCACACTGGAGGTGGCGCACACACCGGCCGATCTCGCACGCTGGCCGAGCATCCTGTGCGAGGACGTAGCACGACACGGGTAGGCACGACGCCCTAGCGATTCGTTCTGGGGCCAACCGCACAATACGATTGCCCGTGCCCCACAGCTCGCCGTCGGCCGGTCCGACTGGGGCCCGAGCGCCCAAATGTACGCTCTGGCTACACGGAACTGATCGAATCGGTCCCAGGACGGGTGCATAACAGCCGAGCGCCAGCCGGATCTCGTGTGGCGCAGCGCCAGGCCGCACGCCCCGCGCCCGCCGGTGATGCCACCACCAGCGTCGTGAACAACGTTGCGGCACAGAACTATTCGTTGCCATGCGCTTGTGGTCGGCTCCGCCGGTGGTTAATCACCGGAACGTCAGCAACACATATCTACCAATCGAACCTCCATTCAGTAGTCATGGTGACGTGATCCCTGCGTAGTCGAGCCGCTTCGGACTGCATAAGGTGTGCGGGCCGTGTGGGTGTGTGCGCTTCGCCGACAAAAGCGATGAATTCGTGGTGCGGGCCGGCTACCCGGACCACCGCCGCAGATCTGCTCTGCACCGCGAATGATGCTTCTGGGCAGACGTTTTCAACCGAAGCCGGTAGCGTGTGCGCTGCGCGGACGTCGAGCCACCGGCCGTAGCCGGAGCGGCGCGAAACCAGACATGGCACGTTGCCGTGCGAAGGCGAGGGGGTTCGATACGGCAACAACCTGAACAGTAATCCCCGTTGCCATTTCGGCATCTTTTCACTGTTCTGAGATCGTCGCCGCCGTTTCGCCGACCACCGTCCGCAGGCAGTCCGCAGGCGCGCCAGATCCACCCAATCCCACCAACGAAGCCAGCGGAAGATCCCCTGCTCAGATGTCGAATCCCCCCAAATGCCAACGTCACCCGTCACCCGCAAACGTCGAGATCAGCTACCTTGAAAACCGTCGTGGTTCACACCACCGTGGGTTCAAATCCCACACCCACCGCAGGTCGGGCGCGGTCTCTACGATCATCGCCCCTCGACGAGAGGCTCCGTCCGCAGCGGTACATGAAGCCGCGTTCGGCCTGGTCAACGGTGCGCGTCGGGGTTCTCGCCGCAGGTCGTGGCGTCCAGGGAGTTGCCGAGTCCGGCCGTAGGACAGACGGGCGAGCCCGATGTCGGGGCACACGCCGCAACCCTCGGACCTGAGATGGCTCATTTGGTTAGTCACCGGCTTGTGTGCGGTATCGATCGGACCACGCCGGTGAATCGACCTAACCAGGCATTTGCCGCGTGATCGGCTACGGTTCGGCGTCGAGGGTTCCTTGTGAGACAGCCGCGCATTTTCACCGTGACGATAGCGAGGATCTGTGACGAACCGCGCTCGTTTCACCCGATGCATAGTGGCATCCATGATGGTGGCCGCGGCTGTGGCCTGCGGCGCCGCGCCCGCCACGGCTCAGCCGTCGGATGAGGCGCCTGGGGGAACGCCTGCCGCGGTCTGGACCCCGTGCCCCGACCACCCGGATTTCGAATGCACCACCGTGCCGGCACCATTGGACCACCAGCATCCCGACAGGCGCACGATCGAGCTGGCGGTCATCCGACACCGGGCAACCGACCCCGCGCATCGGATCGGCAGCCTGCTGTTCAACCCAGGCGGGCCGGCAGGAGCAGGCACCACAGTCCTCCCAATCGCATATCCGCTCTTCCCACTCCAGATCCAGGAACGGTTCGACATCGTCAGCTGGGATCCGCGCGGGGTCGGTGAATCGACCTCCGTCCAATGCTTCGACGATAAGGCGGAGTTCGATGCCTGGTTCGCGCAGTTGCCTGTGGGGTTTCCGGTCGGCCACGAGCAGGAGCAGCGGTGGATCGACCTGTACGCCGAGCTCGGCCGGGGTTGCGAGCGGCGTGACCCGGCCTTGTTGCGGTTCGTCTCCACCACCGACTCGGCGTACGACATCGATCTGCTGCGCAGAGTCCTCGGCGAACAGCTGGTGACCTACTTCGGGGTCTCCTACGGGACGCTGCTGGGCGCCACCTACGCCAACCTTTTCCCCGACCGGGTCCGGGCGATGGTGCTGGACGGCAATATCGATCCGTCTGCGTGGTACGACTGGAATCCGGTGTTGTCGACCTTCCTACGGCAGGCATCCGACCTGGGAACGGCCAAGACGCTGGAACAGTTCTTGAACCTGTGCAGCCAAGCAGGCCCGATCCGCTGCCCGTTCTCGGCCGGCAGTGCGGTGGCGACCCGAGCGAAGTACGAGGCACTGCTGCACCGCCTGCTCATCCACCCGCAGGACGGGTTCACCTACGCCGCCACCGCCAACGCCGTGCGCGCTAATCTGTATACCGTCCATGCCACCGCCGGTTCCCCGGCGAACTGGACGGCGCTGGCCGAGCTGCTGCAGCAGCTGTGGCTGGGCGCAACGCCGCAGATGCCCGACCCGGGCGAGAATCGCCTGGTGGACCGGTCCTCGACAGCGCTGAGCGACTCCTCCCGGGAAGGTTCGGCCCAACAGCAAAAGTACACGGGCGTCGAGCAGCCCTTGGCGATCATATGCGGCGAGAGTCCCAACCCGCGCGATCCGCACAGCTACGGCGCCATGGCGAAGTTCAGTACCGTTCGAGCCGGTACGGTCGGGCCCTTCTGGGCGTGGGTGACCGAGGCGTGCTCCACCTGGCCCGCCAAGGCCGCCCATCGCTACACCGGCCCGTGGGGCCGCTCCGCGACACCGATCCTCACCGTCAACGCCATCTACGATCCCGCCACCCCGTACCACAACGCCCTGGCCATGACCGCCCAACTGCACAACGCCAGGCTGCTTACCGTCGCTGGATACGGGCACACCACGCTGTTCAACCCGAGCAGCTGCGCGAAAGCCTACGAGAGCGACTACGTCATCCGTGGCGCGCTGCCCCCACCCGGCACGGTCTGCCAGCAGGACGTCCCACCGTTCACTTGACACCACCTCCAGCAGATCCACCCCGACAGGCTGACGACCAACGGCGCCGATCACAATCGCGGCGGTGGCCATCTGGTGGCCGCACGGCGTGCGCGCCACCGAACAATGCCTGGTCGCAAGGACGCTGGGCGAACTACGTGCTTTCAGATCTCCGAAGCCGCGGTACCGATATCGCCGGACGTATGCATCAAACGGTGCGGCACAGCAAGACATTTGAAACCCACCGGTCCCGAGCTAGCGGGTGGTCTCGGCGATCGATGAGGCGATAGGCGGCCTCGAGCTTCCCCGGGTACCGGAATCCATTGCCGGTCGGCACGGTCAATGAGTCTGTCGTTCGGCGTCTTCTGCGATCCAGGCCGCGATTTGCGCGCGGGAGGTGAATCCGAGTTTGGTGAGGATGTGCTCGACGTGGCCCTGGGCGGTGCGTTGGGAGATCACCAGTTTGGCGGCAATCTGCTTGTTGGTGAAGCCTTGCGCGATGAGGTCCGCGACCTGGCTCTCACGCTTGGTGAGAGCCGCGGTCGCACCCGATGTGGGCACCGTGTCGGCGGGTGCCTCGCCGAGTGCATAAGCCACGGCATCATCCATCCCCATCGCTCGGCCTTTGCGGAAGGCCGCATCGAATCTGCGAGCGCCGAGAGCGGATCGCGTTGTCCGGACACACTCGTCGTGATCGCCCACCGTTGGCAAGATGGGCGAGGGGTTACCCATGGACCGCTGTAGTTCCTCTACGGCTCCCATCAGTACGGCTGCACGCTCGGCGTCGCCTTTGGTGCCGACAGCCAAGGACAGCATCTCGAGGCTCATCGCGGCGAGGAGCGGACTGCGCATTCGCCGGTTGACCCGCAGTGCATCCTCGAACAACTCGGCCGCCCGGGACCGTTCACCTTGCCGCCAGGCGGCGACGCCCAGGCCCCACAATGCGGTCGAGCGGAAGAGCGATTCACTGAACTCTTCGGTGATGGAAATCAGCTGCTGGTGACACTCGATCGCCGCTTTTGTATCACCGGCCAGTGCGTTTACCGCACCGAGCACTGCCAAAGCCCCAGCGTAAAGAAATCCTTGCCGATTCGAGCTGAGCATCCTGACAGCGCGTTCCAACGAGGAGACCGCCAGAGCAAGCTCACCGCGATAGAACGCGAGGGTGCCGTCGGCGTAGGCGCTCAGTGCCTGGGTCATCGGGGTGGGAACCTGTTCGGCGAGCACGCGTCCCTCCTCGGCAAGGGCGGCAGCCGCTGACAAGTCGCCCTGCAGCACTGCCATGATGCAGCCGGCATGAAGCGCTCTGACACGGTCGGGTACGGATTGGTGGGCAGGGTGGTCGAGGAGCAGGTCGATCCAGCGGCGGCCTTCGCTGTACAGACCTCGGAAACTCCAGAACATGAACAGTGCTGCGGCGGTCTGTAGTCCGGCTTCGGCTGCCTGCTCGGTGTTCTCGGCCAGGCTGTATTCGAGCGCCTCGCGCAGGTTGGGTTGTTCGCGTTCGAGCCTGGCGGTCCAGTAGGGCTGCCGGTCGCTGATCCATTCGGCCTCTGCTGCCAGCGCCAATTGCTGGTACCAGTCGCGGTGCCGCCGCCGTAGTTGCTGATCCTCGCCGGACTCGCGCAGCTTCTCTCGGCCGTAGTCGCGGACTGTCTCCAGCATCCGGAACCGCACCACACCATTCGACTCCTCGCGGATCACAATCGACTTGTCCACCAGCGAGGACAGCACATCGACCGGATCCTCGGGAGCAAGGTCGACGCCGCACACCTGTTCAGCGGCGTCGAGTTCGAAGCCTCCGGCGAATACCGACAACCGGGCCCACAACCGCTGCTCGGCCGGGGTGCACAATTCGTAGCTCCAGTCGACACACCATCGCAGGGTCTGCTGCCGGGTCGGCGCGGTGCGGCTGG
>NZ_JBHZCS010000142.1:0-1775 GCF_042755705.1 Nocardia sp. NPDC059154
CGAGATACTAAACAAACTCGATCACAGATAGTTTCAGATCACTTCAGAGAGCCAACTCCGCCAAACTGAGCCCTATTCAATCGCCACAGTCCACCCCAGGGCTCTCGACGCAATACATCGATGCTTCCCTCCGGCAACGCGCAATGGCACGGCTACATACCACGAACTCCGCATAGACAGCGCCAAAAGGGAAACTAGGTCGACAGAAGCATGACCACCATTTATAATGAGGAGGTGACTCGCCGATGGCGGATTGCGGGGCCCGAACAGGCAACCTCGCTCAGCGCTACACAACGAGAGTATGAGTAAACCGTTGGGCTTGGCTTCAAAGATTTCCAGTGGGCCAGCGACGCTCACCCAGTGAGATGAATTTTTTGTGCAGCACAAACATATCTCCACATTTCCTTACTATCTTCCACCAACCGACTCGTAAGCCGAGGGAGGCAGTCTTTCGGATTGCGAGGCTCCCCCTGTAGGGCGCTGAGCCTGCAATCGACTGCATTCTATTTTCGAGTCGGTGCCGCTGGCCCCGACAGCCACCATTCAAGGGATGCGCCGGGGTGTTGCGCCTTATACCCGAATTTGAATGTGTGAAGCAAGTAACACCTTATGTGTCGGAGTCCTTTAGTGTCTATTACCAATACGATACCTATCGGTTCCATATCGATACCTATGTAAGGATTGCTCGATAACACGACACCCCTTGGCGCCGACAACTTATCCTGCAGCTTCGTCAGTTCGACAGAGCTATAACTAGTGACTTATGAGCGTTGCCCAGGTAAATCTCGCAGCATGCACCGGTTTCATGGCGATACTGGCTGGCGTGACGTCGAAGCATGACCTTGAGATGGTGACCTGACCCCGTGATTTCGGTCCGGGGAGTGAGAGCCTTGCGGCCCACGGAGTGGGCGGGAAGGCTCGAAGACCATGGCGACACGCAAGGGGCACACCCCTGAACAGGTCGTGCGCAAGCTGAGCGAGGCCGATCGGCTGTTGGGCGAGGGCAAGGACGTCGCCGATGCGTGCCGGACCCTGCAGATCACCGAGGCCACCTACTACCGGTGGCGCAACCAGTTCGGCGGCCTGAAGGCCGACGACGCCAAACGATTGAGGACCTCGAACACGAAAACTCCACCCTGAAAAGACTTCTCGCCGAAGCCGAGTTGGAGAAGGCAGCGTTGAAGGAGATCGAGGCATACAGTTCGCCGGAAAACACGCCGAGCTGCTGTTCACTGGCGGCGCCAACGAGGACAGCGTACGTGACATTATCGCCAAGGTCCGCGGGGCCGCGGTCGAGCACGGCCGGAAGTCCGACGACGTCCGATTTGTGGTCCAGGGCGGCGTGGTCGTCGGACGAACCCCCGAGGAGGCCCGGGCAAAGCTGGCCGAGTACCAGCGCCACGCGAGTATCGACGGCGTTCTCGCCTACGCCAGCCTGCCGTTCGACCCGACCGCCCATCCGCCGGAGACCCCGCTGAAGGAGTTGGTCAGTGAGGAGAACTTCGGATACTTCCGCCGGTTCGGCATCGATAAATCGGTCGGCGAACTCCTCAGCAGCTTCAGCGATTTGGCCGCCGGCCCGTTCTTCGTCTGCGGCACACCGGAGGTGGTCGCCGACGAGATCGAACGTTGGCTCGACGATATCGGTATCGACGGCATCAACCTGCGCCAATACCACTCCTTCGACACCGCAAGGGACTTCATCGAGCTGGTGGTGCCCGCGCTGCGGGAACGCGGCCGACTGCGGAAGAACTACGTCGAGGGCGAGTCACTGC
>NZ_JBHZCS010000142.1:1785-9750 GCF_042755705.1 Nocardia sp. NPDC059154
GGCGACCGCCTCCCCGAGCACCATCACGGCACGCGCTACCGAGGTGGCGCCCACCTACCGGCCGCCGAGCGAGCGGCGCTCGCCGAGCCGACCTCCAGCTGACAAAGGACCTTTCGTGACATCACCTGACCGCTTCGACGACCTCCGAGCCCGCTTCGCCCCGGTGTTCGACCAGATCCGCGAGAACGCACTACGCCACGAGCAGGAGCGCTCACTGCCCCACGAGGAGGTGCACTGGCTTGCAGACGCCGGCTTCGGACGGCTCCGTCTCCCCACGCAGGAGGGAGGACACGGCCTCACCCTGACGCAGTTCTTCACTTTGCTGACCGACCTGGCAGCGGCGGACTCCAACCAGCCCCAGATCTGGCGCAACCACACCGCGTTCGTCGAGGACCGCCTCCAGCCCGATCCTGCCGACAAAAACGCGTATTGGCGCAGGCAACTCGTCGATGGCGCACTCGTCGGCGGTGCCTGGTGGGCAACAAATCCCATCGCGACTCCTCGACCACACTCGTCCGCGAAGGCGACGCCTGGGTGCTCAATGGGGTCAAGTACTACAGCACCGGAAGCAACTTCGCCAACTGGATCAGCGTGGCCGCCAAGCGGGACGGCGACGAGAACGGCGTGATCGCGCTCGTGGACGCGCATGCCCACGGAGTTGAGGTCGAGGACGACTGGAACGGATTCGGGCAGACCACAACCGGGAGCGGCACCACCCGATTCACCCAGGTTCTCGTTGACGAGATCGGTATCTACCCGTTCGGGCAGCGGGCTCCCTACCAGGAGGCGCTCTACCAGCTGGTCCATGTGACCACTTTGGCTGGCGTAGCCCGGGCCGCCCACCGCGAGGTGGTCGGCCAGCTCCAACAGCGGATGCGGGCTTACTACCACGGACTGGCGGAAGTGCCGCGCGAGGACGCCCAACTCCAGGCACTCGTCGGACGGGTGGGTGCGCTCGCCGCGTCGGTGGAAGCCTCCGTGGCTCGCGCGGCAGGCTTTCTGGACCGGGCGGCAGACGCCGCCATCGCCGGAGGTCCCGAAGACGAGGTCACCCTCCTGGTCCACGAGGCGTCGACCGCTGTCTACAGGCCCAAATCACGACGACCGAGGAGACGCTGGCAGCGACTACACTCCTTTTCGACGCCCTCGGTTCGTCGGCCGTCGACGCATCCGCCGCCTTGGACCGACACTGGCGCAACGCCCGGACGATCGCTTCCCACAACCCGCGAGTCTATAAGGAACGCATCGTTGGTGCCTGGTACCTCACACCCCCAGTGGTCTTCGGCGGTCCCGGTGCCGCCGCGACGGTCGCGGACGAATCGGGTTCGAATGCGACCGAGTCTCGAGAGGAGACCGTTGTGGTGCTGTGATGCCGGACGCATCACAGCAAACGACGACGGGTTGCGGCAGGCAGCCGCCAGGTCCGGCAGCCGCGTGGCCTGGGCCGGTTCGCTGTCATTGGGTAGCGGCCAGTGGGCGGGCTTTGTCGGTGTGCAGGATGTTCTCGGGCGCAGTCGCGTCCAGGTGATTGGGTTTCTTGACGACCCGACAACAACTCCGGCCGCCGCCCGTCCAGCGAAGTCTTCGTCCCGGAAGACGACGACGGGTTGGTCCCGCATCAGGGTCGCCGACGTCCCCTTCGGATACGTCGCCCACACGGTCAGCAACGTCCGCGTCGGACTCGCTGGCAACTTCTCGATCGAGGGTGTGTCGATCCCAACGGCCCTGGCTTACTTTGAGTGGTGACCGAGCGTCGTGAGCGGTTCAACAGAGGGCGATAGGATCCGTCCCTACGGCTAACAGGGTATCCGGTGTCTCCCTGACGCGCCCCCGTTGATTCGGTCTACGGTAAACCGAATCAACGGGTCCTGTCGCCCACTGCCACCAGAGGACCGCAACACCCGATCCCACCGTTTGCTCAAGGTAGTCCACGGAATGCCAGCGGCTGACGTGCCCAAGCAAATAAGGAAACGCCAGACGCTGGCTTTGGATCTCGATGCCACAGCAGCCCTTGAAGTCCACGCGGATCTCTTGTCGGAGCCGACCCTTACGTGTCTGCGGCGGTAAATCCAGTTTCCAGGCGCGTTTTGACTGCACCTAGGTATCGCGCCGCGTCAGCTCCGTCGATAATACGGTGGTCGTAGCTCAACGAGAGGTATGCAACGGAGCGCACGCCGATGTGAGGGGTGTCGTCGAATCGGATTGGGACAACACGTTCGACAACTGTGCCTACGCCGAGAATCGCAGACTGCGGTTGATTGATGATCGGAGTATCAAACAGTGCGCCGCGGCTCCCGGTATTGGTGATTGTGAATGTGCCACCGCTGAGTTCATCGGCGCCGATCGTATTCGCGCGCACCCGCTCCGCGAGATTGGCAATGCTGCGGGCCAAGGCGCTGACAGTTTGGTTTTCGGCGTTGCGAATCACCGGGACCATGAGGCCTTTGGGGCTGTCGACGGCAATGCCGAGGTGACATGCCTTGTAGTAGGTGACTTCTGTCGCGTCTGCGTTGAGAGAGGCATTGATGACGCGATGGTCGGCGAGCGCATCGACTGCCGCCTTGACGAAGTACGGTAGGAAACTCAGCTTGAATCCGTTCCGGCGGTGGAAGTCGGCTTTCTCCCGCTCGCGCAGCGCTGCGATGGCGGTTACGTCGACTTCCACGACGGTCGTCAACTGTGCAGAAGTCTGTAGTGACTCCATCATGCGTCGAGCGATCGTCTGTCGAATACGGGGCAGTTTCTCGGTTACTTGGTCAGCAGTCGGGGGCGCCGTTGTCGGGGACACAGACACCGGGCGTGCGTTGGCGGGAGGCGCCGGGACCGGCACCGGTGTGACTTCGGCGGGTTCGTCCCCCGTTGTCGACGCCGGTGCCGGGCCAGGAGAGGATGCCGGTTCCACGGGGAGTGGGGTCGGAACCGGTTCGGGCGACGGCGTCGTCGGGTGAGACGCGCCGATGACGGCCAAGGCACCGCCGACCGAGACGACAGTGTCTTCGTCGGCGATGATGCGCAGCAATGTTCCTGCTGCGGGCGAGGTGATCTCGGTGTCGACCTTGTCGGTGGACACTTCGAGAATCGGCTCGTCAATGGCCACGTCGTCGCCGGGTTGTTTGAGCCACCGGGTCACGGTGGCTTCGGTGACGTTTTCGCCCAGGTCGGGCAGTGGCACGGTGGTTTCGTTGTGGGTGGTGGTCGAAGTCACTGGTTCACACTCATTTCAGGGAGGTCTGGCCGGCGGCGCCGACGACGTCCAGCGCAGCCGAGACGATGCTGTCGGTATCGATGCCGTGGTAGCGGTAGACCTCGTCCAGCGATCCCACCTGCCCGTACCGGGTCACGCCGAGGCCGATGTGGTGCACGCGGTTGATGCCGGACAGGAAGGCCAGGGTATGGGGGTGGCCGTCGAGGACCGTGATCATCGGGGTGGCCCGGTTGGCCGGGAACAGCTGGTCGAGAATCCAGCTGTCGCCGCTTCCACGGCCCTGCCTGGCCTGCATGGCTTCGAAGAGAAGCCCGGGGCTGGTGACGCAAATAACGTCGGCTGCGACACCGGCCGATTCCAGGCGCTCAGCGGCTGCGAGGGCCTCGGTGACAACCGCGCCCATCGACACGATTGTGACGATGGCGTCGTCCCGCCTTTGCAGGGGATATCCGCCTGCGACAACCTGTTTGCGTCGGCGTTCGCGTGCCGCAGAATCGGTCGGGACAGTCGCGAGATGCTGTTCGACCGGTCTGGTCGACAACCGCAGATAAGCCGACGTGCCGTCAGGGCGCCCCAGCTTGGCCAGACTGGCCAACAATGTCCACTCCACATCGACCGCGAATGCCGGCTCATAGGAGATCAGCCCTGGCGTCTCGATCCCGATCGACGGTGTCGTAATCGATTGATGGGCACCGCCTTCGGCGGCAAGTGTGACACCGGAGGGAGTGCCTATCAGAATTGACTGGCCGCCGGCGTAGATCCCGTAGGTCCACGGTTCCAGGGCTCGTTCGACGAAGGGGTCGTACATCACACCGATGGGAAACAAGGGCTGGCCCCACCGGCTCCACGTCGCACCGAGTTCACCGATCAGCCCAACCAGGTTCGTTTCAGCGATACCGAGTTCGAGGTGTTGACCGGTAGGACGCTCACGCCAGTGCATCAGCGTTTCCGGATCGTCGGCGAACCAGTCGTGGCGCTCAGAGGCCGACCACACACCGACCTTGTTGATCCAACCTGCCAGGTTGGTGGTGGAGCTGACATCGGGGCTCACGGTGACCACCCGGCGGGCCGCATCCGGTGCCGCACGGGTCAAATCCAGCAGAACCCGCCCCAACGCTGCCTGCGTCGTCGCGGTGCCCTTGGGTGTGCGACCGAAATCTGTCGGAACAGATGGAGGCTCCGATTCCTGAAACGGCTGACGATACAGCCGTTGCGCGGTCTCCGAACAGATCCGTCCGGCTGCCGTGTCATCGCCGAACCGCCCCCACGGGTGTAGCGGATCTCTCTTCAGTCGCGCCGCCAGGACTTCATATTCCGGCACCGAAAGCAGCGACGAATGGTTTTGCGGGTGCCCTTCTGTCGGCAGCCCGTACCCCTTGACGGTGTAGGCGATGATGACGGTCGGGCGTGAGTCGTCGATGCGCGCGTAGGCGTCGATCAAGGCCTGCATATCGTGGCCGCCCAGGTTGCGGATCGCGGCCATCAGGGTCGAATCATCCAGCCCGGCAATCAGTTCCGCCAGTGGCGCGCTGTCGCGGCCGGTTCCCGGCAGTCGGCGGCGGAGCTCACCTGCGTCGCACCGAAGGAGCCTCTGATATTCGGGATTCGACATTTCGAGAATCCGGGCACGCAACGCCTGACCGCCGGGCTTGGCGAACAGCGACTCGAGCAACCGTCCGAATTTGACCGTGATCACCTGCCATCCTGCGGCCGCGAACATATTCTCCAACCGGGTGGCGGCGATAGCGGGCACCACACGGTCGAGTGATTGGCGGTTCAGGTCGACGATCCACACGATTTCGCCGAGGCTTGCAGTACCCGGATCGACCAGGGCCTCCCACACCGCGCCCTCGTCCAGTTCGGCGTCGCCAACGAGTGAGTATTGGCGGCCTGTGCCGGCATCTGCACCGAGCACAGCATTTACGTAGCGGCGTGCTGTCGCGCCCCAGATGGGTGCGGTCGCCCCGATACCGACCGAACCGGTCGAATAGTCCACGGTATCGGGATCTTTGGACCGGCTGGGATAGGACTGCAGGCCGCCGAACTGACGCAGAGTGGTCAGATACGACTCATCCAGTTCGCCCAGCAGGTAATTTATCGCGTGCAGCACTGGAGACGCATGCGGCTTCACCGAGACCCGGTCGCCGGCCCGCAGTTCGCTGAACCACAACGACGTCATGATCGTGACCATCGACGCGCACGAGGCCTGATGGCCCCCGACTTTCAGTCCTGACGGGTTCGGTCGCACACGGTTGGCATGATGGATGATCGCTGTCGACAGCCAGAGTGTGCGCTGCTCTATGTCGGACAGTGCGTCGAGATACTCCGCTTCGTCGGTACTATTGTGGTCGTGCGCCTCGATTGCTGTCGCCATCGCGGATGCTCCTCGGGTCGGATCCGGCGACCGCCGCCGCCGATAGTCGATTGGCCGCCAAACCTCGGGTGTAGGCGCGGGCGGCTTAATCTCACACCGGAGGGCGGCGGGTCCCTGATCACACACCCAGCGAATTCGCCATCCTTGTGTGCAGGTCGCCCACAGAGTGCACTCCATCAGGGTTTGTTCGCGCAACCCACCATCTTGAATTTGAACAATTTGCACATGGGAACCGGCCTGTCGAACCGCCAGATTGGCGTATCGACCACGCTCCGCTGAATGGCCTAACGCAAAACGGGACACCGGGTTCCCATGGACCGAGTCGTGGGACCTCGATGTGCGTCACTCAACGGGGCGCCCCTTTGGGGTGTGGCAACGCCCCCAGCAGCCAGTTTGTTCAGCGCGATCGGTCGGTCAAGGCGACGGTTGCTGGTGCCGCGTCTGGGAAGGTTGAGCTTTTCCTCGTCTCGGGTGGCGGGTTGTTCCTGGGCGGGGTGAGCGGTGATGCTGCTGGTGGTGGTGGCTCGCAGGCCGGATGTGTTCGTCGAAGCGGTGACCCCGGAAGAGGGCCGCAAGCTGGCCCAGATCGTGCGACGCAGCAGCCGGCCGGTGTGGATGCGGCGGGCTGTGGTGGTGATGGCCTCGGCGCAGCATCAGCCGGTCGGGTTCATCGCGAAGCTGATGCGGGTGTCGGAATCGTGTGTGCGGCAGGTGATCCACGATTTGGCGAATTCGGTTGAGCCGTCGAGCGGCTGGCCGGAGTGCGGCGAACGGTGGTGTTCGTGTTGGGGCGAATGGTTTTGTGTCCCACCATGTATCGAGGCGGTTGAGGTTGAGTCCGGCGGCGGTCGGTAGGTGCTGCGGGCGTGTCTTGGGCAGTCCGCAGTGGCGGGATCTGCGCCAACAGTGTCCAAAATGGAGCGGGGGCAGGCCGGCGAAGATCGATCACGCGACGCGTGAGCGGATCGGTCAGATCGCCCGGTGCTGCCCCCGAGATCCGGCCAATATGACCCGCGTGCTCGACCTCTACGACCACCCGCCCGCCGACGGGCGGATGGTCTGCGTCGATGAGTTCGGGCCGTTGAACCTGCAACCCCGGTCCGGGCGCGGTTGGCGGCCGCGGCGGCAGCCGAAACGGTTGCGCGCCACTACAACCGCACGCTCGGAGTCCGGCACCTGTTCGGCGCGTTGGACCTGGCCACCGGCCAGATCTACTACCGCATCCGCGACCGCAAACACTGGATGGAGTTCCGCCCTGCGTACCTTCGCTCTCAACGGCACCGACCACCACAGCCACGACGAACAGGACACCGCGATCGGCACCTACATCCACTGGCGCAACCAGCACGCCGAACCCGTCCGCGACTTCGCCGTCGGATCCAAGATCAGGCACCCTGATTACCTACCCAACGTAGCCTGACGAGCCACTTAGCGCCCATCCCGCCACGTCGCTGGTGGTCCGTAAGAGGTGCCCGGCGCTGGTGCGGGGTCCGTGAGCCGGATGATGTGGCGATAACCTCGCGCGAGCGGACGATTAGTCGATGAGTCCGCGTTCGCCTGCGGCAAGGATGGCTTGAACACGATTGCCGGCCTGGAGTTTGCGCATCGCGGTCTTGAGGTAGGACTTGATCGTGTCGGGCCGTAGTCTCAAAGCTTCGGCGACCTCGCGGTTACTCAGCCCGCGTGCGACCTGCCTGAGGACATCGATCTCTCGTGACGTGAGTGATGAGGGGGCGACTGAGGCGGGGGGCGCCGGTATCGGCGCAAACCGGTTGCCGACTGCTTCGATCCGCGCACGCACCGTGGCGTCATCGATCTGCCCGGCTAGATCCGCCAGTTCCTTGGCAATGTCGTGTAGATCCGATCGACTGAGCTCCGGCCGGTCAGCCTCGGTTGCTGCTCGCAAGAGACGCAAACGTCGGACGACCTCGTCTTCTACTGCGATGTCCCGTTCTATGCGCCTGACAAAGGGGGTGAAGCTGTCGAACCAACGGGCGCCGAGGTGGACGTGGGTACGGGAGCCTAGATAGATCAAGATCCGCGGTGCGCGGTCGACAAAGATCGGCAGCGCCGCGAGTGTTGCGATCGCTTCGGGGCGTACTGCGTGGTCGTACACATGTGTGATGCCCTCTGCTGAAATGTAATCGGCAACCGAGACCGGCCGTGCAAGTTGTAGGGCTTTGCCGCCGAGACCCTCACCATTGCGGACCATCAGGTTCATCGTCGAGCGGGTTCGGACGCCAGTGGAGTCGGTGATCTCCATCGCGGCCGCACCGTGTCGTATCGGGCCGCCTAGTACTCCAGCCGGACTTCGTGATCATGGTGTGAGTCGGGATCGTCGCTGGTAGTGGCTGTGGCGGGCGCGGTATTGGTGTCGACGTCGCCA
>NZ_JBHZCS010000143.1:0-9168 GCF_042755705.1 Nocardia sp. NPDC059154
CTACTCTGTGTTGCCCACAGGCCACTCGTCAGCCGCCGGAAGCCAATCCGAAACCGATCACGCCGGGCCGAAGGCCCCGCGAAAGATCGAGGCTAGTCCGGCGCGTTCATTCAAGATCATCCGTACTATCGCAGATAATTTACGGAGTCACCCCGCTCCGGACGGGGCATCGCGCCAAGCCGCTTCTGAGACAGAGGCGCAGATAATATGTTGTTATCTGCGATAGTAATTCCTTAGCGCCGGATTTCGCGAATCCAACCCACGGGCCGAAGCATGCACCCGCGATCGGCGGTACGGTGCACCCGGTGACCATGCTGGCTGTTCGGCCGCCCTCCAGTACAACACCGCTGCCCCTAGGACCATGAGGCGCCGGTGGCGCGGCGCGTGTACTCGCGGGTCGGGGCGGTGCACGCCAATGTACGTGTTTGGCATGCACACGCGACCAGCTGAGAGCCCAGTAGCTCAGGACGTGCCGGACTCGAACGGCTCGAAGATCGAGTCACGCCACTGTAACGCCGCTTTGACACCCTCACTATGAAGCAATTCGTCGAAGCGCTTGAATTCGGAGTCGGACTGGGTAATCAACAGGTAGGTTGCGAAATTGTGCTGCAGCGCCGAGTCGATTCCGGCCGCCGTCAGCGTAGTGTTGAATGCCTTCTTGCTCCACATCAGTGTCGGCAATGCCACTCTAGACATCCGCTTCGCTATACGCGTGGTCTCCTCCTCAAGGCTTTCCTTCGGGAAGATGCGATTGGCGAGGCCGAGCCGGTATGCCTCGTTGGCGTCGAAAATATCTCCCGTATAAGCCAACTCTCGAGAACGCTGACCCATCAGATGCGACATCATAGGTATTTCCGTGCTACCGAGCGCCAACCGGGTTTCGATCGCACCAAATTGTGAATCATCGGAGCAGTATCGGATATCGCACATCATGGCCAACCCTAAGGCCATGCCCAGACAATACCCGTCGATCATCGCGATAACAGGCTTGGGGCAATCAAACACAGAACGTATGAACTTGCATGCTTCTGCGTTATGCCTGATAGAATCCTCTAGCGTCCGCGGCCCGTGCTGGTCAGCCATGTCGTGCCCAACAGAAAATGCTCGATGGCCTGCTCCCTTGACCACGATCACCCGAACCTCCGGATCACGTTCCGCAACTCGTAGCGCATCCTGAAATTCGGCGCAGAGCTTTATTGAAAGAGGATTGAGTTTCTTTGGCTGGTCGAGCGTGAGCCACGCGACTCGATCGTCCACTTTGTATTGAATGACGGTGTATTCCATGAGATTACCCCATATATCTAAATTATCTGTACCGGTCGACGGATTTCCCAACCGGACCCATAATGGAACATCTGGCGACGATTTATCGTTGCCAATTCCGGCGAACAAACCCCGAATTGGTGCGGCCACAGCAATCTACCCGAATAATGCGTTGTGGGCGCTTGCGGTGGCTCTTGCGCCGGAGCAGAAGTCATTCGGTACCGCAGACGATCCTGGCGTCGAGCGCGATCGCCCCCTCTGAGTGGGCAAGGAGAGGATTCACTTCAATTTCTCGGATATTTGCATTTTTCGCTGCGATCTCCGAAATCCGGGCGGCGACGTTGCAAACCGCATCCACATCCACGGGGCTTCCACCTCGCGGTCCATCGAGCAGGCTCGCACCCCGTAGCGAGCGCAGTATCCGCTCAACGGCGCTCGGAGACGCAGGCGCAACAAGAACCTTGCAGTCGCGGAGGACCTCGGCGTAGATCCCACCGAAGCCGACTAGCAGTACCGGGCCGAAGTGTGGATCGCGGCGACAGCCGATGACAAGCTCCACTCCTTCGGGCTTGGTGATCATAGCTTGCATGGAGTACGGGCCAGGTATTGATTGCATATTGTCGAACGCACTGCGAACAGCCTGTTCATCGGGCAGGTTAAGCGCAACTCCGCCGGCGTCCGATTTGTGGAGCAATGAGACGGCCTTCAGAGCGACTGGATAGCCGATCAGCTGCGCCGCTGCAAGCGCATCGGCCAGCGTGTCAACCTGCATTTCGTGCGGGAACTCAACACCAGCGCTCGCGATGAGTTGACGAGCACCGAAGTAGCCATCGATCTCCGGAGGGTTTGCATCGGGAGTGAGATCCGCGATCGGCTCAGGGACGTGTTCGACGGACTGTACAACTCGACTGAGGGCACCAATCGCTCGCTCAAGCTCCCTGAAGATCGGAATTCCAGCGTCTCTCATGGCTGTACTGGGCCTAGTGTCAGGGCAATACGTTTGCACGATCAATGGGAGCGACGCATCGGCCACTAGACGTGCAATCTCGATCCCGCTCTGAACCTCCTGCTGACCGAGTTCCTCATCGCCCAGTTCGTCGTAACTCCCTAGGCCACCTGTCATCACGATGGCGTCAACCTCACGGGCGTCCACCAGAGCCTTGACACACCGAGTTATCGCGGTTGGACCGAGACCCGCTCCACCGGGCTCGACTGGGTTCGCGGTGAGCGCGTTGTCATGGGTCGCCTCGGCTAATCGCTTACGCAACCGGTCACTGAAAAGATCGACACTCAATCCGGCTCTCGTGATGAGGTCTGCAGCGACTACCGCGTGTCCCCCGCCGTCGGCTACTACCCCGACGCGTCTGCCTTGGGGACGTGCGCAGCCCAGCATGATCTGGGCGACATCGACGAGTTCAGTCGGTGTGAACACTCTGACCGTGCCGGAGGCACGGCAGACCGCGTCAACGATACTGTCATCGGTGGTAAGAGCACCCGTATGCGATCGGGCGGCTCGCGCGGTCTCTTCCCCCCCAGCGGCGTCAATCAAAACGACTGGTTTGCCGATGCTGACAGCTTTCTGAGCCGCACGCAAAAATGCACGGCCATCTCGGAAGTCCTCGCAGTACACAGCGATGAGACGTGTTTCCTCGTGCAAGGCCAACGACCAAACCGCGTCTGCAACGCCAATGTCAGCCTGATTTCCGAGGGACACCAAGCGCGAAACGCCCAGACCAACCTCCGACAACCGCCGCGCGATATCACAGCCGAGGTTGCCGCTTTGGGAGATCACGCCGACTGGACCAGGAGAAACCGGATTTCCGGGAATCCACGAGACGTCCAGGCCGGCGTGGGTATCCAGCACTCCAAGACAGTTCGGTCCGATCAACGAAGCCCCTTCTGCGCGAACACGGCGCACCAACTCTCGCTGGTGTTCCGCGCCGTCAGCGCCGACCTCGGCAAAGCCGGCTGTAATCGCGACGATAGCCTTGCTGCCACAGCTAAGTGCAAGATCGATGGTGCGATCGAAGGCCGCCATGGGTACTGCGACCACCACAAGCTCGGGGATCTTCGGAAGGCCGCCGAGATGACGGTAGGTCGGTTGTCCGAGTACGTGGCGGCCTGATGGGTTGACGAAGTAGACCGATCGCCTGTCAGCGCCCCGCAGCGCGGCCGTAGCCAAGAAGTGCCCCCACTTACCCGGCGTATCAGAAGCCCCGACAATAGCCAGTGACCGGGGAGCAAAAAACGATGTGAGGTCGCGAGGGAGCTGATGGGAAAGCTCAAGACCGACACGTGCATTTTCGACCGATTCGATCCTCCTCTCAGGGAGCCTCTGGTGTCCATCCGACGACGTTTCGGGAACCGTGTAGGTCTCCGAAGGATCTGCGCTCATCGAGATTGTCCTTTCTTGTCTTCGCGGCCTGCGAGCCTGAGCAATTGGTACGCGAGGGCGTTCCGCTCGTGTCCATTCACGCACCGGAGGCAGGAGGGGGATTCGACGAACGGCCTCCACCACCGCGGTTCCTCGCTACGTGCGCCAACTGACGGCGACATCGTTGAGTGGTTTCGCCTTGCGATCCCTCCTAGAAGAGCTTCCCAAGGAATAGCTGTGCGGTTCGCTGATCTGCTGTCGACAACCGATCCTGTGGATCGCCGTGACGCAAGAGTCGTTTCACTCGGAGCACTGCACGCGCCACGTCTCATATGATTTTTTCATTTAGCTTCGAATTCGTTCGGGGCGATGGCTGTTTCGAACTAAAAGAAGACCGATTAATGAGGACACGGGCACTGCCAGACTGACCAGCAACGTTCGCCGGCTCCATACTTGTGTCACATCGTTCTAGCGGTTGGCTCGGAGCATGGTTGCCGATTCCGAAAGCGGCTACTATGGCTGCGACGGCGCACACACCGGCGAGGTAGTAGCCGGGGGCGAGACGATTACCCTCCGAGATGAGCCAGGTCGCCACGTAAGGTGCGGTCGACCCGAACGCGAGAAGGCAGACATTATAGGCCATCCCGCTTGCAGAGGCGCGAATACGCGCCGGGAACAAATCGACTGCAGCCAAGACTGTCGTCGAGCCGAGTCCGCCGAAAAAGACTGCACACACCGCGACAACGAGCGAGGCCGTTAGGACGGAAGCATGCTGAAGAAGGATGAACGTGGGGACGGCCCAGGCTCCCAAGGCGAGCGCGGAAGCAACTGCCATGCGCTTTAGGCCAACCCGGTCGATGCCGTATCCAGCGAGGACAAATGCCACCATGACGACAAGCGCGAATACCAGCTGTACGGTCAGTGATTCAGTTTTACTGAACTTCACTGTCACGGTCAGGTACGACAGAATGAATGTACCCAAGAGAAAGACCGCAACCGCGTAAGCCATCGCCCATCCGATCAGTATCAGCATGGGTCCTTTCGCGACCTTGAAGGCCTGCTTCAGCGGTGCGGATTCGAGTTTCCCTTGGGCACGTAGAGCCGCGAACTCCGGGGACTCGTCTACTCGCCACCTCAGGTACAAACCAACCAATGCCAGGGGTGCCGCCGCCAGAAAAGGCACCCGCCACCCCCACGCAGTCAGTTGCTCTGGTGTCGTCGTGGAGGTCATCACCTCGGCCACCAAGACGCCGACTACCACCGGCGTATAGGACACCGCCGGGGAAATCGATGCATATAGACCTCGCCGCCCAGAAGGGGCGTGTTCGATAACGAAGATGTTCGAGCCAGTGTACTCCCCGCCTGCCGAGAAGCTCTGCACGAGTCGGCAGAGCACCAGCAATACAGGTGCAGCGATTCCGATCTGCGCGTAGCTGGGGAGCATACCCATTGCAACCGTGCCGGCACTCATCAACATTACCGAGAGCAGCAGAGTGAAACGTCGACCGTACCTATCACCGAGATGGCCGAATACAACCCCTCCCAAAGGACGGGTCACATAGCCTAGCGCAAATATCGCGAAAGTAGACATCAAGGCGGCGGTAGGATCAGATTTTGGAAAAAACACCGTGGCTATCGTTGTGGCGAACAGGGCATACAGCCCGCTGTCGTACCACTCCACGAAATTTCCTATTCCAGCAGCCACCAGAACTTTTCGTCGAGCGGCGCCGTTGCCGTCGTTCATTGTATGCTCCTAATCTGCCTTATTCGACGGCCCGGAAAACACTGCCGATGCGGCACTGTCCGCGAAATCCCTAAGGTATGACCGTCCAATTTTGCATATGAAATTACTAACGACTTGCATAGTTCTCTTCACACTGTTAGCCATGCTTACAGGCAGAAGTCAGGAACGCTGAACAGAGACGTGGGTATGTAGAATTTATCTCTTGAGAGCGGCACGCGAACCCACAGAAGACCAGAAAGTAATCGTTCGGATTGCCAGGCGGCAAAATGTCACCTTGCGATACCACCTTCAGGTGCATCCAACGAGCTCTTTATACTCTGTCTGCCTGAATAGATCACCCAGGATAACAGTTGTTCCACGGCATAGGAAAACAGCGGAAGAATACTCATCCAAGCCGAAAGGAAACGCATGGATAAATGTAAGTATTGATTAGCTATCGTGAACGGGCGACAGTCTGCGAACAATGTCTCCTAAATGCCCTGGATAGGGCGAAAATCGGCTTAGGCACGATAGGTTAATTATCCCCAAACGGACAGTTGTGGTCCATCGCTTCTTGGTTCCAGATATTGTGGAACAACACTTAACTATCGAATCTGGCGACTCATGACATCACGGCACCGCCCGCTGGGGCCGTCCGCCACGTCTATCTCACGGCTCGTGAGATCACGAGACTTGCGCAGGAAACGAGGGCTACAACCATCACAGCGCTGTTCGGCCCCGGCAGATCATCACCGTCACATCGCGCGATATCCGTCACTTCGATACAAGACCGGCACCAGGCGTCAGGAAACCTCGGCCTCTGCACAGCATGAACTCGACGCGAGTTCGCAGAAGAGTATCTGCAGGTCAAGGCTTGCGAACGTTGGGGTCCGATGGCGGGCCGGTCTCCCGGAGCCCGATATCCCCCGGCCGGCGCTGGTGGTCCCTTCCATCGAATGCCCGTGCCATCGCACAAACAGTCACCGGTGAGAGTCTGCGTCGCGGCCTTACCTCTGCCGAGACGGCAATGCCTCCGAAGATCCAGCGAAGTCATTGTAGCTACCGATCGGCACGGAGCTGCCCCGGCTCAGGCGGACCGGCTCCGAGCCGCTGCGAAGCCGCGCCATCTGGTCGTGGGTGCACAACATACCCACCCAGGACCGGACACGTCATCTTGACCCGCCACCTTTACAACATCCGCGACGTGCCTGCACCCGAAGCCGGGCCGGTACTGCAACGGTACGTCCAGATCGCCTCCGCGACCCGGCCACTATGGGCAGCCCCCGGCAGTGAAGTGGCCGTAACCGACATGGGCGCGGCGGGGACGGTTGGTGGTAGTTCTATGCTGGACGATGGCGAGCCCGGCTAGTAGAGCGGAGTTCGCGGGGATGGCCCTGGCCCCTGGACCTAAACCTTTTCAGGCGCGGCGGCGGTGCCCAGCGTCGAACCAGTCGCTGAACCAGCGGGTGACGGTACCGGCGTCGGTGTCGGCGGGCAGTCCGGTCTCGTGCGATGTGCCGCGTCTTCGTCGCGGCAGCGGTAGTGCCAGCCCAGAGCGTGGCACATGATGACTGCCAGGTATTCGCCCTGGGTGCTGAAGCGTTGGATCGCTGCGATGGGACCGAAGATCTCGCTGTTGGCGATGTCGGAGGTCGCTGGAACGTGGTCGAGCACGGTTGCCTGGAAGAAGTGGCCTGGCCCGGCGATGGCGTGGCCGCCGGTGCGCACGGTGGCGCCGTGGGCGACCGCGTTGTCGACGAGCTGTTGCATGCTGGCCATAGCATCATCGTTGATGAGTGAGCCGAGGGTGACTCCGTCAGCGAGACCATCGCCGGTGCGCGTTGCCGCCATCTTCTCGGTAAGTCCTTCGATGAAGTGCTCGGCGATGCCGTCTTGGACGTAGATGCGGTTCGCGGCGATGCACGCTTGTCCGCCGTTGCGCATCTTGGCTTTGTAGGCCCCGTCGACGGCGCGTTCGAGGTCGGCGCCGTCGAATACGATCAGGGGCGCATTGCCGCCGAGCTCCATGGACGAGCGCAGCACGTTTTCCGCGGCGAGGCGCAGCAGCACCTTGCCGAGGCCCGTCGAGCCGGTGAAGGAGATCTTTCGTACGCGGCTGTCGGCGAGAACCGCGGTGCTGAATGTCGACGAATCGCTGGTGCTGACCACCTGGATGAGGCCGTCGGGGACGCCGGCCTGCCGCGCAAGGTCGACTGCGTAGTAGGTCGTCAAACGGAGTGAGGGCGGCGGGCTTGATGACCACGGGGCAGCCGGCAGCCAATGCGGGGGCGATCTTGCGGGTCGCCATGGCCAGGGGAAGTTCCATGGGGTGATCAGCACCGACAGCCCGAGGGGGGCGCGTCCGGTGAGTAGGGTGCCGCCACCGGTGGGCACGTCGCGGACGGTGCCGCCGGGACGGACGGCTTCTTCGGCGTACCAGCGGACGAAGTCGCTGCCGTAGGTGACCTCGGCCCGCGCCTCGGCCAGCGGTTTGCCGATCTCCCGGGTGATGAGCAGGGCGATGTCCTCGGCATGTTCGATAATCGCGTCGTACCACTGATGCAGGATGTCGGCGCGCTGGCGCGGGTACGGACAGCCCAGTCTCGACCGGCTTCGTCGGACGCGGACAGCGCTTGCAACGCCTCATCAGGATTGGCGTCGGGAACATGTGCAAGGACGTATCCGGTGGCCGGGTTGACGACGCTGAATACGTCGATACTTCTGGGCAGGTCCACGTGAGCAATAGCCGCGTCGGCGGCCAGCGCACGATCCGGATCGGGCGCGGCAACCGACGTCCCGGCTCCGGCAGTCAGGTCCGTGGTCTCTTGGCTTCCTCTTCACACAGGACGTAGTTGATGGCATCGATGAACTGAACGAGTTCATAGACAGGGGTGATGAAAGGCGGGCTGATCTGCAGCGTGTTGCCGCGCAGCGGCCGGGAAATGAAGCCAAGGTCAAGAAGGCGTCAGCAGCGTCGTCGGCGGTAATGGCGTTGTTTAGAGTGACACGCACCGGGCTGGGTGAGTTGCTGACCGGGAAGGTGGCGATCGCCGAGCCTCGGATCAAGTCCCGGTCGGCGAACCCTGGCCCGAAACTGGTGACACTGATCGCTGGGATGTGTGCCGGCGCGGACAGCATCGACGATATCGATGTGCTGCGCAGCAGCGGCATGAGCGCGGTGTTCGACCGGATGTATGCGCCGTCGACGGTCGCAACCCTGTTACGGGAGTTCAGCTTCGGGCATGCCCGTCAGCTCGAATCGGTGCTGCGCACCTGTCGCGGTTGTATGCGCGGGCCGATCTGCTCCCCCGGCGCCAGCGCGCGGGCGTTCGTCGATATCGACTCGTTGCTGCGGCCGGTCTATGGGTATGCCGAGCAGGGCGCGTCCTACGGGTTCACCAAAATTTTCGGGCAAACAGGTTCTGCGCAAAGGGCTTTCACCACTGGCGACCACGATCAGCACCGACCTGGCTGCGCCGGTGATCGCGGGAATGCGGTTGCGCGCCGGGAAAGCGAGATCGGCCAAAGGGGCCGGGCGGATGATCGCCCAAGCCGTCACCACCGCCCGCGCGGCCGGGGTGACCGGTGAGATCCTGGTGCGCGGGGATTCCGCCTTCGGTGGTCGTGGGCGTGATCAGCGCGTGTCACCGCCTCGGAGCCCGCTTCTCGCTGGTGCTGACGAACAACCGCGCCGTGGCGCGGGCGATCACGTCGATCCCCGGCAATGCGTGGACACCGGTGAAATACCCGGGCGCGGTCCGCGACCCCGACAGCGGTGAACCGATCTCCGACGCCGAGGTCGCCGAAA
>NZ_JBHZCS010000144.1:0-8922 GCF_042755705.1 Nocardia sp. NPDC059154
ACCGCGCCGACGATGGCCGACAGCGGGATCAGCACCCGGTGGCCGGGGCCGACGAGCATGCGCACCAGGTGCGGCACGATCAGCCCGACGAACAGAAGCGGCGATCCCCGGGACGGCGAACCCGGTGTCGAGGCGTCGGCAGCCAGGGGGATACGGCGAGGCCGGAACTGACGATCACGGCCGGCCGGAATCCAGCATCGACCGAGCACAGTGGCCGGGAGGCACTGGCGCGCCCGATCGATCCGTGCACCGAGCCGGGGCGGCGCGCGGAGAACGCGCCGGGCCGCGCGTTTCACACCGAGTAGGTGCGCCGGCGCCGGACCGGCCCGCCAACCAGCCATCGTGACGACCGACCACGCGGAGGACGCCGCCTACCCGCGCAAACGCGACATCGACGCGGTCCACCGGCTGCCCTGACGCGGCACGTAGTGTGATGTGCGTCGCTTCGCTGGACTACACAAGCTACTGATGATAGCTTTTTAGCTATCACAAATAGCCTAGGAGATCGCCATGGCCACCCAGCACCTCTCACTTCCCAACGGCACCATCGCCTACGAGCTGACCGGTATGGGTATCGCGAATATTGCAGCTACTCCTTTGTGATGATGCACACCCCCCGGCTGTGATGCGGATCACTGAGCGCGAAAGAAGTTTTTGCGCACGCTGGTCCTGCGATCAATGCCCAGTTCCGCACCAGGCATGTGCAAACACGCAGAAATAGTCGTTGTCCACCCGGACGGTCGTGGGTAGAGCACCCCCGTTTCCCACCCAAATGACTGACGGGCCAACAAGATCCAATCCTTCGGGGCTGTAGCGACGCCCCGGCCAACAGAGCAGGCCGGGCTGCTCGCGGGCTGCCTCCGAGCGTGCAGCTAGATCTCGTCTTGGCTGGCTGGTTCGCCGAGCAGAATGTCGCGTTGAGACCGGACACGGGCGTGCAGGGCGTCGGCGAGGACGGCCACTTCGGGGCGTCGCAGGGTCTCGGGTCGTGCGACGAGCCAGTAGGTGAGGCGGATGGCGACCAGGTCGGGAAGAACCCGGATGAGGTCGGGGTGGCGGTCGGCCATGAAGCAGGGCAGCAGGCCCAGGCCTGCTCCTGCACGGGTGGCTTCGACGTGCACGAAAACGTTTGTGGAGGTGACTGATTCGCGCATGGCGGGCACGAAGTTGGGTGCCAGATCGAGGTCGTCGACCTGGAGCATGGAATCGACGAAATAGACCAGTGGATGTTCGGTGAGGTCGGCTATCGACTGTGGTGCGCCATTGGCGTCGAAGTAGGGCTGAGTGCCGTAGAGACCGATGACATAGTCCCCCAGGGGCATCGCGCGGGCCCGCCGCGCTTTGGGTTCGCCGACGACCACTTCCAGGTCCAGGCCTGAGCGATGCTCGGAGGCGCGGCGGGTGGCGGCGATGATTTCCACGGCGATCCGTGGGTGCCGACGACGGACCTCGGCGACGGCGGGCGCGGCGATGTAGGCGCTGAAGCCGTCGGTCGCCGACATGCGGACCACACCCTCGAGGATTCGTATGCCGCTGGCGCCGGTGGCGATCGAGCGCACCGCCGATTCGACGGCTTCGGCCGCCCCGAGGGCGTCTCGGCCGAGATCGGTCAGTTCCCAGCCGCCAGCACCACGGCTGAGTACGCGGCCTCCGAGGGCATGCTCGAGGGCGGAGATGCGGCGGGAGATGGTGGTGTGGTTGATGCCCAGCTCGTCGGCGGCGGAGATGTATCGGCCGGTCCGGGCGACCGCCAGCAGCACGAGAAGATCGTCGGGGCTCGGGTAGGAAGCGACCATGTCTGCATTCTTGCAGAGCCGTGGTGCGGAATTCGCCATGATTGAGGCGCGGATGTGCACGAATACCCGTTCATCGATGCAATTTGTGCGCCGCATCACAGCGAAGGGGGATGTGGCGGCCAGCGTAAGGAGAAAGTGTGATGAGCGTCGGCACAACCAGGCGCGGAAGCGATTCCGCCCTGTCCGGGCTTCGGAGGGTGGTGGCGGCTTCGATGGCCGGCACCGTCGTGGAGTGGTATGAGTTCTTCCTCTACGGCACCGCGGCGACCCTGGTTTTCAACAAGGTGCTCTTCGCCAAGGGCACCAGCGATCTCGACGCGATTCTCGCGGCCTTCGTCACCTACGCGGTCGGCTTCGCCGCGCGGTCGGTGGCGTGGTGTTCGGGCACTACGGCGACAAGTACGGACGCAAGAAGCTGCTGCAGCTGAGCCTGCTGCTGGTCGGCGCCTCGACCTCCTGATGGGCTGCCTGCCGACCTTCGGCCAGGTCGGCTACCTGGCTCCCACCCTGCTGGTGCTGATGCGCTTTATCCAGGGCTTCGCGGTCGGCGGCGAGTGGGGCGGTGCGGTGCTGCTGGTCGCCAAGCACAGTCCGGAACGCAGCCGGGGCGTTCTGGTCGGCGTGGCCGCAGGCCGCGGTACCGGTCGGCAACATCCTGGCCGCGGTGGTGCTGCTGGTACTGACCTCCTCGCTGTCGGACGCGTCGTTCCTGTCGTGGGGGGTGGTGTGTGGCGTTCTGGCTGTCAGCGGTGGTTGTGCTCATCGGCTACTACGTGCGCACCAAGATCACCGACACGCCGATTTTCACCGCCGCCCGCGAACAGGCCGAGCAGGAGCAGGCCACCGGGTTCAGCGCGGTGGAGGTCCTCAAGCGGTGTCCGCGTGGCGTGTTCACCGCCATGGGGCTGCGCTTCGGCGAAAACATCATGTACTACCTGGTGGTCACCTTCTCCATCACCTATCTCAAGGTGCATGTCGGCGCGGACACCAAGGTGATCCTGTGGTGGCTGCTGGTCGCGCACGCCGTGCACTTCGCGATCACCCCGCAGGTGGGACGGCTCAGTGATCGCATCGGCCGCCGCCCGGTGTATCTGGTGGGTGCGGTGACCGCGGCGACGTGGGCTTTTTCGCCTTCCCGATGATGGACTCCAAACACAACGTGGTGATCTTGTGCTCGATCATTCTCGGGCTGGTGTTCCATGCGTTCATGTATGCCCCGCAGCCGGCGATCATGGCCGAGATGTTCCCGACCCGGATGCGGTATTCCGGTGTGTCGCTGGGCTATCAGGTCACCTCGCTGGTCGCCGGGTCGCTGGCGCCGATCATCGCGGTGCGGCTGCTCGAGACCTGCAAGTCCTCGGTGCCGATCGCGGTCTATCTGGGCGTGGCGTGTGTGATCACCGCGGTCGCGGTGTTCTTCGCCCGCGAAACCAAGGGCCTGGATCTGACCGAGATCGACCTCGCCGACGCCCGCGAGCTCGCCGCCGGCACCGATCCGAAGGCGGTCAGCGCGTGAGCGAGGCGAACCTAGGTGACCTGGCGGGCCGCGCCGCGCTGGTGACCGGCGGCGCGAGCGGGATCGGCGCGGCCTGCGCCCGGGAGCTGGCGCGGCGCGGCGCGGCGGTCACCGTCGCCGACGTCGACCTGCTCGACACCACCGCGCTCGAAGAGCTGCGCCTGGATGTCGACATCCTGGTCAACAATGCCGGGATCCAGGCCGTGAGCCCGATCGTCGACTTCGCACCGGACCGGTTCCGGGCCATGCTCGCCCTCATGGTGGAGGCACCGTTTCTGCTGATCCGCGCGGCGCTGCCGCACATGATCGAGAATCGGTTCGGTCGCATCATCAACCTGCCCTCGGTGCACGGGTTGCGGGCCTCGGCCTACAAATCGGCCTACGTCACCGCCAAGCACGCCCTCGAAGGCTTGTCGAAGGTCACCGCACTCGAGGGCGGCCCGTACGGGGTCACGAGCAACTGCGTCAATCCCGGCTACGTGCGAACCCCCGTTGGTGGACAAGCAGATCACCGATCAGGCCCGAGCGCACGGCATCGCCGAACGCGACGTGGTCGAGCAGATCCTGCTGACCGAGATTGCGGTCAAACGGCCCCGCGGCGTGCCAGGACATGCGGATGAAGAACGGGCCGTAGTGGCCGAAATCGGCCGGCCATCCAGCTCGGCGGGTGAGATACCTTGCTTGGCACAGGCTTGATCCGGTAGATCCGGGCGGGTCGGTGTGGTGCACGCTGGGCGCCCACCCGTTGCTCACCCACCCACCCTTGGAACATAGTTCCAATGATCAGGGTCTGGATGATTCATATGACGCGACGAACGAACACGTGGAGGAATCAGTCGGGCTCGGTGTGCGCATCGCCGAGTTCCCGACCACGATCGCCGCAGCCGAATCCGCCGTCGCGCACGGTCTTTCGGTCGTCATGGGCGCACCGAACATCGTGCGCGGTGGAAGCCAGTCCGGCAACGTCGCGGCGTCAGCGCTGCTTCGGCGAGGACTGCTCCATATCCTCTCCTCCGACTATGTACCCTCCAGCCCACTGCAAGCCGTGTTCCAGCTTGTCGCCGACGGGACGCTCCGACTCGAAGAGGGAGCGAAGCTGATCAGCACGAACCCGGCCAAGGCGGTGGGGCTCGATGATCGGGGCGAGATCGCGGCCGGTAAGACCTCATCCGTGTACGTACACACACGCTGCCGGGCACGATGGCACACACTGTGGGGCTGAGCGTTCCGATCGTCCGCACCGTGTATCGGCAGGAGGTGCGAGTCGCGTGACCGTACCGAAGATCGGTCCAGGCGTCACAGGGATACTTTAAGGCGCACCGTCAGCTGGTGTGCGTGATCCAGAAGGAGCTTTCCCAGCTCGCTGCGTCGCGGTTCTCGGAAGCGTGTTTCAACTCCTGTGATGGTCAGTGCCCATGCGGGTCGGCCTGAGCGGTCGAAAACAGCCGCCCCCATGCCCCAGCTGCCCTCGACGATAAGCGCCGGGTTGACGGCGTATCCGTTGGTCAGTGTCAGCGCGATGCGTTCGCGAATTCGCCTTTCCGAGTGGGCTTCTCCCCACTCGGTGGCTAGATCGATGCGGGTGAAATAGTCGTCGATCTCGCGGCTCGGTAGATGACTCAAGATCGCCAAGCCGGCCGATGCGACGCCCAATGGAAAGCGTTTGCCTTCATGCAGAACGTGGGAACGCAAGGGAAAGCTACCATCTCGACTCAGGATGCATACGGTCTCGTCTCCTCGTTGCGCCGAGAGAAAGGCGCTCTCACCGGTGAGGCGCGAGATCTTGTCGACGATGTCGCGAGCTTGGTCGGTGATGACGTATCGGTTGGCCGCAGCGGCTCCCAGGAGATACAACTCGGGTCCGAGTGACCAGAGGCCGGTCTTGGTATCTCGATCGACGAGCCCTTCGGTGGCCAGCGAGGTCAGAAGTCGATGAGCTGTGGGACGGGCCAAGCCGGTGGTATTAGCAAGCGCGGTCGTCGAGATACCGACAGACTCGTGCGCGCTGATGGCGCGCAGCAACCGCGCTACTCGTTCGACCACATGAGGACTCTGCTGCGCTGAACGAGACATGCCACAAGTCTAACCACACGCGTTCGTCTAATGGACGCGAAGCTCGTGAGCTGCTCGTGGTTCGAACACTATTCGCGGCGCGCTTGTCAGGTACTCGCACGTGACGTTGACTTTGATCGAGTAACGCGACGTTCGCTAAATGGACGAGAGGTTTGGTTCTCAAGTGGCGATGAAGGTATGCGGGTCTGCAGCCGAGGCTGTCGCAGACGTCACGGTCGGTGCCTCGCTGGTGGTCGGAGGTTTCGGCCTGTGCGGTATCCCGAGCGAGCTGATCACGGCTCTATCGGCCCGGGGTGTCTCGGAGCTCGAGGTCTTCTCCAACAACTGCGGTGTCGACGACTGGGGATTGGGGGTCTTGCTGTCTGCTGGTCGAATCCGTCGTGTGACGGCGTCGTACGTGGGCGAGAACAAAGAATTCGCGCGTCAGTATCTGTCCGGCGAGCTCGAAGTAGAACTGACTCCGCAAGGGACTTTGGCCGAGCGGATGCGTGCTGGCGGCGCCGGTATCCCGGCGTTCTACACGCCAGCCGGTGTCGGTACCCCGATATCAGAAGGGGGGCTGCCCTGGCTATACGGTGCCGACGGCTCGATCGCGATAGCGTCGCCGCCCAAGGAGACGCGTGAATTCGATGGTCGGACCTACGTCCTTGAGCGTGCGATTGTCGCAGATTTCGCACTTGTCCACGCGGAGATCGGGGACAGTGAAGGGAATTTGGTATTCAACAAGACCGCAATGAATTTCAATCCGCTGGCCGCAATGGCGGGCCGGATCACTATCGCGCAGGTCGAGAAACTGGTGCAGCCGGGGGAACTCGACCCGGCAAGGGTTCACCTCCCGGGGGTGTTCGTCCAGCGAGTATTGCATGTCGGTGCACAAGAGAAGCGAATCGAGAAGAGGACGGTGTCGGCGTGAGCTGGTCACGGGAGCAAATGGCCGCCCGCGCCGCGGCCGAAATGATCGATGGCGAGTACGTGAATCTGGGGATCGGGCTGCCGACCTTGATCCCGAACCACCTTCCTGCAGGGGTGAAGGTGGTGCTTCATTCGGAGAACGGCATCCTCGGAACCGGTCCGTACCCGACGGAGGGTGAGGTCGATCCTGATCTCATCAACGCGGGTAAGGAGACCGTGACGATGAATCCGGGGGCAGCGTTCTTCGATTCGGCGTTGTCGTTCGGCATGATTCGCGGTGGGCACATCGATACCGCGGTCCTGGGCGGTATGCAGGTCTCTCAAAACGGGGATCTGGCCAACTGGATGGTGCCGGGCAAGATGGTCAAGGGTATGGGCGGCGCCATGGATCTGGTGCACGGTGCCCGGCGCGTCATCGTGGTCATGGAACACACCGACCGCGCCGGCGGCGCCAAGATCGTCGAACACTGCACGCTTCCGTTGACGGGAAAGGCTGTCGTGCAACGGATTGTCACCGATCTCGGCGTGATCGACGTACGCGACGGAACTTTGGTGCTCCGGGAGCTCGCGCCCGGTGTCACCGTCGGGCAGATAGTCGCCGCGACCGGTGCGGAACTGATCGTCGATCTGGAGGTGCCGGCGCATGTCTGAGGCACGGACTTCTGTCATTGTTTCCGGTGCTCGGACTCCGGCCGGTCGGCTTCTCGGTGATTTGTCCGGTTTTTCCGGTTCGGATCTGGGTGGTTTCGCGATCGCGGCGGCGTTGGAGCGCGGTGGTGTGCTGCCCGAATCGGTTGATTACGTGATCATGGGTCAGGTTTTGACCGCGGGTGCGGGTCAGATTCCGGCGCGTCAGGCCGCGGTGGCGGGTGGTATTGCGATGGATGTTCCGGCGTTGACGCTGAACAAGGTGTGCCTGTCGGGTATCAACGCGATCGCGTTGGCGGATCAGCTGATTCGTGCCGGTGAGTACGAGATCGTGGTGGCCGGCGGGCAGGAGTCGATGAGCCGGGCCCCGCACATGCTGGAGAAGAGCCGTGAGGGTTTCAAGTACGGCGACGTGACGCTGCGTGACCACATGGCCTACGACGGGTTGCACGACATCTTCACCGATCAGGCGATGGGCGCTTTGACCGAGTCCCGCAACACTGGCGACGGTATCGGCCGCGAAGAGCAGGACGCGTTCGCCGCCGCCTCGCATCAGAAGGCCGCGGCCGCGTGGAAGAACGGTGTGTTCACCGACGAGGTGGTGCCGGTGTCAGTGCCGCAGCGCAAGGGCGATCCGATTGTGGTGGCCGAGGACGAGGGTGTGCGCGCGGATACGACCGTGGAGTCGCTGGGCAAGTTGCGTCCGGCCCGTCCGGCCTTCCACAAGGACGGCACCATCACCGCCGGGTCGGCGTCGCAGATTTCCGACGGTGCGGCGGCGGTGGTCGTGATGAGCAGGCAACAGGCCCAGGATCTGGGGTTGAGCTGGATCGCCGAGATCGGTGCCGCGGGTGTGGTGGCCGGTCCGGATTCCACGCTGCAGGACCAGCCGGCCAACGCGATCGCGAAAGCCTGCGCGAAGGAAGGTATTTCGCCGGTGGATCTGGATCTGGTGGAGATCAACGAGGCGTTCGCGGCGGTCGGGATCGCCTCGACCCGCAAGCTGGGTATCGACCCGCAGAAGGTCAACGTCAACGGCGGCGCGATCGCGATCGGTCATCCGCTGGGGATGTCGGGCGCTCGGATCGTGCTGCACCTGGCGCTGGAACTGCAGCGGCGCGGCGGCGGGGTCGGTGCGGCCGCGCTGTGCGGTGGCGGCGGCCAAGGCGACGCCCTCATCGTCCGAGTCTGAGAGCAGGCGGGCAACATTCGGTTCGGTGTGTGCGAATTGCCGATCTGTCGCGATGCGAGGCTTGGCGTCGGGCGACGATGTGCAGATTTGGATCTGGCTGGGGACACTCTCGACTTCCCGCAATTCGCGCAGCGGCAATGCACTCTCTTCTGTACGGGCATAGAACGTGCCGAAAAGTCGGGTGGCCAAATCGTTTGTGACACGACCCGTCCGTCGCACGCGCGACTGTTTTGGCGGTCTAACGCTCTATGACGCGCCACCGGTCGGCAACTGACACCACATCTAACTTCGCAACTCTATCGGGACCGAAAAAAGGGTACAAGCATGGAATCGCGTAGAGCAAAGCGGTCGGGAACTGCGGCAATCGGCACGTCGGCCTCCGCTATAAGACACCGACGGCGTGAAGTGCTCAACTATTTTGGGTCGTGCCCGCAGCGTGGCTATGCGGCGAACGCGTTCATTACAGCGACGACCGATGCAGGTGGTATGACCGCGCTAACGACGGTCGGATCTTGCGGTCTACCGTGTGGGTGGTCGGGGCCGATCGAAATCACGACCATGACCGATGCTCAATCCTCATAGGTCGGACATCATCGGAAATGACAAGCTGATACGGTAAAAGGGAGCGTGCGACGGCGCTGATGGGGATCCCGCTTGATGGGCTCCGTGGCCGAAGTTGCGTTCACACTAAGAACTCCTAACAGAGTGAGAGGTTGACCAGCCGGCGCCAGCAGATGATGCTGCAGGCCAGGCTGAGGAAGGCTTCGTGGATGTCGTCGCGGATC
>NZ_JBHZCS010000145.1:0-8846 GCF_042755705.1 Nocardia sp. NPDC059154
CGCCTCAGCGATCACCTCATCGACCACATCAGCAGGAAAAACCCTGGTCAACAACCCCACCGACACCAAATCCGACAATCGACGATCCGACGCCGACTTCACCCATCCACCACGAGGCACGCCGATACCATACCGTCGAACTCGCTAACTGAACGGTATTGAGGCTAAGGTGCTGCCACACCGAAACATCCTGCACTGCAAGAGAACCCGATCCCAGCTCAGCGAACCTGTTAGGAGCTCATAGGGTGCACCCATCGTTTCCGACGTGGTATCCTTCGGCGGGTGGACATTCGGCACCTGCGGTACTTTATGGCCGTCGCCGAGGAACTGCACTTCGGCCGTGCCGCAAGTCGGCTGTACATGAGCCGTCCCCCCCTGTCGAAGCGCATCACAGACCTCGAAGACGAGCTTGGCGTTCAGCTCTTCACCCGTACGAACAGGGCAGTCCAGCTCACATCTCACGGCCGCAAATTGCTACCGCTTGCAAGGGAGACCCTTCGAGCCTTCGACGCCACCGTCGAAGCGATGGCCCTGCCAGCCGGGGTCGACCAGACATTGCGCGCAGCATTCGTGAGTACAACATCCCCCGAGGTCCTGCGTACACTGCGGGCTCGGCTGGCTGCGGCACACATCAATCTCGACTGGTCGGAGGCCTCAACGGCCGATCAACACAAAGACCTTCTCGTCGGCCGCATCGATCTTGGACTGCTGTGCCTTCCCATCGACACACAGGGTCTTTGGGTATCGCCTCCACTGAGGAAGGTCTTCGGCGTCGCCACGTCTCCGGAGCACCCACTCGCGGGCGAGCAACCGATCCGGCTCGCGGACTTGACAGGCCAGACGCTTCTCATGACCTCCCGCAGTGCTGCACCCGGACTGTACGACCACATTCTTGCGACCTGCAGGGAAAATGGGTTCCGACCACACAAGGTAAAACAGTGTGAAAAGGGACGCCGGGCGCTTATGGTCGAATCAGGGCTGTCGTCCGGCCATGCAATCACGTTCATTTCCAGGACCGACGCCGGTCGGCTCGGGCGCGTTTCCTGGCGGCCCATCGAAGGCGAGGTCTTGGTCGTGGAAATTGCAGCCTGCTGTCGGCGCGGCGAGGAACGGGATGCCACTATGCAAGCGGCTATCCACGCCGCGCTCGATGCTTTCCGAGTACATGATCACTGGCAGCCCTAAATATCGAAGCTAATGTTGAGGCGCACGTGCATATCCGTCGATTGCGCGAATGTGAACTAATGCATGGTCGGATTTCACGCCATTCTCGCCCCATTTCGATGCCGGGTAGCGCCTAGATTTTTTACCTGCGCCGATGGTATCCCCGGCGGGTTGGGTGACGCTGTTGATCTCTAGGGTTGAGGTCCGCCCTTGAGTTCCCACTGAAACTCCTTCACTTCCGCTGAAGTCCCGGCTCTTCGATCGTCCTATAAATGCGTCACCGGCGAACACTTAAGTCATCCAGTAATCCCGCTATCGGGATTACTCATCTTATCTCGAGGCGTGGATTATCCCTATGTCTAGCGGGGTGAGGTGGGAGTTGTTGTCGTGCTGGGTAATTGGTTCGGAGTGCCGGTTTTTGCTCGGTGTAAGTTCGGGCGTCGCACTCTTTGGTTGCGGAGGCAGGGTGTTTCCGCGTCGGGGAGGAGCAACGATCGGGACGACTGGATGGATAGCCAGTGAGGACCCGCTGGTGAAGTTCGCTGCTGGGTTCAAGCGAGGACTGTAGATGCGGGGACACAAACCCGGTGTGATCGCCCAATAGCTGAAGCTCATGAGGCAGTTGAATCGGTGGATGACCAGGGCCGATATGGCTGCGCAGGACCTCACGTCAACAGTGGTCTTACAGTTCTTCGCTGCTGCCCTCGCTCGGGGCAGCGCAGGGTCCCCACGAGGGCGATCGAGGCGGTGCTGCCGGCGTGTCTGCTGGCAAGGTGTGATCGCAGCTGCGGCGCCGCGGCGGTGACCGCACGGGATCGGTTGCTGACTGACTATCGTCAGCATTTGCTCGATGAACGCGGCTTGACGGCGACCACGGTTCTACGGCACGAGTGGGTCGCGAAGCGGCTTCTGGTGCAACGGTATTCACGGGTGCGCTGCGATGTCGGTGACGAGGACCTGATCGGCGGTGAGGTCAACGCCTATCTGCTGGTGGCCGGGGCGCGGTTGGTGGTGGAGTCGGCGAAACGAGAGGCCGCCAACCTGCGTGCATTGTTGCGCTTTCTGTATCCGCGGCGTCGGCTCGATGTCGATCTCGGCGCAGCGATGCCGCCGGTCACGGTGTGGTGGGGCACCCGGCTAGCTACCCAGTGGTCCCAGTGTTGCCGAGGTCGATGCTGTGCTCGAAAGCTGTGATCGGTCGACGGTGAGCGGACGCCGCGACTACGCAGTATTGATTCTGCTGGCCCGGTTGGGTTGTGGAGCGGCGAGGCCCAGCCCTGCAACTCCGCGATATCGACTGACGGCAAGGGGAAGTCGCGGTGCGCGACAAGGCGCGACGGCTGGATCGACTCCTATTAACGTTTCCGGTGAGTGCGGCTGTCGCGGAGCATCTGCGCCAGGATCGGCCGTGCTGCTCTGGCCCGAAGGTGAGATTGACGTTATATACCCCGCCGCAACCGGTCCACCCCCAGCACGATCCTCAACATCGTCTACTGCGCCTGCCGTCGCGTCGGAGCACGCACCTGTCGGCGGGCACCAGCTGCGCCACCGGGTGGTCACCGAAATGCTGCGCCAGGGCCAAAGCTTGGCCGATATCGCGCAGGTACTGCGACACTCGGATCTGACTCCACGAACGACACGGCCACCCCGACGAACCCTGCCTTCCCCACTCGCACAGGGGGGTGTCCCTACTTCATTTGAGCAGTACCAATCCAGAACTGAGGGGTGTCGTGTTGGTCATGTACGAACGAGGTGGCCGCGACTTAGGCTGGTAATACCCCACAAGAGGTCACAGGGTAACTAACCCGCAGGGTATACATTCACATTTCCCCCGGCGCCCGTCGTCAGCCCTGGGAATAGGCGCCAACTCAACCTGCTGAGAGGCAATGATGTCGACAATAAATCCGGCTTGGCCAGGAGAGTCCGAGATAAACGCCCGGATTGCTCAGTTGAAAGACAATATGGCGAGGGGGCAGCTAGACGCGCTGATCATTACCTCTGAGGTGAATTTCGTGTACTATACGGGATTCAGGACTCTTTTGTGGGCGGCCAATTCACGACCGATGTTCGGAATCATTAGGCGCGACAAGCCTGAGGTTTCGATCGTGATGAGTCCAATCGAAGGGCACAATGAATATTGTGGTCGGAATTCGAATGTGAAGGAGGTATTCTATGATGGATTTATCGATGCCGCCCTGGAAAGCGTGGAAAGTTGCTTGAATGGGCTACCGTCCGGATCCGATATTGGCTTCGACTACGGGCCGGACATGCGTGGTCGCGGATCGATCGCATTGACGGATTCTCTGCGCAGCGAGCCGAACAACTTTCGTCTCACAGACGCTGCCGATCTGATTTGGCGCCAGCGCACGATTAAGACCGAACACGAAATTGAGGCGAAGCGAACGGTTAGCAAAATTGCGACCGATGCCTATTTCGGTGGGTTGGAGGACCTCCGTCTCGGAATTACAGAATATGAATACGGGCAGCTGCTCAAACAACGCCTGATTGCACTAGGCGCAGATAGCGTTGATTGGCTCCCGGTCCGCTTCCAGCAGAGTGTAAAAAGCCCTACTCAACCGAACACTGACTACAAACTACAACGAGACGACTTCATATGGGTCGACATCGGCGCCCGCCGCGGCGACTCAAGGAGTGACTTGAACCGCGTGACCAAGGTAGGCAAAGCAACCCCTGAACAGGAGGAGCTCTACAAATTCGTCAGAGGCGTGACACTTCGCGTGGCGGAAGGAATTCGCCCCGGAATGACCGGTGGCGATGCCTTCGCACTTTTCCATGAAATCTGGACTACGCGAAATGTAGTAGGCCCTGGCCTGACACCCGGCGCAGGACGTGTTGGACATGGGTCAGGCGTTATTGGTACTGAGCCTCCATCGTTGATGCCTGGGTCTACGGAACTCATTCAGGAGGACATGATTCTTCACGTAGAACCCAAGCTTGTGGCCGCCGGCGGTGTGTTCGAAACGGAAGAGGTTATTAGAGTTACCCCGCGCGGTGGTGAATTCTTGTCGGAGATTTCACCCGAAAAATTGCCCACTGTTGAGCTTTGATATCTGTCATTTAAGCTGCACGGGTTTGAGCATTCCGAAGAGCGCTCAAATCCGTGAGCTCAACGGCTTTGCTTGCAGCATTTTATCTCCACTTTGGCAGGCGCAAGCTGCAAAGCCGTCTTTCGGAATCGCCCTGAGTGCCGACAAGCTGTAGGTTCTTGGCGTTCTAGCTGCAAGCAATCTAGGGCTTTATGGACGCGCGACAAATGTCTGCGTTTAGCTCGGGTTAACGAAGCATTCTTTCTTCAGAAAAGGAATTCCTCGTGAGTGCCCTACAAATCTCTCCGCCGTCGGCAGAATGGTCGATCCTCTCGCTGGCCGACAATGATCCGTTTCCTGCATATGAGGCACTGCGGAAGAGGGGTCCTATCATTTGGGACGCCGGGATGAATTGCTGGCTCGCGTTGAGCTACGACCTATGCAAGGCAGTCGAATCCGACGAGGGTACATATCGGATCGTGGCTGCTGACGCACCGCCTCTGCTGTACGAAATTAAGGGCGGCAGGGTGGGCGTTGGCTCGTTGCTCGGAGAGGAGCACGCTCGTATGCGTCGGCTCTACCTCAAGCTCCTCGGCCCTTCGCGCATGCCTAAATATCGTGAGGAGCACGTCGTCCCGGTCATCAATAACGCTATTGATCGTTTCGCCGAAAAAGGCAACGCCGAGCTGGTCAGCGAATTTTCCGAAGTGGTGACCACGCGAATCATGGCGTCAATGTTCGGGCTTCCTTGGAAGGACGACGGTTTCATCGCTGACCTCGGCAGCTGGCACAAAGATATCGTGACTTGGGTGGGCATGGGTTACACGGGCGAGGAATTCACCCGGAAAGCAAAACTTGCGTCCGACGAACTGAACAATATCTATCGTCCACTCGTCATCGAGCGAAGGAATAGACCGGGTACCGACTTCATCAGCCAAATATGGACTCAAGCACCGGAATACTATGGGCCGGTCGGTGTGGACGAAGTGATCTCGATTGTAAGAAATATCGAGCTCGCCGCAGGAGAAACTACCACAAACGCCCTTGCGAATGTGTTTTATCTCTTCATTTCCGAACCGTCGCTCCGTGAAGCAGTGTCGCGCGACCAGGAAGGCACTCTTAATACGTTTGTCGAAGAAACTCTGCGCTTCCTAGGATCTGTCCAGTGGCGGTTCAGAGTTGCTAATCGAGATGTGTCGATCGGAGATACAGTGGTCAAAAAGGATGACCTGATCTGCCTGGTTCACGCAGCCGTCAATCGAGACCCCGACCATTATGCTTGCCCGCATTTGATCGATTTGAATCGAAAGTCGCCAGCCGATCATCTTGCATTCGGCATCGGTCCCCGGGTTTGTCTCGGTATGTGGCTCGCGAGGCTTGAAATGCGAGAGTCCTTGAAAGCGTTGATGAGCCGTATTCCAAATGTGCGTCTCGATCCAACAAAGGAAGCGCCGCACTTCCGGGCCTTTTCCCATCGTTCCTTTGGCCCTCTGCACGTCGTCTTTTAGAGCACTCCTCGATGAAAGTGCAAGTTCTTAGGTTGGGTGGCCCAGGGCAGTCTCACCCTGGACCACCCAAACTGAACTTGCGTTTTAAGGTCCTGGCTTTGTTTTCGATGGCTGGGTGTCGTGGTACGCGGCGGGGATTCATTGCGGGCCGCCCGAGGCCGGTCCGGGTGGTTTCGCTGTTGTCGTGCTGTCTGGCGATCACACGATCGTTCTAATCATGGTGGGCGACACTGTGGGTTGCCACGCGGGTGGTGAACCGTCGCGGGTGAGGGACCGGCTTCGGTTTCAGACCAGCGCCGGTGGCTTGGCGATTGTTGAGAGTAGTACGCGGCTTCGTATTCGGCCGGGTCAGGTAGTTCAACCGGGAATGCAGTCGGGCATTGTTTGTACCAGTCGCACCACTCCATGAGCGCGGCTGATGGGCAATGCGTCTTGTCAGGAGGGAGATGAGCGGGATGCCTGATGATGGCGGTCTCGGCCTGGAAGACAATCCATTCTGTCAATGGCCATGTGGAAGTGGCTCTGGCACAAAGTTGTTGGTGGCGTTGATGTTCGGGTCAGCCGTCGAGCAGCTTGCGGCGTCGGAGAAGGTCGAAGTTGGCCCTGCCGTAGATGGCTCTTTTGACCGCCTTCAGTTTCGTGACAGTTCCCTCGACAGCGCCGCTGCTCCAGGGGAGGGTGAGTCCGTTGCGGACCGCGTCATAGTCCTTGAGTAGCCTGGCGGCGAACCCTTGGAGCTGGGTGACGTCGCTGGTCTGGGCTGCGGCGATCCAGGCGTCGAGGTGCTGGCCGCGTCGGTGACGAAGCATCCCGCCGAAGTCGCTGACCAACTGATCGACGGTGCGGAGAACCGGGCAGCGGTCCAGAATCCGTGCCAGATCGGCCTTTTCGGGTTCGGTGCGGTGGACGGCCGGGCGGATGATCCAGCCGGTGACCTGCCGCGGTTTGGGTGCGGCTATCGGTGGTGTGGTGCCGGCCCGCCAGGTGTGCAGCAGACGGCGCACCTGGCGTTCGCTGCCCTTGTATCCGCGTTCGCGCAGTTCAGCGGCAAGAATCGCGGCGTTCGTGCAGCCTTCCTGCCAGCGCCCGGCCAGGTAGGCGGTGTGCTGGTCGAGCGAGCTGCGGCATCGGGGCAGTTGGGTCAGCAGTTCGTCCGCGTTGGCCGCCAGGGCGTAGCGACGCACCGTCTTTCCGTCGAGGTTGAGCGCCCTGCTGATTGCGGTGGTGCCGATTCCTTTGTCCCACAACGCATGCACTTCGGCCCACCGCTGACGAGTCAGCTCTGCCCGATACCCATCGACGGCCTTCGGCGGTGGCACGGGCTGGGCGACGGCCTCGGTGGCAGGCTGATCGTGCAAGCACTTGCGGTGGGCGCGTACCACCCGGTCGACTGCGCCGGTGAGGTTGTAGAGCAGGTGGAAGCGGTCGGCGACCTGGATGGCGTCCGGCGCGCCCCGCCTGGCGCCTTCGGCATACCCGCCCGCACGGTCGCGGCAGATCACCGTGGCACCGGGATGGGCACGCAACCACTCGGCGAACGTGTCGTTCAGCCTGTCCCGCAACAGGTCCACCGGCCGATGCGTGTGCATATCGACCATAAGAACCGTAATCCTTGCCCTTGCGAAAGGCGAAGTCGTCCACTAATCCTCCACTAATCCCGATCTCGGGATTACTCGACGACTTCGCGCTACGGCGTGGGCATCACTACGGCACGATCCGAAAGCCCGGAGTTCAGCGGAAGTGAAGGAGTTTCAGTGGGAACTCAAGGGGTCGCAAGGCTTCCAGGCCGAGGGTAGTGCTCAAGTTCGTGTTGGTTTAGGGGTCCTGGTGGAGTTCGGCGGGTGTGGTGAGCAGTTCGCGGGCGGCGGCCGCATAGCGGATGGCGGTGCCGGGGCTGATGCCGAACGCGGCGGTCAGGTGAAGTGGGTCGGGGCCGTGGGTGAGTGATTCTTCAAGTTGGCGGTCGCTGTGGAGGCGGTCGCGGTGAGTCCCCAGAATGCCTTGGTGATCCAGACTCGCCCGGCGGGGATGTCGCGGACGGGGTGACGCGGTTGATCAGGACGTGGGGGTTGGCGGTGCCGGGGCAGTGCGTGTGGCGGTAGGCCAGCCATTCGGTCAAGGCCCGACGGGTGAGGTCGTCGAGAGGACGGGTGCGGCCGGAGATGGTGAGTTTCCGGTTGCCGAGGTCGATGTCGTCGAGTTTGAGCCGGCCGATGTCGGTGGTGCGGGCGGCGTGGATTGCGGCGAGGGCGAGAGTGAGCTGGGCAGCTGGTGTGGTGGCGGCGTTGGCTGCTTCGGTGATCGCGCTGCGGGGCAGGGGCTGCAAGACGGTGTAGGTATTGCGTCCGAACGGAATGCGGTCGGTCGGGTTGCGGAAGACGATGCCGGTCTTCTTGGCGGTGAATAGGGACCGAAGGGCAGACATCGTGTGACGACGCCGGCTGCCGCGCAAGGTATTTACGATGTTGAGGATGTCGTCGCGGGTCACTTCTCGCAGGTTGTCGTAGCGGCTGGACCAGTCGAGCAGGGCGGGTCGGATGGAGTTGAGGTAGGCCCGCCCGGTGTGCAGGCCGCGGTGCCGGGTGCGGCGGCCACCGTGTTGCAGCGCCCGCGCCCAGTGCTCGACTTCGCGGCCGATTCCGGGCGTGATGCCGTCGAGCTTGCGATCCAGCCACGTGTCGAACGCAGGGACGCGGTTGTCATCCAGCAGCACGAGGTGATTGAGGACTTCTACGACGCGCCCGTGATGGCGGACGATGATCGCGAGCTCGGAATAGTGGACTTTCTCGCCGGGGACATGACGCGACAGCACGACGACCAACCCGTGTCCGACAGCTTTGATCAGCCAGTGCGGCCATCCGCGTGCTTCACCGAAATCTCTTGCGACAAAACGGGCTAGAATAACAATCGGGTCTGTGAGATCTGCATGGGCGCTGCGGTTGATTCGGCTGTAGTCACAGTGAAGATCCAACGGCAAGCGCAACTGCTGCCCAGACGGGGCCGTCGTCGTTGAATCACCCCGGGTTTGGTGCCAATGCCGTTAACTTTGGGAGTTTGCTGACAGCGGGCAATGTCTGAGCGAATCTGACTGTGCGGCAGGGTGTTCGGTGTAGGGTGCCGGGTCGTG
>NZ_JBHZCS010000146.1:0-8333 GCF_042755705.1 Nocardia sp. NPDC059154
CGCCTCAGCGATCACCTCATCGACCACATCAGCAGGAAAAACCCTGGTCAACAACCCCACCGACACCAAATCCGACAATCGACGATCCGACGCCGGCTTCACCCATCCACCACGAGGCACGCCGATACCATACCGTCGAACTCGCTAACTGAACGGTATTGAGGCTAAGATCGGAGAGATCCGGGGTTGTTGCCCGGATGCCCAGGTCGGTGGGGTGTAGCTGTTTAGAGTCTGCCTCAGTCGTGGCTCGACAGGAGTGGCTGCCCCACCGTCTGGACGCTCCGGCCACTGATTGAGATCTGAAGCGGTTCGTCGCTGGTTAGGGACCTGATGGCGGGGTTGTCCGCGGGCGAGGTTCGTGTGGACGGAGTACGAGAGTGGCTGTGCGCCCTCGGATTTGGATCGGTATCGATGTCGGCAAGGCCGCCCATCATTCGTGTGTAGTCGATGAACAGGGCAAGGTGTGCTGGTCGAGCAGGATGAACAACGACCAGCGGGCAATCGAGTCGATCATCGACCGGGCCCGGGCCACCGGTGCCGAACGGGTGTGGGCGATCGACCTGATCAGCCCGCTGGCGGCGGTGCTGATCACGGTGCTGCTGGCTGCCGGTGAGCAGGTGGTGTATGTGTCTGGTCGGACGGTGGCGACCATGACCGGGGTGTTCGGTGGTGAAGGCAAGACCGACGCCAAGGATGCCCGGGTGATCGCCGACACCGCCCGCATGAAGACCGATCTGCAACCAGTTACCGCGCCGGACGAATTGATCGCCGAGCTGACCGGTCTGTCGGCGTATCGTGCCGATCTGATGGATGACTGGGTGGCCGGGGTGAACCGGCTGCGGGCGATGCTCGCATCGATCTTCCCGACCCTGGAGGCAGCCTTCGATTACTCGTCGCGGTCACCGCTGATTCTGGTGTCGGGACTGTGCACCGCAGCGGAGGTTCGTGCGGCTGGAATCGATGGCATCGCAATGTTTCTCGCCGAGAACGGGGCATGGGCGAAGGGCATCGACAAGATCGCTGCAGCTGCGGTGTCCGCGGCCGGCGCGCAGGATGTTGCTGTTCCCGCTGAGGCCGCAACGGCGGCTTTGATCAAGCGGTCCGCGGTCAAGCTTCTCGATCTCGATCGAGAGATCAAGGACCTCGACAAGCAGATCGCCGTCGTGTTCCGGCAGCATCCACATGCCTCGATCATCGAGTCGATGCCGGGCATGGGGCCGCATCTGGGTACCGAATTCCTGGTGGCTATCGGCGGTGACCTGACAGCGTTCTCGACGTCGGGTCGTCTGGCGTCCTATGCCGGTCTGGTTCCGGTGCCGCGTGATTCGGGCCGTGTCACCGGAAACCTGCATCGGCCCAAGCGGTTCAATCGGCGGCTGCGGCGGGTGTTCTATATGGCTGCTCTGTCGGCGATCCGGCGCGACGGACCGTCACGAACCTTCTACCAGCGCAAGAGGGATGAACGGCAGGTTCATACACAGGCTTTGCTGGCGCTGTCTCGGCGTTTGGTCGATGTGTTGTGGGCGCTCTTGCGTGACGGACGGCACTTCACCGAGCAGCCTCCGGGGGCCGTCCCCGCGACCGCTTCGGCTTGACATCCTCATTGAGACTCCTGTTGGCCCTGGTCGGGGCTGGAAGGGACGATAGGGATCATGGCTGGACGTAAGCGGCATTCCGCGGAGGAGATCGTGCGGAAGCTGCGCCGTGCCGACGAGTTGGCGGCGGCGGGTATGTCTGGGGAAGAGATCGCCGCGGAGCTGGGGATCTCGGCGGCGACGATGTACAACTGGCGCCGCCAGTACGGTGGTGTGGACACCGACGCGGCGAAAGAACTCAAGGAGCTGCGTGAGCAGAACGCCCGGCTCAAGCGGCTTTTGGCCGATGCGGAGTTGGAGAAGGACGCGCTGCGGGAGATCGCGCTGGAAAATTCTGAGCCCAGCGGCCAAGCGCCGCGCCGTCGACATGCTCAAAGACGTCAAGAGCATGTCGGAACGGTTGGCGTGCAAGGTGGTTGGGCTCCACCGGTCCACGTATCGGCGGCTGCCGGCCGCGGCGACTCCAGAAGATTCGGACGCCGGTGTGCGGGCCTGGCTGCGTTCCTACGCCATGAAACACCCAGGGCACGGGTTCCGGCGCGCCTGGGCGGCGCTGCGGTTCGACGAGGGCAGCTCGGTGAACAAGAAGAAGGTGCACCGGCTCTGGCGTGAGGAGGGTTTGCAGGTGCGCGAGCACTCGCCGCGCAAGCGGGCCGGGTGCTCGTCGGTGCCGCCGGTCGCCGCGGACGCGCCGAAAGTGGTGTGGGCGTTGGACTTCCAATTCGATTCCACCGTCGACGGGCGGGCGGTGAAGATCGCGTCGATGATCGACGAACACACCCGCGAATCGCTGCTGCACCTGGTGGAGCGCTCGATCACCGCCGAGAAACTCGTCACCGAACTCGAGCGGGTGTTCTCTACTCGCGGCGGCCCGCCGAAGGTGCTGCGCATGGACAACTGGCCGGAAATGATTTCGACTGCCCTGCAACAGTTCTGCGCCGATCGGGTGGGGATCGTCTATATCCCGCCTGGGACGCCGTGGAACAACGGGTTCATCGAGTCGTTCAACCGGCGGCTGCGGGCCGAGTGCCTCAACCGAAACCACTGGACGAGCCTGCTCAAGGCGCGGGTGGTCATCGGCGACTTCAAGACCGAGCACAACCATTGGCACAGGCAATCGGCGCTGGGCTATCTCACGCCGGCCGAGTACGCTGCCCGCTGCAGTCACACCCACCACCCGGTGACCTGCAGCTTCAACTGAATCTGAATCAAACAACCCGGACTCGAAGACCGGGTGGTCCCGTTATCGGGGACCGGTCAAGGCGGCCGAGCTGGCCAGATCGCGAAGACCGGCACCCACCTGAATGTTAAAACAGTCAGCACGTCGCCTTCCTGATCAGAGACGAAGCCGGAATAGACCCTCGACTGCGGTGCGAGTAGACGCAGTGTTGATGAACCGTGCGCCGGTCGGACTAGGTCACACGACGGGACGAGCAAGTCCGTGGTCAAGCGGGAACGGTTCGTGGCCTTGATCAGTTCGGGGGTGACGGTCGCGGATGCGAGTTGCCGAGTGGGTATCAACAACCGCACCGGCAAACGGTGGGTGAAGGGCCGCACGGTCCGGCTCCCGTCGGGCGGGTCCGCCACTATGAGCCGGTGATCACCGTCAAACCCGCGATCTCGCCGCGCTACCTGTCCGAGGACGAACGGATCACGATCGCTGATCTACGTCGTCGCGGTGTGGTGATCCGGGAGATCGCTGCGGTGCTGGGGAGAGCACCCTCGACGATCTCGCGACAACTTCGCCGGAATGCACTGCCAGGCGAGGGATATCGGCCGTTCGATTCACAGCGTCTCGCTGGCCTGCGACGCCGCCGCCCGGGGAGGGGCAAGTTTCATGCGGCTCGGTGCGCGGAGTGTGGTTGTGGCTGCGGGAGCAGGGCGTGAAGTTCCCGCTGCAGCCGACCGCGTATCTGCGCGGCGGCGACATCGTCTGGGTGGAACCGACCTACCATGCGGTGCACAACGTGCTCACCCATCCCGCATATGCGGGCGCATACGTGTTCGGCAAGACCCGCCAATGCCGACACGTCGACGCCGACGGGATCGTGCGGGTGTCGCGACACAAGCTGCCCCAAGGCGAATGGGAGGTTCTCATCACCGACCACCACGAGGGGTTCATCGACTGGAACACCTTCCAGGACAACCAGTTTCGCATCGGCGCCAACATCCGCCCGACAGCGCACCAGCCGGGCACCGGCGCGGTCCGTGAGGGCTGCGCCCTGCTGCAAGGGCTGGCCACATGCGGAACCTGCGGCCGCAAACTGGCCGTCTACTACGACGGCCCGGCCAAGACCACACCCGGCTACTACTGCACCGGCACCGGGCAACTCGTCGAGGGCCGCGGCACCCGCCACCTGCGGGTCGGCGGCGCCGGGATCGACGCCGCGGTTGCGGCCGCGTTCCTGGCCGCCTTGGCGCCCGCTGCATTGCAAGCATGCCTGACCGCCGCCGAGCAACTCGAACACGGCCACGACGCCGCGCTCGAGCAATGGCGGCGTCAGCTCGAAGGGGCCCGATACCAGGCCGGGCGCGCCGAACGCCGTTACCGCGCCGTCGATCCCGACAACCGCCTCGTTGCCCGCGGGCTGGAAAGCGAGTGGAACACCGCGCTGCAGCAGGTCGCCGACGCCGAGGCCGAACTCGCTCGCCGCGAAACAGCACGACCGAAAACACTTGCCCCGCATGAGAAATCAGCGATTCTTGCGCTCGGCGACAACCTTCCCGCCGCGTGGTCGGCCGAGAGCACCACCGACCGCGATCGCAAACAGCTGCTGCGCAGCCTGCTCGACGAAGTCAACATCACCGTCCACCGCCACACCGACTCCGCCCACGCCGAGCTCGTGCTGCGCTGGAAGGGCGGCGCGATCACCGAACTGACCGTGCCGATCAAACGAACCCCCGCCAACCGGCTGCGGACCGACGAGGACACCATCGACCTCGTGCGCCGCCTGGCCGTCCACTACCCCGACGCCATGATCGCGCACATCCTCAACCGACAAGACCGCCGCACCGCCCGAGGATTGTCGTTCACCGCCGGTAGGGTCCAGACACTGCGCCACCACTGGAAGATCGCGTGCCACCAACCCGGCAATGATCCGACCGAAGGGGAACTGCTCACCGTGGCCGACGCCGCCGAACAACTCGGCCTCGCACCCTCGACCCTGCACCGCTGGCTCGGCGACGGATTCATCGCCGGGCAACAACTCACCCCCGGCGCTCCCTGGCGCATCCGCCTCACCGACGAGGTCCGCGCCCTGTTCGTCGACGACACACCCGATGGATGGCTGGCCATGCTCGAAGCCACCCTCGCCTACGGCGTCTCACGCCAAACCATCATGCACCGTGTCAAGACCGGCGAACTACAAGCCGTCCACGTCCGCACCGGACGACGAAAAGGCCTGCGCATCCAGCCACCACCCACCCAAGAAGGACTGTTCTGACCATTACAATCAGCGAAAGGAGCAGTGTGACAACACATCCAATGATGTGTTCACTCACTACGTGCGACCTCGTGTCGCACCGGCGGCTCCGCCCCACCCGACCCGTTCGACGGTCGGTGCGTCTATCCCCAAGCAACGCAACAGGAGTGCGCATCGCCCGAGGAACCTGACCGAGTGGTTCCCGTGTTCACTGTGATTCGCTCGACGAAGTAGGAGCCCGACTGTGTCCCTGCGGCATCGCCACGAGTACGCCGTAGACCTTCCTCGTGGCCTCCCGACCGGCTTCGGTAAACCGACCAAGGAGTTCCCCGACCACCCGAAAGCGGCGGGTACGCACCGCGTCCTGCCCATATCCGCCAGGTTCGAGCAGGTGGCGCATGGAGGGACGTAACAACGCCGGTTCCTCGCGTACTCCTCTTCATCCCGCTTGCCGGACCCGCACCATCTGGCAGTACTGGCCACGTCCCGGCGTTGTCAGGGCTGCTCCCACCCTCCCCGGCACCACCCGGATCAGGCTGCCCCCAGCTCCACCGACCTGCTACGACAGAACGGCGGCGAAGGTCTCTCACCTCCACTCGAATCACAGCGCCTCACGGCGCAAACCGCAAGTGCGCCAGAACCCAGATAACGGTGTAACTCGGGTTGATTGGGCTATTTCCGTCCGGCGGTGAGTCGCCCGTCGAAGGTGATGTCGAAGGCGTTCAACGCTGCTTTCCAGCGGGTGATCCACCGTTTCTGGCCCTCTCCGGTGGGATCGAGGGCCATGACCGCGAGGTAGACGCATTTCAGGGCGGCTTGCGTTGGGGAAATGGCCGCGGGCGCGGACCGCGCGGCGGATGCGGGCATTGACCGACTCGATCGCGTTCGTGGAGCAGACGACGCGCCGGATCTCGGTGTCGAAGAGCCTGTTGCAGAATCGATTTCGCGGAGCGGGGTGGGGCTGGGAGGATATGGCGTGGCCAAGTCGTATCGTCCCGTGCTGCGTGATCAGCTGATGTTGTTGCCGGTGGATATGCGCGAGTGGTTGCCGCCGGATCATCTGGTGTGGTTCGTGCTGGACACGATCGAGGTCCTCGACACCTCCGGGTTGGAACGGGCGACCCGTCGTCGGGGTGGCGCGGGTGCGGCGGGCTACGACCCGCGAATGTTGTTGGCGCTGATGGTGTATGCGTATTGCCAGGGTGTGCGGTCGTCACGGCAGATCGAGCGGACGTGCGTCACCGATGTCGCGTTTCGGTGCTGTGTGCTCAGGACGGCCCGGACCACACGACGATCGCGAGATTCCGTGCGGAGTCGCGAGATGTGTTCAGCGACTTGTTCTCTCAGGTGTTGATGATTGCTGCCAGGGCTGGCTTGTGCCGGTTCGGAACGGTCGCGATCGACGGGACGAAGATCGCGGCGAATGCCTCGATCGACGCCAACCGTGGCAGGAAGTGGTTCGACCGGCAGGTGGCCGGCATGGTCACCGAGTCGGAGAACACCGACCGGGCCGAGGACGCCGTCGCGGACATCGTTCACGACGGAACCGACCGTGTCCCAGCGGTTCTGCGCGACCGGACCCGGCGAGCCGAACGAATCCAGCGGGCCGCGCAGGAGCTGCGCGACCGGCACCAGCAGCTCGACCGTGCCGACGAACAGCGAGAGGCGGCCGCGATTGCGCGTCGCCGTCGGTCCGAGCAGGGCAAGCCGGTCCGCGGGCGAATTCCGGACGGACCGCACCGGTTGCCCGAAGCGCGGGCGCACCTGGCCCGGGAAATCGCTACGCACCAGGCCAAACTCGACCGCCATGCCGCATTGATCGCTGCGGGGAAGAAGCCGATGGGTCGCCCACCGCTGCCGATGGACGCCAGCAAACGGGTCCAGCGAGCACGACAAGTGGTGCGCAACGCGGAACGCGCCGCGGCGATCGCCGCCGAGCGGGCATCCGCGGCGAATTCGTTGCCGAAGGTGGTGGCCAACACCACCGATCCGCAGTCGCGGATCATGCCGACCCGCAAGGGGTTCCTGCAGGGTTACAACGCCCAGGTCGCGGTTACCGGCGATCAACTCATCGTCGCTGTCCAGGTCGGCCAGTCGACCAACGATCAAGGATGCTTCCTGCCGATGATGCATGCCGCCCAAGACGTCGCCGATCGAATGTTCGCCGTCACTGCCAGCACCGATCACGTGATCGGCACCGTGCTGGCCGACACCGGATACAGCAGTGATGCGAACCTGGCGGCGGCAGGACCGGACCGCCTCATCGCTCTGGGAAAGGATCGTGACCAGGCATTGGCTGCGAGTTTGGAGCCTGCCCAAGGTCTGCCGCCGCGGGATGCGACGCCGCGCGAGGCCAACAGGCACCGGCTGCGGACACCCGAGGGGCGAGCGCTCTACAAGCGGCGCGGCGCGACCGTCGAACCCGGGATCGGCAATCTCAAGAAGATCATCGATCGGTTCTCACGCCGCGGACTGGAAAACGCCGCCAGCGAACTGCATCTGGCGGCTACCGCGTTCAACCTCATGAAGATCCACCGAGCGACCACCGCGGCCTGAACCACCGCCAGAACCCGACGGCACCAACCCTCCTGTCCCCGAATGTGATTCAAAGCGCGGGCTATCGGACTGGCAAGTGATTCTGCAACAGGCTCCGAAGGCCAGGAACGGGGTGAACTCGGCCCACGAGTTCTCCCAAAGCCGCACGATCGCAGGATATTTCGCGCCCCAGACCTCGGCGAACTCGTAGAACCGTTCCAGCGCCGCGGCCTCGGTGGGTGCGGTGTAGACCGGTTTGAGCGCCCTGGCGATCGCGGCCCAGTCCTGGCGCCCGGCGTAGGAGAACGAGGCCCGCAGCAGGTGAACGATGCAGGTCTGCACGACCGCGGCCGGCCAGGTCTGCCCGATCGCCTCAGGCAACCCTTTGAGTCCGTCGCAGACGAGCATGCAGACATCCTCGACGCCACGGTTTTTCAGTTCGGTCAGGATCTGCAACCAGAACTTCGCGCCCTCACCACCATCGCCGGCCCAGAGTCCGAGGATCTCGCGACCGCCCTCGACGGTAACCGCCAACGCGACATAGATGGGCCGGTTGGCGACCTTCCCGTCGCGGATCTTCACGTGGATCGCGTCCAGGAAGATCACCGGATAGACGCTGTCGAGGGGCCGGTTCTGCCATTCGGCCATCCCGTCCATCACCTTGTCGGTGATGGTCGAGATGGTTTGTTTCGAGACGTCGGCGCCGTAGACCTCGCGCAGATGCGCGCAGATCTCGCCGTGCGTGAGGCCCTTGGCCGACAGCGACAGCACCATGTTCTCC
>NZ_JBHZCS010000147.1:0-954 GCF_042755705.1 Nocardia sp. NPDC059154
CCGGATACGGCCCGCCGTGCTGCTGCGCGTAGGTCACCGACAGGCCGGTGGGCCAGCTGTTCCACAACACCCGGCCCGCCGCGCCCGCCGCCTCGGCGAGCAGGGCGCGAGCGGTGCCGTCGGCCTGGTCGCCGAAGACCGAGACCGTCAGCTGCCCGCTCACCGCGCGGGCCAGCTCGAGCAGTTCGGCGGTCTCCCGATAGGTCACCACCAGTGCTGCGGGGCCGAACATCTCGTGTATCAGCGTTTCCGGATCGGCGAGCACGTCCTGGGCAGTGGTGGTCAGCAGCAGGGTGCGCCCCGCCGCGCCGCCGCTCAGGATCCGCACCCGCGGGTGCGTGCGCAATTGTTCGACGGCCCCGACGAATCCGGCCTCGATCGCGGCATTGAGCATGTCACCGGTCGGCTCGGGTGCCGACCGGGCCAGTTCGGCGAGCAGCGGCGACCCGTCCGGGACGGCGATGATCCCCGGCTTGGTGCACAGCTGCCCGGCACTGGCCGACAGCGTGCCCAGCAGTCCGGCGGCGATCTCGGCGGCCCGTGATCCCGCGGCCGAAGCGGTGACGAAAACTGGATTGACGGAACCCAATTCACCGTAGAAGGGAATCGGCACCGGTCGCGCGGCGGCGATGTCGAACAGTGCGCGCCCGCCCCGGGTGGAGCCGGTGAACGCGGCCGCGGTGACGGCGGTGTGGGTCAGCACTCGCACGCCCGCGTCGACACCGAACACCAGGCCGAAAGTTCCGCTCGGAGCCTGGTTTTCGGCCAGCGCCTCGGTGACGATCGCGGCGACCGCGCGTGACAGCAATGGATGGCCCGGGCTGGCCTTGACGATGACCGGGCACCCGGCGGCCAGTGCGGCGGCCGTATCGCCACCCGCGACGGAGAAGGCGAAGGGGAAGTTGCTCGCCGCGAAATTGACGACCGGGCCGAGCGGAATGTTCATCCGGCGCA
>NZ_JBHZCS010000147.1:964-7934 GCF_042755705.1 Nocardia sp. NPDC059154
GATCCGGGCGCGGCGCACCCATCGGCCACTCGTTGTCGGCGGTGTCGATGCGCACGTCGAGGTAGCCGCCGTCGCGCACGGTCTCGGCGAACAGGCGCAGCTGAAACGTGGTGCGCCGCAACTCGCCGGTCAGCCGCGCCTCGCTCAACCGGGTTTCGTTCCGTGCCATGGCGATCAGCTCCGCGGCGCGGGCGTCGAGCCGGTCGGCGAGGTCGGTCAGCGCCCGAGCGCGACCGGCCGCACCCAGCGCCGCCCACGCCGGGGCGGCCGCGGCCGCGGCGGCGACCGTGGCGTCGACCTCGGCCGCCGTGGTGTCGGCGATCGATCCGGCTGTCGTGTCGATCATCGTGTTGTCCTCGTTTCCCGAATTCGCCTGTTCGCCTGTGGATTACCGGTAACCCTTGGCCAGCACCGCCGCGGTGTCGGCGGTGATCTGGGCGGTCAGCCCGGGGGCGAGCGGAATCCGCGGCGGCCGGCACGCGCCGCCGGGTCGCCCGGCCAGGTCCATCGACAGCTTGATGGCGTGGACGAATTCGGTTTTGGAGTCCCAGCGCAGCAGCGGATGCAGCTCCCGGTACAGCGGCAGGGCCTTGTCCAGATCGCGGTTGACCGCCGCGTTGTACAGCTCCACGGTCACCTGCGGAATGGCGTTGGGATAGCCGGCCACCCAGCCGACCGCGCCCGCGATGCCCAGTTCCAGCACCACGTCGTCGGAGCCGATCAGCACGTCGAGTTCCGGTGCCAGTTCCTTGATTTCGTAGAAACGCCGGACATCGCCGGTGAACTCCTTGACGCCGACGATCAGCCCCTCGGCGTGCAGTTCGGCCAGCAGGTCCGGGGTGAGGTCGATGCGGGTGTCGATCGGATTGTTGTAGGCCACGACGGGTAGACCGACCGCAGCCACCGTCCGATAGTGATCGAGGACGACCTCCCGATTGCCCCGATAGATGTTGGGCGGCAACAGCATGACGCACTGGGCGCCGGCCTCGGCGGCCTGCTCGGCCCATTTACGCGCTTGCAGCGCGCCGTAGGCGGCGATGCCGGGCATGACCGTGAAGCCTTGCGGCGCGGCCTCGATGGCGGTGGTTACCACCCGGGCGCGTTCGGTGTCGTCGAGGGTCTGGTACTCCCCGAGCGAGCCGTTGGGGCTCACGCCGTGGCAGCCGTTGGCCGCCAGCCACCGTACGTGCTCGGCGTAGGCGTCGTAGTCGACCGAGAGATCCTCGGTGAACGGCAGGGTGGTCGCGACGATCACCCCGTGCCAGGGCTTGTTCGCCGGCGACGTGGTGGTTTCGGACATGTGAGCCTCCATCGGGTGAGAGTCCGGGGAGAGCGCCCGGCCGCCTGTCACCATGTGACGTGTGACATTGCACTGACCGTAAGCGATGGAGTCATACCCGGTCAATCACTTGCGTGATCGGGGTCACCACCCTATGGTGCAATGTCACACATCACAGGTGAAGGTGGCGCATGACCGCAGTTGACGACTCCGCGACGGCACGGCAATCCGATCCGGGCACGACTACCCCACCGACCGCACTGCGCCGGATCGTGGCCGCGGCCATGGTCGGCGCGGTCGCCGAGTGGTACGAATTCTTCCTCTACGGCACCGCATCCGCGCTGGTCTTCGGGGAGGTGTTCTTCCGCTCCAGCGGCAATGCCGTCGACGGGATCATCGCCGCCTTCGCGCTCTACGCCGTCGGGTTCCTGGCCCGGCCCTTCGGCGGAATCCTGTTCGGGCACTTCGGAGATCGCGTCGGACGCAAGGCATTGCTGCAGCTGAGCCTGGTCGTGGTGGGCATCACCACCTTCCTGATGGGCTGCCTGCCCACCTTCGCCGCCATCGGCTACTGGGCCCCGGTGCTGCTGGTGACCCTGCGCCTGATCCAGGGCTTCGCGTTCGGCGGCGAATGGGGCGGGGCGGTGCTGCTGGTCAGCGAGCACAGCCCCGACCATCGGCGTGGGTTCTGGGCGAGTTGGCCGCAGTCGGGCGTGCCGCTGGGCAATGTCCTGGCGACCGTGGTCATGCTGGTGCTGTCGGCGAATCTGTCCGACGCGCAGTTTCTTTCGTGGGGCTGGCGGATCGGCTTCTGGCTGTCGGCCGTGGTCGTGCTGATCGGCTACTGGGTGCGCTCCAGCGTCGACGACGCACCGATCTTCCGCGAGGCGCAGCAGCGGTTGGACGCCGACCGACGCCACGCGCTCGGCATTGTCGAAGTACTGCGCCATCACTGGCGACAGGTGCTGATCGGCATCGGCGCGCGCTTCGCAGAGAACATTCTCTACTACCTCGTGGTGACCTTCTCGATCACTTACCTCAAACTCGCCGTGCACGTGGACACCGCGCCGATCCTGGCGCTCATGCTGGTGGCGCACCTGTTGCACTTCTTCATGATTCCGGCGGCGGGCCTGCTGTCGGATGTGATCGGGCGGCGGCCGGTCTATCTCACCGGGGCCGTGCTCACCGCCGGCTGGGGCTTTCTGGCCTTCCCGATGATGGACACCGGGAACTACGCCGTCATCATCGTGGCCATCACCCTCGGTCTGGCCGTCGAATCCCTCACCTACGCACCGTATTCCGCGCTCATGACCGAGATGTTCCCGACGCATGTGCGATATACGGCCCTGTCGTTCTGCTATCAGGTCGCGCCGATTCTGGCCGGATCGCTGGCCCCGCTGATCGCCATCAGCCTGTTCGACCGCTTCCACAGCTCGGTGCCGATCTCGCTGTATCTGATTGTGGCCGCGGCGATCTCGGTGCTGGCGGTCGGGCCGGCGAAGGAGACCGCCGGCAAGTCGCTGCGGTCGGTCGATGCCGAGGCCGCGCGATGAGGACGCCTGCGCCGACCGCGGGCCGGGTGTCGCGGGCGGCGACGGCTATGCCACGTGACATGGCATAGAATGTCGTGAACCGATCGAATCCATCGATCACGGGCAGGGGAGCCGACCACGTGAGTATCGACCAGTTCACCCAGGTGGAGAAGGTCAGCCTGCGCGAGAAGGTCTCGCGGGCACTGCGCGCGGCCATCATCGCCGGTGAAATGGAGCCCGGCGTGGTGTATTCCGCACCCACGCTGGGCGCGCGGTTCGGAGTGTCGGCCACCCCGGTCCGCGAGGCCATGCAGGATCTGGCCCGGGAGAACCTCATCTCGATTGTGCCCAACAAGGGATTCCGGGTCACCGAGGTGGCCGAGAAGGACCTCGACGACATCACCCGTATCCGGCTGCTGCTGGAACCGCCGGTGGTCCGGGAGGTCACCCCGCTGATTCCCGAATCGGATATACCGCACCTGCGCGCGCTCGCCGAGAAGATCGTCGAAGGCGCCGAAAGTGGAGACCTGGTGGAATACACGGCGGCCGACCAGATCTTCCATCTGACCCTGCTCGGCTACGCCGACAACCCGCGCCTCAACGACCTGGTCTCCGACCTGCGGGACCACACCCGCCTGTTCGGCCTCGCCTCCCTGGCCCAGAAAGGCGAACTGGTCGACGTCGCCCGCGAGCATCTCACCATCGTCGACCTACTCGAATCCCGCGATCAGGACGCCGTCGAACACTTCCTGCGCGATCACATCCAGCAGGCCCGCGGCCGCTGGGCGAAGCCCCAGGAGTAGCCGACCGGGCTTTCGGCCGCTCGGCCGAAATCAGTTGGTGGGCTTGCCGAACCAGCGGGCGAGGTGGTCGTTCAGGTCCTGCTGGTTCTCGCCGATCCAGGCGATGTGGCCGTCGGGGCGGAGCAGGATGGCCGGAAGATCCAGTGCCGCAGTGGGATCCGCGATGAGGTCGACTCGGTCCGACCAGCCCTCGACGGTCAGGCGTTCGGTGCGGTCGAGTACCAGGCCGCGGCCCCGATGTAGTCGGTCGTAGAGGCGGCCCTGTTTCAGGTCGATATCGCGCAGCCGGCGGCCGAGCAGGTCGGGGCCGTCGCCGAAGTCGTAGCGGATGTCGATCGCGGTGATCTTCTCGGTCAGATGGCGGTTCACCTCGTCGAAGTCCATCAGTTCGGTGAGCAGCCTGCGCATGGCCTGCGGGCCCGGTTCGGTGGACAGCAGTTCCATCTGGGCGCGGGTGTTGTCCAGTACGTCTTCGGCGACCGGATGACGTTCGGTCTGGTAGGTGTCCAGCAATGTTTCCGGCGCCCAGCCGCGGATCTCTGCGGCCAGTTTCCAGCCGAGGTTGAACGCGTCCTGAACGCCCAGGTTGAGGCCCTGACCGCCGGTGGGCGGATGGATGTGCGCCGCATCGCCGGCCAGCAGCACCCGACCGACCCGATAGCGTTCGGCCAGCCGGGTGGCATCCCCGAAGCGGGACAACCAGCGCGGGGAGTGCACGCCGAAATCGGTTCCGGCGATGTCACGCAACCCTTGTTTGAAATCCTCGAGGGTGGGTGGTTCCGCGCGATCCTCGCTGACTCCCTTGGTCGGGACGACGACGCGATAGATCCCTTCGCCGAAGGGCCCGAGACTGAATACCTTATTGGTCTCGCGGATTTCGGTGACCTTGGCGGCGATTTCCTCTTGCGGCACACCCACTTCCATCTCGCCCATCAGCGTCTCGGTCCGTGCGGGCTCGCCGGGGAAGCCGACGCCGAGCAGTTTGCGCACCGTACTGCGCGCGCCGTCACAGCCGACGAGGTAACGCGACCGCAGCCGCTCCCCGTCGGCCAGCTCGACGGTCACACCTTCGTCGTCCTGCTCGAAACCGGCCACCGCACAACCGCTCCGGACCTGCGCACCCAGTGCGATCGCATGTTCTTCGAGTAGATGATTGACGACCGGCTGCGGGATGCCCAGCAGATAGGCGTGTGCGGAGTCCAGTCCCTCGGGAGCGGGTTTGGGGATGGCGGCGAAGATACCGCCGACCGGACGCGGTCTTCCGCGTTCGAGAATGCGATCCAGCAGTCCGCGCATCGCCATCAGCTCGATACTGCGAATATGCAGACCGACTATGCGCACGAACGATACGGGCTCGGGTTCCTTCTCCAGCACGAGTACCCGCACATCGTGCAGTCGCAGTTCGGCGGCCAGCATCGCACCGGTCGGCCCGCACCCGGCAATGATCACATCGAACATGAACCACCCATTCGCCTGGTTCTCTCCCACCCAGTCGCCGCTGGTTCAGCATTTCCGCAGGTCCTGGTATCGGCCGCCTATTGTGCGGCACCCCGGATCTTGCCGCAATCGATTTATGTCGAACTGGGAGGGGAGTGTGTCGTGAGGTTGTCAGGAGAGGAAGTGCTGTAGTTCCGCCGCGACGAACTGGGGGTTCTCCTCGACGAGCCAGTGTCCTGCGTGTGGCACGTCGACCGCGCGCACGATGTTGGTTATGCGGGGCGCGACGGTGGCGCGGATCGCGTCGAGTTGGCCCTGAGCGGTCATGAGGAGGGTCGGGACGGGAGTTGGTGTTGCTGCCACGGTGTCGCGCACGTCTTTGTCCAGGGCGCGGTAGAGGTCGAAGCCGCCTGCCAGTTTCTCGGGCCGACTGTATGTTCTTGCGTACTCGTCGATTTCGGCGTCGGTGAAGGGCGATCGGTCCGAGGTGCCACCGAATGCCGTGCCGCCGAAGGAGACCTGCGGGTAGAACAGGGCCAGGTACTCGCGGACGTGGTCGCCGACGACCGTTTCGGGGACTCGCCGCTGGGCGTGAAAGGCGATGTGCCAGCTCAATGAGCGGTAGGTCGGCGCGTCGATCGCGGGCCCGGGTAGCGGTAGGTCGAGGTAGCCGAGGCGCGCGGTGTCGGCGGGGTACTGGGCGGCGTACTCGAAGGCCACCGCGGCGCCGAAGTCGTGCCCGACAACGCGGGCATCCCGCACTCCGAGCCGATCGGCCATGAGGGCGTGCACATACCGGGCCAGGGTGGCCTTGTCGTAGCCGGTCGGTGAGCCGGTGCTGTCGCCCAGCCCGGGGAGGTCGACGGCGTAGACGGTATGGCCTTCGGCGAGTGCCGGCATGATCGGCCACCAGCCGTACCAGGTCTGCGGCCAACCATGGATCAGCACCACCGGCGAGCCGCTGCCACCGGTCACATAGTGCATACGGACACCATCGACGTCGGCGAACTCGTGCCGGAAGGTGCTCTCGAACGCGGGGTCGCCCTGGGTGGCGACAGATCCACCTGAAGCCGATCCGGCGGTCCGGGATGACCTTCGTGCCGCTGTCCCGGCGACCGGGTGGCATACAGGCGTTCAAAATGGTCATCCCCGCCCAGCCGGAACCGCTCGAACCGACACCGCAGACGCACGACGGCTTCGAATGGCTGTACGTGCTCAACGGTCGCCTCCGGCTGGTGGTCGGCGAACGCGACCTGACACTGCCGCCCGGCGAAGCCGCAGAGTTCGACACCTCGTTGCCGCACTGGCTGGGCAGCGCCGACGGCGGAACGGTCGAACTGCTGATTCTGTTCGGCCTCCAAGGAATGCGCGCGCATGTGCGTGCCGACCAGCACGAGAACCGTTGACCGCCAACGGATCTTCTCGAGCCAACAGCGGACGTTCAGGGCCGTTGTGCGGAACACGGCCATGCCGACGTCGGTGGTGAGGACCTCGGATATCGACGCCATGGGATTGCTTCCCGGTGTTCGCGGCCGGCGCGGAGGCACCCGTGGATAGCCGTGCCCCAACCGTCGAATAGCTGGATGTCCGCTCGTCATGGGCGATAGGCTGGGCACCGTCGAAAGGTGAGTTGATCATGTCCGGTGCTCACAGCAATACCGAGAGGATTGCGCGCGGCCGATGATCGACGACGCCGCGAACCACACCCGCCGTGACGTGAGCATGACGGTAGCGGAGGAGTTGCGTGCGGTCGGAACCTCGTCGCGAACCATAGGACGCGGCGGCAACGTGCTGCCCGAGTTGACCAGCTTCGTCAACAGGCGCGCCGAGCTGACCGAGCTCAAGCACCTGCTGACCGTGTCGAGGCTGGTGACGCTGGCCGGGATGGGCGGCGTGGGCAAGACCCGGCTGGCGCTGCA
>NZ_JBHZCS010000148.1:0-7713 GCF_042755705.1 Nocardia sp. NPDC059154
ACAAATTCCCACGAAAAACGGTGCAGCACAAGAACATCAACCACCCAGAACCCGCCGAGATCCGGCTACATCAGCGCGTAAGTTAACGGCATTGGTCCAGGACTCGGGTCGCATCATCGCCGTCGACAGGTTCGGCACCCTCGCGCAGACCGTCTACACGTTGGGTCTCGGCGGCCATCTGGTCGGGCGCGGTACTTCTGCGAAGGTCCCCGCGGTTGTTGGCCTGCCAATGTCACCCCAGACTGGGCCATGAGCGTGGAAGCCGTTCTGGCCCTGCACCCAACCGTTCTGCTGACCGACACGACCACCGCAACTCCCGCGGACTTCTAACAGCTGCACGTCGCTGGGGTACCGATCATCTTCTTCAACCCGGCACAAACACCGGTCCCAAAACCGTGGCGGTTCAGATCATGTGGCGGTGAGTGCACAGGAGTCGTATGTGTGACCGCGGCTGGAGGCTACCCCGTGCCCTGGAGTCGGTCGGCGGTGCGGTCGAGTAGGCGCGCCAGCGCGCGCAGTTCCACGGCGGTCAGTTCGGTGTCGTTGCCCGCAATGTTGAACTCGGCCCATTCTTCGAAGAACCCCTCGGGGGTGTATGCCCCTTCGATCCGGACCCGGACCATCGCTGATACCTGTGCCAGGTTCGTGCCTGAGATGGCCAGCTCCTCGGGGGCGCTGCGGTGCAGTGGCTCCGCGTCGGGGTCTGCGGCGTTGAGGTAGATGTGTTCGGAACACCATCGCGGGCACGGGTTTTGACTCATGGGCTCTATCCTGCCCAACCCGGCGTGCAGCCGCCACCCACAGCGGAACCCGCACGGCGGTAGGCTGTTTCGCCGCGGTGGGGTGGCGTCGGGGAAGCGTCGTCGTCCGCCGCGTAGGGTCGGGGGCCGACCTGGTTAGTACAGTTAGGCCGTGCCGTTGCCGGACGCCGCTGCGACTGCACCCACAAACCCCACCACCGCACGTGATTCTTTGACCTTGTACGGTGCACCCGTCAACCAAACTGGTGCAGCCAGCGAGGGCGATTACCCCCGAACGGGTCCCCGGACCGACGCACGCGGTCCGGGGCTCGTCTGGTGAGCTTCAGGCTTGCGCAGTCCGGGGCCACCGTCTGCTACGAGCCCGGCGAACCCGTAGTGGTCGTGATTGCCCAGGTCCTGGATCAAGGCGGGCAACATCTGGTACCGGACGATCGCGGAGTGGTATGGCAACATCGGCGCCGAAATAGACTGGGTCGGCTGGGCATACGGCGGGTACGCGGACGGCAACGGCTTGTTCCGGAGCGGCACGCTGCCGCGCTGCTGATCTGGCCCGGGCCTCGATTCGGCCGGTGAGCGTGTCTTCTACGTGGCGGACCGCGTCCTAGCCGGCGAGCGGTCCATCGCGCCGGGTGTGGTTGTCGAGGAATCATGATCGCCTTGGCGGTGGCGAGCAACCTACGGTACCGTAGGTTGCGGCACTATTGATGATGTGCTCGAGCCGAGCGTGTCTCACCCGCTGGTGAGAACGCGGTGGCGAAGCTGGACGCCGGTAGCGACAGCGATTCAACCAAGACGTCCGAAGATCGCGGAATGTCTTGTCGACCAGCGAAATTCACGCGCCGCGTGCCTCGTATTCGTAGGCATCGGCCCACCATGTCGCACCGGTGTTCAGGAGAACCGCCTTGAAAAGAGTCTTTGTTGTGGCCGCAATCGCCGTCCCGATCGTATTCGGAGCGGGTACCGGATTTGCCCACGCCGACACCGACCCAGCATGCGCTTCCGGAGGTGCCAGCGACTGTCCGGTACTCGGGCCCATCCAGAATCCCAGCAGCTGGAGCGCCGCCGCTGTTCAGCCCGAACCCGATGACCCGTGGTGGAAGACGCCCGTCGAGTACCCGTTGCCGAACCCCTTCCAGGGCTTGGCGTCGTGATCGCCTGCTCAGGGTGATCGATTCGGTATCGGCCGCGTTCTGATCTCGCGACTGCGCGAACTGCTCGCCGACGGCAGCGGGCCAGAGTGGCGGACCCTCAACCTCGGCAGCCGGCCGGACCCAACGGGGTTTTGCCCGCCGAGCGTAGTCCGCGAGCGCAGCGAACGACGGCGATGTCCACCACCACGGTGGTGGAGAGTCCAGCGCGTGGCATCACGGCCTCGCGCGATGTGGGCGAACCTGGAGACGAGACTGGCTGCATTGCAACGTGATACACCTGCGGTCGTCGACGCTGTGGCAACCGCAGGTGTTGTCTGAGCAGGCCCGTGTTGGTTGGAGAGGTGGTCTTCGCCAAGCGGACCAGATGGCGTGGACGGCGGGACATCGACCCTGCCGAGGTCCGGCCGTGATCGTAATAGCTGGCGATCACGGTGGGCGGACGGGTCGCTGCGGTATATCGGGTCTGCGGGAACGGGTTTCACCGATCGGGCTCGTCGTGTCCTGTACTCGGCGCTGCAGCAGTTGCAGGTGCCGGATCCGCCGATGGCGGGCTCGGTGCCGGGCGAGGTCGCCGGGGCTGAGCGGTGGGTGGTGCCGGTCATCGTGGCCGATATCGAGTGCAGGGAGGTCAGTGCCGAGGGGCTGCTACGGCATCCCTCATTTCGTGGGGTGCGGGCCGATCGTGACGCTGCCGAGGTGGCGGTCCTGCAGCCGTATCCGGTCAGCCGTATCCGGTCAGCCGTATCCGGTCGCGTGACTATCGGGTCGGGTCGCGGGTAGGATCGCAGGTATGACTCGTCGGACTACGAAGGTTTCGCTGTCGCTGGAGTCCAGCGCGTGGGAGATCGCCGAACGTGAGGCTGGTCTGGCCGGGATGTCGCCCTCGGCATGGATCTCGAAAGCCTGCCGTGACAAGGCGATTCGCGACTTCCGGCCGGTGAGCAAGCCGGTCGCCGAGGCGGACGCCGCCGCCGAGTACGAGGCCGAGCAGGCCGCTGCCGATGCTGCTGAGGCTGCGCGCCGCCACAAGGGCGCTGCGTGAGGCGCGGGGATATCCACTATTACGGACAACCCGGTGCAGCACTGACGAAGATCGTGCTGCTGGCCTCCAACCAGGCGGTGCTCGACAGCGAGCGGCCCTGGCTCATGGGCCTGGACCTGCTCGAAGAAGGTGACGGCGACCTGCTGACCGTGCCGATCCCCGAGCACGGGTGGGTTAATACCGCCGCGACGCATCGGCTGTATCGCCAATGGGTGGGTGAGCGGATCGCCAGCACCGAACCAGAGACCATGGAGAGGGTCGAGGAGGCGCTGCGCGCGTCGCTGGACCTGTAGCACGGTGAACGTTTGGTCCGGTCTGTAACTCGTTGCCCGGCAACCCTTCACGGGGTCGGGGTGATTGCGGCAGGTCATTCGCGAGTGCGCGGCATACTGGCGCGGTGGAGCAGAAGCAGCTGGATCGGATCACGCGGTCTGTGATCAGTCGACGGCAGCTGACCGACTCGTGCTGGCCGGGCTCACCACCAGCATCGGCGTGGAGTCGACCGCCCGTGCCGGCTACGAACACGGCTACCATGTCACGCTCGCGACCGACGCCATGGCCGATCTGGATGAGGGCGTTAGACGTCGCGGCCGCCCCGGCGGCGGGGGTCTTGGACGCGACGGGTACCAAGCTGGACCACAGCCCCGGCGGCGCCTATGCCGCCGAGGTTGTCACTCGTCGAGCGACACGCTCGGAGCGGCCTCGTCTGTCCTCGCTCAGTTGAAGTGATGCCGACTCAGCGAACCTGGTGCCGGACAGCTATATCGACCGGAGCGACCTACGACGATACCGAGCCCCGCGAATCTTTCCAGCCGGTAGGACTTCCACAGCATCGCAGGTCACCAGTGTGCGCGTATGTCAGGTTCACTGAGCCGGGACACCGTCTCCTTCTTCCTACAACTCGGCGTGTAACTCCAGGACCTCGATGAGCTTTCGCGATTGGGCGGCATCGATGTACAGATCGATCGTCGACGGCGTCCGGCTTCCGATCTGGAGCACCTCAAGGGGAATCTTCATCCCCGCGGGCAGAGCTCCGCTGGAGCGCCAGCTCACGGATCCGCTGGTGAGGGATCCTACGGATTGGACGGTGAACTTACCGAGGTCCTTGATCTGGTCGCCCATGAGCACCAGCGCGGTTGCGTGTGGCTGACACAGATCGACCTGGTACGAATAGCTGGACCAGCCGCCGATCTTGTCGGGATCGAGATCTCTTGCGGTCACGGCCTCGTTCGGACAGCTTTTTACCTGACAACTCATGCTTCATATTGTCATTGCTGGATGTGCGCAATCCCCGCCGACGCGCCGCATACATCGAATGCGCGTTCGACAAAGAACAGGCGGGTCGGTAGCTCGCTACGCCCGATTTCCTAGCGCCGGCGCCCAGCTCAGGCCGCGATGTCTGAGAGGGTCAGCTCGGCACGCTCGCGGGCGCCACCTGGACGATGATCCCGGTGCGGCGCACCGCCGCCAGATCCTCGGGCTCGACACCGCGCCCGTGGGTCTCCAACCACCCGGCCCGAGTTCGGCCGCGCGCTCGCACCGCGGCCTCGAACGCCCGGGTGTGTTCTGCCGGGCGGCCTGTGTCCGCTCTGAATTGGGCTCGACGGGAACCTCGATCGGCACCGTCACGCATGGGCCCGATCGTCCGCCGCGACGGCATCGCCCTCGGTTAACCTCGTGACCCTGCGGCCCGACTCCTCGGAGTCTGAGCGATGACAGCCATGTGATCGCCTGCGGCCAATGCACGCCACGACCGATTCCGGTGACATGAGCCAGCCGTGGCACCACCGACACGAACGGGCGCGGAATGGGGTTACTTCGTCCGTGTGGACCGTTGGTGGTGGCCCGCAGGGCACGGCAATGCCCTCGCCGCGCAGAGGGTCGGTTGTCGCCCGGGCCCCGCGGCCGCGAACCAAGGAGAGACGGCTGGCCCGTTCCGTCACCGTGACGGCGAACGGGGCAGGCCCGGCTCCCGGCAGCCCCCGTACGGCGGCACCTCGTCTCGAAAACCGTGTGACCCGGGCGTCCGGGTGAGTTACGCGGTATAGCCGCACTCCTACTACTTATGTCGTAACGGTTGGCGGTCACGGTGAGTCCTTTAACCGCACGGGGCTCCAAGCCCTCGGATAAGACCGGACCTTCGTGACCCGACTCAGCTTGCCGCCGCTCCGACCCCTCAAGAGTGACTGGGCGTAGAGCTCTCAGAAAAGACCGAGGCATCGGTGGCGGCAAGACCCGTTGCCACGACCCCTGTTCACCCCTTGGGCTCACAGCCCTCAGTAAAGACCGCGGGCGTCGGCAACGATGCTGCGGCCGGGATGGAGACGCCGACAACGATTTCCGCCCCGGCCGTCGCAGATTCTGGGAAATTGCTCGTGGTTCGAGCCCACTCGCACGGCGAGACGCCTCGAAATTCGGGAGCCCACGACACCCTGCCGTCCCGACCCGCTGACATCGAAGTGAGAATCAGCGACTGGCATTCAGATGGGAGGTCACACTCCGCCCGCGCCAAAGCCGCGGACACTCTGGTCTGCACCCAGTGCCCGGACCGGTCGCTGATCAGAAACTGCCCTCGTGGGTCAGGACCTATCGCTGCTCACCGCCGACGAGGCCCGAGCGATCCGCGCGTATGCGTATAACCACTTCGAGCAGATCAACGCCGCCTTGTGGGGCGATGAGGACAAGAAGACGCCGCTGGTTGTCGGTCATATCGAGCTGATCCGATCCGGTCTGGCGAAGTCTCCTCTGCGCGAACCGGTGCGGGTGACCCGCGAAGCCCTGGCCGAGCGCTTCGGACTTCGCGGCGAGCGGGACGAGGAAGACGATGCGCAAGACCTGGTCGAGAGACAGTTCATCCACCGGGGATTCATGTCGACCTCCGGGTTGGAATACCCGCCGCCATCGATGCGTCGCCGTCCCGGGGTGATCCTGGACTTGATCGTGCCGACAGGCACCCCGGCGTTGCGGCTCGGCAAGCTCGCACCGATCAAGTCCGAGCGGGAAGTGTTGCTCATCGACATGCGCCGGTACATCACAAGTGGTGTCGAATGGGACCATGCGCGTAGCATGTGGCGTATTCAGGGATTCGTGAGGGAGGCGTGAAATGGGAGCCTTGACGCAGGAAACGATGCGTGTCGAGCGCGTAGAAATCACGCCTGAAGAGCGCGAACAGATTCGCCGTGAAGCCGAGAAGCTGGGTATCAAGATCCGTCGCCATACCCCGGCTGGCAAGACCAGCAAGCAGCCTCAGCAGTTCGTGCGCGCTGCCGGTGAGATCACCAGGTAGCCGTCTCCAGCTCGCCGAAGATCCGAGTGAAGTCGAAGTCGAAGCTGGCTGGATGCTCATCCAGCGGGTCGGAGATCACCCGCGCAGTGTACGAGCCGCGACCGACCCTCCAGCCGATCAGAACCCGAAAACCGGTCGGTTGCTATGTCGTTGGCGATATATGCACCGCAGTACGACCAAGTCAGGGTTTAGGAAGAAGCCTGGTCACTCGCGGCTGTGCAGGGCGCTGACAGCGAATGGCGTTCAGCCCTCACGCCCCGAAACCAGGTGATGGTGATGTATCACCAAACTGATCCCGATCTCATGCCCACTTCGGCGACGACGACCACGCTCGATGACACCACGTCTGCACCGTCTGCGGCGAGATCGATGTTCTGACCGCCCCCACGTTAAAGCAGGCGATTTTCGACAAGCCTCGGCATCGGCGAATCGACCCGCGTCGACATGACGGCGGTGACGTTTTTCGGCGTGGTCGGCATCCGAGCCCTGCTTGCGGCCCGCGATTTCGCCGACCGGCGGCACTGCGCGATGTGCATCGAGGGCTCCTACTGCGTCACACGGATACTCGAATCAGTCGGTTTGGCAGCAGAATTCGACATCTGCGAGTAGCGCGCCAACAGGCCGATGTCGGGGAAACGAATGATCGCCGGTCGCGGCCTGGTGCGACCGCATGCTCCTCGCCTGTAGGAACGCTCCAGGGCCGACCCCCGGGTGCGTGCACCCGGGGGTACGCATATCTCTCGCAGCGGGCACCCGAGCAGCCATATCCCGGATGACCGTCCGATCATCGTAGGCGCGCGACTGCCGAACCGGTCCCTCGCCACGCCGCGGCGAAAAGCCCCCACCGTTACAGCCACAGCTCGGTGTCGGGGAGACGCCGGTCGCCGCGATCCGACAGGCGCTGTGCGAAGGTTTTCGTCCACGCAGCCGTCTCCGATTCCTCGATGGGCTCCGGTAATGCGCGCCATCCGGTTCTCGCGGCACCGGAGCGGCCGTTCTGCGGCGCGCCGCCAGGCCTGGCCTGCAAAGCCAGCAGCCGCACTCCCCAGCAGAAGACTTAGGCCTTCACGCTCATCCCCGCGCAGTCGGCGGCATCGTTCAACGTGAGCCAGTCGTCCTCGCCAACCGTCACCACAATGTCCCTACTCGCCATCCCAACGCTAGACCCGCCAGGGATCTGGCCGACAAGCCACTTGCGGGCAGGCCCCACCGTCGACGTGTTCGGAAAACGATTGTGGGTTCAAGGGATCGCTGCATCACCGCGTGAATGATCATGTCAGCGTGAAGGTTTGGGTGCGTGACTATGGAATGTCGGCTGGACGAGTTGTGGCGCTCGATCCCTCGAGATGCCGTTGCAACACGTCCGGCGGTTGACACTTTGGCTGATCGGAGTGGCCATGACGAGATTGATGGCGGTATCGCTGACCGGGCCGCAGATGCAGGCGCGCACGAAGACTGTGACCCGACGCATGG
>NZ_JBHZCS010000149.1:0-7593 GCF_042755705.1 Nocardia sp. NPDC059154
CCACAACGGCCCGTAGGGGGCCGCGGTGATGATCAGCGGTGCCTGGTTCTCGGGGAGCAGTGATCGATCGGTGAAGTACATGTTCTCGCCTCCGAGGCTCTCGGTCGCGGTATGTCACGTTCACAGGTGGTAATCGCTGTGCTGCTGTGTCCCATCCTATGGTCTCCGACTTCACTCCTGCGGCTCGATTCGAGACAGTTCTTCGGCGAGGATCGCGGCACCGACGTTGCATGCCTGCACTCCCTGGGCGACACAGAGTTTCAGTACTTCCATGATCTCCTGAGTCGTCGCGCCAGCGCCCAGCGCAGCCTTGATATGGCGTCGGATCCCAGGTGAGTACAGATGGGTGAACGACGCATCCAGGGCGATGCTGAGAAGCTCGACTTCTTTGGCGGACATGACCTCGCTTCGATAGATGCCGACACCGGTCGCCATGAACTCGTCGGTCCATACCGGGTCGAGGTCGAAGAAGGGATTCCACGCCTCATTCCACTGTCCGGCAGCGCGCATCGCATCACACGACGGAGTCGGCAGGCCGCCGGTTCTGGACACGGGTTCGCTCGCGCGGGCCTGTACCTCGTCGAGCAGGATCGGCGCAGCGACGCTGCACGAGTGGAGCGCAACCATGGTCGCGCACTTGATCACGAACAGCATTTCGGAGCGCGTCGCGCCGGCCGCAAGCGCGGCACGCATATGCCGCCGCGTCGCCTGCGCATCAAGATTGGTACACGCCACGGCCAAGCCGACACTGACCAATTCGACGAACTTCCGGCTCAGGACCCCACTACGCCAGGGATTGGTCGCCATCTTGTTGCACGCGTCGGCCCATGCCGGGTCCCACGTCCGCAACAGTGACAAGGCTGCGGCATCCCAAGGACCAGCATCGGCCGCGGCAGCGTCCATCGGATCTGGCATCGAAATGTCATCAGCGGACATAGGTCATCCTCCGTCTGATCGACGCAGCTCATTGGATGGATCCATACGGTTGGTGATCACGCCTGCATGTAGAAGATTACGGCCACGGGCGAGGCCCAATATGACCCGGATGCACCGTGCGGACCGAAACGGCCAGCGCTAGTGCCGGCGAAACGACTGAGCCCCCGCCCGGGCACCGGACGGGGGCTCAGCAGGGTCTCTACCAGCAGCGATAAACGCGCCGCCCTAGGCGAATTCCGTGTCGGAGCGGGCGCGATTCGTGGATTCGGGGTGGATCGTCGGTCAGGTCAGCGACAGGCGAGTCACCGGTTTCCCGAAGGTAACTGCCGCTCGGGTGTGGCTGGCAAACCACCCAGCTCGTAATCCGGTCGGTGGTTCCACGAGCGGAGTCCGTCGGTGTGGTTCACTCCGGACTGCGGAAACACTTGGTGGAGAGGTGATTTCGGCGGGAACCATATCCTTGGCTCATGTGGTCGCTGCGATCGGATGGCGGATTGGCCATGGCCGCGCGCCCGGGACGGACGTGATCCCCGGGTGCGCGGTTGTGGCGCGGACTGCTACTTCGCGGGCGCGGCGGGTTGCGCGGGGTCTTTGCAGTAGGCGAGCTCGGGTGGGCAGGGTGCGAGGATGGTGGAGAAGTACTGGATGGCGGCGAACAGGGTGATGGGTCCGCCGGCGACGACGAGCCCGGTCATGGAGCCGACCGCGCCGAGGGTGGCGGCGCCGAGGACGCAGCCGGCGACGGCGGCGCCGACGAAAGGTGCGAGCAGGAAGATAACCGGGCTCGAGATCGCGGCCCCGACTGCGGCGCCGGTCAGGCAGCCGACGCCGGCGCCCAGCACGGCGCCCAGGACAGCGCTGACGGCGGCGCCGATCGAGAGCCGCTGGGCGAAGGTGCCCAGGGCTTGCGCGTCGCGGGGGTTGAGGGATTCGGCGATCTGTTTGGCGGCTTGGTCGGTGGTGATGACCTGGTCGCGGGAGACGGCCTCGGCCGGGCGGCCGTCGGTTCTCGATGGTGTGAGGGTTGCTGTGCCGCCGTCGATCCGGGCGTTGATCGGGTAGGCCGTGTTGTCGATCTGGTAGGTGAGCGGGATGGCGGCGACCGGTTGATCGGTGTGGTCAGTGACGACGAGCTGGTCGCCGTCGACCTTCAGCTTGCCGTCGCTGGTCGTGAGTAGGGCGGTGTCGCCGCGTCGAGCGACTTCGTAGTGCACGGCGTTCGGCGTTGGGTCGGCGGGAGCGGGGTCGGCGCCGGCCGTCGCGGTGGTGAGTGCAATGGCTGTCGCGGTGAGCAGCGCGGCGGTGGTGGTTTTCCTCATCGGGTGTTCCTTGTTTTCATCTACGGGATTGGTGCGGATCTGGGGTGGTGCGCACCGTGTTTGGGGTCGCGTCGTCGATCAGTTGCCCGGCTTGTGGCCAGGGTCCGTAGCCTGCGGCGGGGTCGAGGTGTCCGACCGGGCCGGCGTCGATCAGGCGGCTGCCCCAGGCTTCGGCCAGGCCGGCCACACGCCGGCGGGTGGCCAAGGGGTCGTTGGTGCTCGCGGCCAGGACGGAGGGGAATGGCAGCCGCCGTCGTGGGATCGGGGTCCAGCCGTGCCGGCCGAGCACGGTGGTGCTCGGGTAGCCGTCCGGGAGCGGTGTTTCGAAGTCCGGTGGTGTGACCAGGACCGCGGCACGGACGTCGCGGGTGGCGCGCTGGGCCCAGTGGACGAGGGCCAGCACGCCTGCGCTGTGGGCGACCAGCACAACCTCGCCGGTGATGTCCGACAGGGCCCGGTCCAACGCCGTGACCCAGGCGCGGCAGTCCAGGCGCTGGGCGCCGTTCGGCCGGGACAGGAGTCGGGCGTTGGGACGTGTTGCTTCGAGCTGGATCTGCCAGTGGTCGTCGGGGTGATCGCCGAGGCCGGGGACGATCAGGACGTTCGGTTCGGTCGCGAGATTCACGGTCGGTGCTCCAGGATGACGTGGCCGGGTGTTCCCGGCCGCGGGGTTAGATGACGGCTCCGCCGTTGGGGCTGATGATCTGGCCGGTGAGGTAGTGGTTGTCACCGGCGAGGTAGACCGCCAGGGAGGCGTATTCCTCGGGTGTGCCGAGCCTGCCCATCGGGAGGCGGGCTGTATCTTCCAGCAGCACAGACAAATTGAGCATGGAGGCACCTCGCGGGGGTTGGTGAAGGAGGGAATGCGGCGGGCAGCGCCGCCGAGTTCACGCGGCAGTCGGCCGGGTATCGAGGGCGGCCAGGCGGCGTAGTCCGGCAGGGTAGGCGCGGCGGCCCAGGGCCAGGGCGATGATGGCGCCGAGGTAGACCAACGGGACCAGTCGCAAGGCGTTGGCCAGCCCGTAGCGGTCGGCCAGGAAGCCGACTACGAGCGGGCCGAGGGCGAGTCCGAAAACGTTGTTGGCCAATGCGACCGTCGCGAACGCGGTGGCACGCAAGCTGTGATGGGTGAGGCTGGCCACCATCGAGGTGGTGGCACCGGTCGAGCCGGAGGCGGTCAGTGTGCCCAGCGCGAGCACGATCAGTTGGGCGGGGCCGGTGCCGAGACCGAACGCGATGGTCAGCAGGATCAGTGAGATCGTGCAGTAGACCAGTGCGCTGCTCCACTGACGCACCGGATCGGTGCGCCCGATCCGGTCGGTGATGATGCCGCACACGATCATTCCGATTCCGCCGAGCAGCACATATGCCGAGGCCACAAGGCCGGCGCGGCCCGGGGGCATCGAATAGGAACGGTTGAAGAAGCTGGGCAGCCAGGCCAGCAACACACCCCCGACGAACAGCTGCAGGCCGCCACCGAGGTAGGCGCACCACAGCGATACCGACGCGAACAGGCTCGCCAACGGCGCTCGCGAGGTGTTGTGCGGGGCCGGAGACGAATCCGGCGCCGGCGTCTCCGTGACCTGATGACGGCTCAGGGCGGATTCGGTGATCAGCATCCGGAACGCGGCAACCAGCAGCAGACCCACCACGGCCATGACCACGAAAGTCCATCGCCAGCCGATATGTGCGGCGACGATGCCGCCGAGTGCGACTCCCAGGACCGACCCGAAAGAACCGCCGGCAAGGAACGCTCCGCTGAGCGAGGCCCGCAACCGAGGCGCGAACACGGACAGCATCACTGCGACCCCGACGCTGCCGTATGCGGCTTCACCGACCCCGACCAGAAACCGTGCGCCGAGCATCTGGCCGTAGCCGGTGGCCAGCGCGCACAGCAGGGTGGCGACGCTCCAGACGGTCGCCATGACCAGCAAGCTGCGCATGCGGCCCCATCGGTCGGCCGCCAGCGACAGCGGAAACGCCAACACGCCCACCATCAACGCGACGACGCTGGTCAGCGACCCCAGCTGTGAATCCGACAGCCCCCAGTCGGATTTCAGCAGCGGAAACACTGCGGCCAAGACCTGGCGGGACATGTAGTCCGACAACATCAACCCGAAGGTCAATCCGAACACTATCCACGGAAAGATCCGGGAACGTGCGCTCGGGGTCGCGGGTGTGATCGCGGAAGGGGCGGCGGGAGTGGTGGGAATGTCCATGGCGCATCCTCGAGCCTGGTGGAACTGGCATACCGGGCCCGAAGGGACCGATGCCGGACGATGAGAAAGAGAAGAAGGAAGGGCCGGGGCAGCGCGCCGGACGGTTGTGGCGGCGCGCTGTCACCGGTGAAGGTCAGGCGTGGTGAAGGAATCCGACCTGGCCGGGCTTGCGGTTGGGCGGGTAACCGATCTTGGCCAGCGCCTCGTCGGTGCCGGCGTACTGCTCGTCGAGCAGGTAGATCTCACGTGCCTCCTTGCAGGAAGCCACGTCGCGCCCCAGTTCGTCGGCGATGCGGACCATCTGCTCGACCTGCTGGACCGAGGTGCGCCGCTCGCCCCTGCGGCCCCACAGGTTGTCCTCGATACCGACCCGCACGTGCTGGCCCAACGCGATCGCGATCGTGCACATCGGGGTGACATTGCGCATGATCGTTTCGATCGTCAGCACCGCACCGTCGGGCGTCCGGCGAATGAACTCGATCAGGTCCGCCGGGTGCAGGCCCGCCGAACCGCCGCCGATCGCCATGTAGTTCAGCACCAGCGGGCCGGTGTAGTGGCCGCGACGGATCAACCGCTCCACCGTCTCCAGCTGAGTCAGACTGCCGAGCATGAAGTGCGGCTGGATGCCGGCCGCGGTCAGCCGGCGCAGATGCTCGAGGTAGAACTCCGGACCGGCTTCCATCACCATGTCGCGGTATGCCTTGTAAAGCACGGGGTTCTGCTGTATCGACGTGCCCGCGATGTCGTCATCGGTCAGCAGCTCGGTGACGTTCATCTGGTTGGTGTTGACGACGATGGTGACCTGATCCGGCTTCGGGTCGAGCTCGGCCAGCATGTGGCGGGTGTCGTATTCCAGCCACTTCGCCTTGTCGCCGCCCTCCGGCGGCGCGAACGAGATCGACCCACCGACCTGCAGGATCATCTCCGGCACGGCTTCCCGGAGACGGCCCAGCATCTCGTTGAACATCTCCAACCGCTTGGATCCGTGCCCGTCGAGCTCGCGCACGTGCACATGCAGCACCTGCGCGCCCGCGTTGTAGCAGTCCACCGCCTTCTGGATCTGCTCGTCCATCGTCACCGGAATGTCGTCGGAATCTCCGGGCAGGAACCCCGGAGCGTACGGGGCCACCTGGATGACCAGTTTCTCCTGGTTCTCCGGTAGCAGCGAATCATCGAGGTAGTGCATGATCGTCCTTCCTGATCGTTGTGGATTGCGCGGTGCGGAACTACCGCTGCTCCGCGCGGCGACGCTCGAAGGCGTCGAGTTCTTCGGCGAGCACGGGGACCCCGATGTTGCAGGCGTGAATGCCCAGCACGGTGGTCAGCTCGAGAACGGCGAGGATCTCCTCGCGAGACACACCCAGCTCCAATGCGGCGCGGATGTGGCGGCGCACTCCGGGCGAGTACATGTGCGTGCACGCGGCGTCGACCGCGATGGCCAGCAACTCCACGAACTGCGGGGACAGCACGCCACGGCGAATCGGCAGCGTACCCATGGACATGAACTGCTCAGTCCACACCGGGTCCCATTCAAAGAGCTTGTCCCACAACGGATTCCACGCACCCTGGGCGCGCATTGCGTCGACGACGGGGGTGGGTACGGACTCGGTGGTCATCGGCAGCTCCTGTGATGCATTGGACGTGATGCGGGTCACGGTATCTGCCGAAACGCAACTGTACTTGACCCATTGAGCCATGTAATTTGACTCCTGGGGCATAGGAAGGATGGCGATGACGGCGACGATGATTCGCAGCGCCGTGCTGTCCGGCTATGTCGATGTGGCCCTGTCCCTCGGGCTGGACCCGATGCTGCTGCTGCGCTCGGTCGGCATCGGCTCTGCCGGATTGACCGCCAGCGACATCTGGCTGCCGGTCACAGCGGTCGACCAACTCCTGGAACGCTCCGCCGCCGCGGCGAATTGCGACGACGTCGGGCTACGCCTCGCCGAACGGCGAGGCTTGTCCAACCTCGGCCCCGTCGCCCTCGTCGCCCGTGAAGAACCCGATATCCGCAGCGCGGTACAAATCGCGCTGCGGAACATCACCCTGCACAATGAAGCACTGCGCATCCGGCTCACCGAAACCAACAGCCTGACCACTATCCACGTCCAGGCGGCCGAGGGGGTCTCGCTCGGCCGGCAATTCCGCCAGCTTGCCGTCGGTGCGCCCTGCCGGATCCTCTGCGATTTCCTCGGCCCAACCTGGCGCCCGGTATCGGTCCGCTTCGCCCACCCCGCACCACCCGACCTCGATGCCTACTACCGGATCCTCGGTCCCTCAATAGAATTCGACCAGTCCTCCGACGGCATCGTCTGCTACTCTCACGACCTCGACGCGGCGAACCCTCTCGCCGACCCCCTGCTCCGCCCCTACGTTCGCGACTACCTGCGAACACTCGCCCCGTCCGGCGAGTCCATTGCCGACCAGGCGCGCGCCGTCATCGAATCCCTCCTGCCCACCCAGCGCTGCTCGGCTGCCGTCCTCGCTGACCGGCTCGGCATGGGCCGCCGTACCCTGTACCGGCACCTCGCCGACGCTGGTGAAACCTTCACCAGCATCCTCGACACCACCCGCCTCGACCTCGCCCGCCGCTATCTCACCCAGCACGACCGCACGCTCACCGACATCGCGACCGAACTCGGCTTCTCCGAACTGAGCGCCTTCTCGCGATGGTTTCGCCGCCACACCGGCCACAGCCCCAGTCAATTCCGGCGCCACCAGTCATGAACCCGCGACCGTCACGTTTCGGACCCCGGCCAAGTCCCCGCAGTCCCCGCCACCGAGGAACTCTGCGGGCCTTCGTCCGGACCGGACTCCTGAAAGCAGCTACTGACCGGGGTGTGAGACGCGCAAAACTGCGAAATCCGGCGCTAGGGATTCACCGCAGCTGACTTCCGATCACACGGCTGACGAGGTTCCGCTCGAGCCGCTGACCGAAGCGGCCAGCGCAGGACGACGGAAGATCAACTGGCCGTGTCCATCCGAGGCCGACCGAACGCACCGTAATGGCTTCCCTTCAAGTCAAGGCGCGGTTTGGAGGGCAGGGCTGGTCTGGTTGATGGTGAGTCCGGGTTGTGGCTTTTCCGAAGAGCCGGTGTGCGGGGTCGAGCCGGTCGCGC
>NZ_JBHZCS010000150.1:0-7288 GCF_042755705.1 Nocardia sp. NPDC059154
GTCCAGGACCGGTCGCGCACACTGCGCACCGCGGTCTGCGCGGTCTGCTCGTGCAGTCGCGGGTCCTCGACCAGGCGGCGCACCAGTTCGGTCATCGCCTCGGCGTCGCCGGGTGGATAGAGGAAACCCGCGCCGGGCGTGACCACGTCGATCGGGCCGCCCGACTTGGGCGCGACCACCGGCACACCGGAAGCCAGCGCCTCCTGCGCTGCCTGGCAATAGGTTTCGTGGCGGCCGGTGTGCACGAACACATCCAGCGACGCATAGGCCGCCGCGAGTTCCTCACCGTGCAGCACGCCGAGGAACTCCGCGTCCGGCAACAGCTTCCGCAGCCGCTTCTCCTCGGGGCCGCCGCCCACCACGACCAGCCGGACACCCGGCAGCGGCCGCAGTGCGGCGAGCAGCTCGAGCTCCTTCTCCGGCGCGAGGCGCCCGATATAGCCGACCAGCGCTTCGCCATTGGGGGCCAGGCGCTTTCGCAGTTCCGCCGACCGCCGGAACGGACCGAACTGCTGCAGGTCGACCCCGCGCGGCCAGCGGCCCAGTCCCGGAATGCCCATCAGCTCCAGCTGGCGCAGGCTGGCGGTGGAGGGCGCGAGGGTGCGGTCCACCCGCAGGTGGATGCGCCGGGTCAGCGCGGTCATGGCGCGGACGCCGCCGGGCAGGTCGTAGCGCAGCGCGAAACCCACCAGATCGGTCTGATAGATGGCGACGGTCGGAATCCCGAGCTCGTTCGCGACCTTGGCCGCCTGATAGCCGAGCGTCGCCGGCGAGGCGATATGTACGACATCGGGCCGGAATTCGCGCATGATCTTGCGCAGCCGGCGGCGGGTCTCCAGCCCGATCCGGAAATCCCGGTAGAAGGGCAGCCGGGCTCCGCGCACCACGTGCACGCGGAACCCGGCGTACTTGCCGGGACCGGTCGGGGCCACCAGCGTGGCCTCGTGACCCTTGGCGGCCAGGTGATCCAGCACCCGGCGCACGGAGTTGGTGACGCCGTTGACCTGGGGAAGAAAGGACTCGGCGACCACCAGCACCCGCAGGCGGGCGCTTTTCCGGATATGGGGACTACTCGGTATGCTCGGGTTCCGCGGCGCGGAATCCCTTGCCTGCTCGCGGATTCGCATCGTTCCCCTCCGGTTCGGTGCTGCTCCTGACGCCACGGTAGGAAGCGGCCCGCAACGCCAGACCCCCTCCGCGTTGACGGCACGTGAACCGTGCACGTCGATCAAGTCGGCCAGTTCACCGGGGCTTCGCCGAACGGCTATCGAGACTCGAGGTTTGCCGGTTCGCGCAGCTCCGCGAGCCGGCTCAGGGTGCGGTAGAGATCGGGGACGCGCTCGATCGCCACCCTCGCCCCATTGCCGGCACCGCCCAGCTCCGCCAGCGGCACGTCGGCGAAGATCGAAAGTTCCAGGTCGGCGTCGTAGAGCACGTCGACCAGATTCACGAAGCGCATCACCCAGTCCGGCGGGACCGTTCCCATGGGCGGCACCGCGCACACCACCCAGCGGCGGACCTCACGGGTGAGCTCCAGGAAATCGGCCGCCGACACCGGGATACCGCACAGCTCCGCGAAATCGACAGTGAGCTCCCCGTTTTCCAGCGCGCGGGCGTGCAGCCGCCGATGCGCGACGGGCAGATCGACCGCGCCGATCACCGGGCAGGCCCCGACCACGTAGTGCCCGGCGGCGAAGCCGGTGTGCCGGCCCCCGAGCATGCGGTAGTCCTGGGGACCGTCCACCGCCACCACGTCCAGGTGCTCGAGGATCCGCTCGATGGTCGGCACGAACATGCCGTGCATGAGGGGGTTGGGCAGCAGGTCCAGCGGCGGATAGTTCGAAGTCACCACGAGGGTGACGCGCCGGGCGAACAGCGTGTCCAGCAGTCGTGTCACGAGCCGGGCATCGCCCGAATCGTGCACATGGAATTCGTCGAAGCAGATCAGGTCCGCGTCGCCGAGCAGCGCGTCCACCGAGGCGTCGATATTCCCGTACTCGTGGATTCCGGCATTCAACTGCGCGAAGAAGGCGTGAAAGTGGTAGCGCCGCTTGCGATTCGAGGGCACCGATGCGAAGAAACGGTTCATGAGCATGGTCTTGCCGCGCCCCGGACCGCCGTACAGGTACAGCCCGCGCGGCCGCCGCCACCTCCGGCCCACCCGCGCGGCAATGGCGGCCAGCTGCTCGGCGGCGTGGCGCTGGTCGGCATCGAGCACGATCTCCGGCGTTTCCATGACACCCTCCCTGCTTCCTCTACTTCTGTAGAGCTTCCTCTATAGTTGTAGAGGATCACGGAGCCGCAGAGGAGCAAAGGTGACCACCTCCACACCCGACCGGCGCACCCTCATCGTGGACAGCGCCATCGATCTCATTGCCACCCAAGGACTCCGGGCGCTCACCCACCGCGCCCTGGACACCGCGCTGGAACTCCCCGCAGGATCGACGTCCTACTACTTCCGCACCAAACGAGCCCTCCTGGAGGGCATCGTGGACCGCATCACCACCCGCTCCCGCACCGACTTCGCGACCGGGCAAGCGGACCTGGCGGCGCCGACGGGAGCACCCGGGACCCTCACGGACAGCGCCCCGGACCGGCTGGCCGCAGGCATCGCGGGCTGGCTGGATCGTCTACTCGCGCAACGCCGCAACCATCTGATCGCCCGGCACGCCCTCATCATCGAACTGCTCGGGGATGCCGACATGCACGACAAACTCGCGAGCTCGCTCTTCTCGCACCGGCACGCCACCACCCTGTTCGAAACCCTCGGCGCATCCGACCCGGCCACTGCCGCAGCCGATTTCATCGCGGTCCTCGAGGGCCTGGTCTTCGACCGCTTCGCCGGCGCCCGCACCGGTCTCGCGCCCGGTACCGCGAAAAGCGTGAATCAGCTGGCGGCCGTATTGTCCGCCCAGTTCAGGGCCATCAGCTAGCGCGGTAGCGGATATCCCAGATGCGCATGTTCGGCCACGGCGGCTGCTTGACCAGGGCCAAGGTGCCGAGGGTCGCGGCGATCAGGCCGGTGAGGACACCGAGGGTCGCGATACGGGAGCCGTCCACGGCCGGCTCCCACTCGACCTCACCGTCGCGGACGACGAATATGCCGAGCGGCCGCGACCCGCGCCAGCCACTCACGGCCGCGACCGTAATGATCGTGGTCCCATCGGAAGTCTCGTACGGTTCCCCGTACACCGGCGCACTCCCCATCACCGGCAGCTCATTCAACCGTTCCCGCAAGGTCATCGCGATCCCTTTCCCCACAGATGAATTGCGCCCCAATCTACGCCCTCGCCGGTAACCGCCACCGAATCTTGCGTAGCCGCACACCTTTCGAGGAACGCGACGCTATGTCCGGATACCTCGGGACAGCCCCCGCAACAGCACCGGCACCGACTTGGGTCGATCAGCAATCCAGAGCGGCGACCGTGCCGAATACCTGCTGAATATTGCTGGCACTAATGCCGGAGACATATCATGAGATATATGAAGACGATGATCGACCTCGATGACGAGGCTCTCGCCCTGGCCGCCAAGGAACTCGGAACCACAACGAAGAAGGACACGGTCAACGCCGCGCTCAAGTTCGTGGCCGAGCGCAGGCAACGCATCGAACAGATCCTCGACGACCCGTACAGCATCGGGATCGGCCCGGACATCGGCGATCCCGAGGTCATGCGCCAGGCCCGCCGTTGAACGAACCCACGCCGCTCCGACTGCACCTCATCGATACTTCGGCTGCCTCGCGGATCCGCGACGACGCCGTGCGCACCGTGATCACCGGGCTGATCGCCGACCGAGCCGCAGCCACGTGCCTGACCGTTGATCTCGAAGCAGGCTACTCGGGCCGCAATCTGGCCGATCTGCAGAAGATCGCGCAACGCCGCCGCGCCCTCTATGTGAACCTGCCTGTCAACGAGGCGATCGCTGATCGTGCTCGTGAGGTTCAGCAGTTGCTCGCTCGCCAGGGGCTGCATCGCTCAGCAGGGATCGTCGACCTCATGACCGCTGCCGTCGCCGAATTCCACGACGCGGTCGTCGTCCACTACGATGCGGACTTCGAGCACATCGCCGCAGTCACCCGGCAGCCCCATGTGTGGGTCGTGCCGAAAGGCACCATCGACTGATCACGGCCATCGGCTCGCGGATCAGCTGCACCGTTCGGCCTCGGAGGTGCTCTCGTCCAGCAATGAGTCCAGCGCCCGCGCGGTATCGGTGCCCGGCGCCGGGGTGTAGGCGATGAGGGCTCGTACCCCGGGATCGGCCGGAATATCGAGCAGTTCGTAATCCAGGTGCAGGTCACCGACGAGCGGGTGGTGCACGATGTAGCGGCCGTATTGAAAGTCGCTGACCTCGTGCGTCTCCCAGTACTCCCGGAACTCGGGACTGCGTTCGTTCATGTCGCGCAGTATGGCCCGCAGTTCCGGGTCGTCGGGCCGGTGGCTGGCCTGCAGCCGCATATCCGCGGCGATGTGGCCCGCGACCAGCGCCACATCGGCCGTGATCGCCCTGATGTGTGGGTCGAAGAAGATCAGATGCATCCACGTGCGTTCAAATTCGGGCAGTTCCGCGAAATCGATGCCGAATACCGCCACCGCGGCGGCGTTCCAACCCAGGATGTCGGTCCGATGCCCGACGATATACGCGGGCGCACGGGTCATCGAATCGAGTAATTGCTGCAGCCCGGGGCGCAGCGGTTCGCCTGCCCGGGAGAGCGAACGCGGTGGGCGCGCCAGATTGCGCAGGTGCCGTCGCTCGTCCTCGCTCAGCAGCAGCGCGGTGGCGATGGCATCGACGATCCCCTCCGAAACCGCCTCGGCCCGCCCCTGTTCCAGCCGCACGTAGTACTCGACACTGACCCCGGCCAGATGCGCGACCTCCTCGCGCCGCAACCCGGGCACCCGCCGCCGCCCCCACACCGGCAAGCCGATGTCCTCGGGCCGCAATCGCGCCCGGCGCGACCGAAGAAACTCGCCCATTTCAGACTTGTCGGACACCAGGCCGATTCTATGGATACCAAGCGGTTCCATGTGAAAGGCCCGGACGATCTCGGCGATCATCCGGGCCTTCGCGACTCGCTCAGTTGGCGGTGAGCACCAGACCCGAGGTCGGTACGCCGGTGCCGGCGGTGACCACGATGTTCTCCAGGCCCTGGACCTGATTCACGGAGGTGCCGCGGATCTGGCGGACGCCCTCGGCGATGCCGTTCATGCCGTGGATGTAGGCCTCGCCGAGCTGGCCGCCGTGGGTGTTCAGCGGCAGGCGGCCGCCGATCTCGATGGCGCCGTCGGCGATGAAGTCCTTCGCCTCGCCGCGGCCGCAGAAGCCGAGCTCCTCCAGCTGCATGAGGACGAACGGGGTGAAGTGGTCGTAGAGGATGCCGGCCTGCATGTCCTCCGGCCGCAACCCGCTCTGTGCCCACAGCTGGTCGCCGACCAGGCCCATTTCCGGCAGCCCGGTCATGGCGTCGCGGTAGTAGCTGGTCATGACGTACTGGTCGGCACCGGAACCCTGTGCGGCGCCGGCGATCAGCGCGGGCTTGTTGGGCAGATCCCTGGCCCGCTCGGCACTGGTGACCACGATGGCCACGCCGCCGTCGGTCTCCTGGCAGCAGTCCAGCAGGTGCAGTGGCTCCGCGATCCAGCGCGACGCCTGGTGCTCCTCGAGGGTGATGGGCTTGCCGTAGAAGTGCGCCGCCGGGTTCACGGCCGCGTGCTTGCGATCGGCGACGGCCACCCGGCCGAAATCCTCACTGCGCGCGCCGTATACGTGCATGTAGCGGCGCGCCACCATGGCCACCTGCGCGGCCGGGGTGCCCAGGCCGTGGGTGTAGGAGAACGCGTTGTCCACGCCGGAGGAGCTCGGGTTGCCGGTCGCGAGGTGAGTCGCGAACTGCCCGAAGCGGTTTCCGGAGCGCTCGTTGAAAGCCCGGTAGGCCACCACGACATCCGCGACACCGGTCGCGACCGCCATGGCCGCCTGCTGCACGGTCGCGGCGGCCGCGCCACCGCCGAAGGGGATGTTGCTGAAGAACTTCAGGGACGGGATACCAGCGGCGCGCGCCACGGCGGCCTGGGTATTGGTGTCCATGGTGAAGGTCGTCAGGCCGTCCACATCGGCGGGCGTGAGTCCCGCGTCGGCCAGGGCGGCGGTGACAGCCTCGGCGGCCAGGCGCAGTTCGCTGCGGCCGGAGTCCTTGGAGAAGTCGGTCGCGCCGATGCCGACGATGGCGGCGCTACGGCTCAGCCCACTCACTGTGCCTCCTGCAGGGAGATGACGGCTTTCGCCGTGATGTGGTCGCCGAGCGAGTCCTTGCCGACCACGTCGATGGTGATGTCCGCGCCGTCCACGGCCGCCACGGTGCCGCTCAGGGTGAGGGTGTCACCCGCGTACAGCGGCACGCCCAGCCGCAGCGCGATCGACTTGACGATGGCCCGCGGCCCCGCCCAGTCCGTCACGAACCGCTGCACCAGACCGGTGTCGGTGAGGATGTTGACGAAGATGTCCTTGGACCCGCGCTCGACCGCCTTGTCGCGGTCGTGGTGCACGTCCTGGAAGTCCCGGGTGGCCAGCGCCGTCGAGACGATGAACGTGGTGTCGGCGTGAATCACCAACTCCGGCAACACAGTTCCGACCTGCACGGCCGAGAGCTCGACGGTGGTCATTTCACGGCCTCCCAGTAGGGCACGGTGTTGTCGTCGTCGAGCTTCAGGAAGCCCACCTCGACCGGCAGGCCGACCTCGACCTCGCCCGGCTCGATGCCGCGCAGCTCACCGAGCATGCGCACGCCCTCCTCCAGCTCGACCAGGGCGATCACGTACGGCAGCTGCCGTCCGGGCACCTTGGGCGCGTGGTGCACCACGAAGCTGAAGACGGTGCCGCGACCGGAGGCGACCACGTAGTCGGTCTGCTCCGAGTGGTCCTTCCACAGCGCCGGAACCGGCGGGTGCTGCAGCGAGCCGTCGGGCCGCTGCTGGATCCGCAGCTCACCGAGTTTGATTCCGTCCCAGAAGAACTCGGTGTCCTTGGACACGGTCGGCCGCACGCGCTTGGCCAGATCTTCCGCGGACACCTCGCCGGATTCCTTGGGAGCGGCCGTCTTTCCGGTGCCGGGCGCGAACTTCAGCATGCGGAACTGCATCTCGGTGACCAGCTCGTCACCCACGTACCAGTTGGTGAGGTAGGTGGTGAACCAGCCCTCGCCGAGCCCGGTCCGCTTGGGGCCCACGATGTCGCCGATGCTGGACCGCACCGTGACCTGCTCGCCGAGCTGCAGGTAGCGGTGGTAGAC
>NZ_JBHZCS010000151.1:0-6804 GCF_042755705.1 Nocardia sp. NPDC059154
CTCGACACGTAGTGCCTCGCGAATCCATCTGGACGGAATGCGCACTCGGTGGCCGACCCGAATGGCGGGTAGCTCACCCGATTTGACGGCGGCATAGACGGTGGAACGTCCGATCCCGAGGAGTCTGGCCGCGTCAGGTATCGATATCGTCGGCTCGCCCAGCAGGCGTCGCAACGCTTCTCTCACACCCGTGTCGGTGGTATCGCGTTGCATACGAGGTTGTTTGGACATAATAGGCTCCTGACAGGCTTGTTGCCCGGTCAGTCCCTCGCGACCTTCAGGATACCGTCCGGTTCTGTCAGTGGCGTATGACCTGCTGTGAGGTTCCCCCGCTAATCCGGAGAGCCCTCCGAGAAAGTGGCGTGAGAAATTGTCAAAACCTGTGGTTCGGCAGGGTTCAGGCGACCTCCGTTCGGGCGGTGTCGGCCGCGCTGGTTGACGGCGTCGGGGTGATATCGCGGGGGCGTTCGAGCAGCTTGCCCTTGTGGAACAGGGCTCCGTTGCGGACGAGCGCGACGAGTTCGGGGGCGTTGACCTTGCGCCAGCGGGCTTGGGCGGCCTCGATCAACGTGTAGGCCATGGCGATTCCGGCCGCGCGGGAACCGGGGCCCTTCGTGACTTTCGTCCGCAGCCGGACCGAGGCGAAGGTCGATTCGATCGGGTTGGTGGTGCGCAGGTGGATCCAATGCTCGGCCGGGTATTTGTAGAATTCCAGCAACACATCGGCGTCGTCGACGATCTTCGCCACGGCCTTGGGATACTTTGCACCGTAATCGATTCTGAACGCTTTGATCGCGACCTGGGCGTGATCGATGTCCTCGGCGTTGTAGATTTCCTTCATCGCCGCTAACGCGCCCGGATGCGTCGATTTTGGAAGCGCAGCGAGAACATTCGCCGACTTGTGGAACCAGCAGCGCTGTTCTCGGGTTTGCGGGAATACCTCGCGCAGCGCTTTCCAGAACCCGAGTGCGCCGTCCCCGACCGCCAGCACCGGGGCGGTCATGCCGCGACGGCGGCAATCACGTAGCAGATCGGCCCACGACTCTGTCGACTCCCGGTAACCGTCGCTGATCGCGACCAGCTCCTTGCGGCCATCGGCGCGGACTCCGAGCATCACCAGCAGACACAATTTCTCCTGTTCGAGGCGCACTTTCGTGTGGATACCATCGACCCAGAGATAGACGTAGTCGGTGCCCGAGAGGTCCCGGGCGGAAAACGCTTTCGCCTCGTCCTGCCACGACGCGGTCAACCGCGTGATCGACGCCGCCGACAACCCGGCCCCGGACCCGAGGAACTGCTCGAGCGCCGCACCGAAGTCGCCCGTGGACAGCCCGTGCAAGTACAGCAGCGGCAGGACTTCGGTCACCTGCGGTGAGCGGCGGCACCAAGCGGGCAGGATCGCCGAGGAAAACCGCTGCCGCTCACCACTTTCCGGATCCACGCGCTTGTCATTGACGCGCGGCGCGGTCACGGTGACCGCGCCGGCGGCCGTCATGACCTGCCGCTGCGCGTGGTAGCCGTTGCGCACCACCAGTCGCCTGCCGTTCTCGTCGACCTGGTCGGCGAACCGGTCGATATAGGCCGCGACCTCGGCTCGCAACGCCGCGGCCAGCATCTCCCCGCGCGCCTTCGCGCACGATCTCGTCGATCGGCGAACCCGACACCGGACCCGCCGCGCCGTCCTGGTTGGACTCGGCGCCGCCGTCGATTACCTTGAGCATGGGACGTACCTTCCCGCCCGGCGTTGGCGCGCCGAGCAGATCGAAACCCGTTGTCTTTCAGATCATCCGGGAAGGTACTCCCTCCCGGTCATCCACAGGTTTCGATCATTGCTCGTCGGCGGTGGCCGAAGGATCGAAGCTGGGTCGAACGAGCTGACGCCGCACTCTGTGGCAATGGCGTGTTGGTCGCTTCGTGGGATGCAGACCAAGCCGACCGGCAAGCCGCTGCGGAGAGGAAACGCCTACTTCGCGAAGCGCTTCAAGGTTCGGAGGCGCTTCTTGTCGCGCCCGATGGCGTGCCACTGGAGGGTATCGGCCAGGAAATCGTCAACATCTCGACCAAGGCCCGATTGGAGTCGTACGACGAGACCTTTCAGAAGGCGCTGGGCTTGCGATCAGAGCTTGCGAGACGCCTGAGAGTAGGGGCGTATTCCACCGGAGAGATTCGAGACCTGTACGTCGCTCTAGGCCGGGTCTCTGGGGTGCTGTCGTACCTCACTCTCGACCTGGGTCAGGCCCAGGACGCAAAGGTCCATGCCGAAGCGGCGTTTCAGCTCGGAGACCGGGCCGGGGACGATCAACTTCGTGCCTGGGCAAGAGGCACCCAGGCTCTTGCCTACCGATTCACGAAAGATTTTGAGATGGCGCGTGATTCGGCTAGAGACGGACTGAGTTACGTCGGTACGTCCACCGGTACCGCGGAACCGCGGCTTCTGTGTGGGCTGGCCGCGTCGGTGGCCAACTTGGGGGACTCGGCCACGGCGCTCGAGCTTCTGGATCAAGCCGACCGAGTGCGGGACCAGTGCAGGCCGGACGAGATTCCGGGGTTGTTCACATTCACCCCCGCGAAACAGATCTACTACCACGGGTTCTCGCTCATGTGGGCCGAGGACCCGAAGACGCTTCGCCGATCGGTCAGGGCGTCCGAGGAAGCGATGGACGCTTGGAAGGTGCAGCACTCACCGGGGGACGAGATGCTGACAATCATCTACCTGGCGTCAGCGAATGCCCTTCTCGGGGACCTGGACGCCAGTCTGGCCGCGGTGTCTCCAGTACTCGAGAAACCGGTGTCCGCGCATTTCTCATGGGTGCGGAAACGGCTGACACAGTTGAATGCCCTGCTTGGGAAGAATTTCCCGGACTCGAAGGTTGCGGCAGACATGCGGTTGACACTCGACGCCTACGTAAGGACCGACTGAGCCCCTGTGAATCAGCCCCTGGGCGGTCCGCACCGCCGCGTGCTAACACGGTTCTCTCTCAACAAGACTCAGATCGAGCATGAGCTGGCCGACCTCGCCTGATCGCCTACCCAAGATGCGCTTGGGGCTCCATGACGACCTTCACGAGGCTTCAGGGGTAGGGAGTGTACGGATCGCCGAGTGGTAGGTGGCGTGTACGAGGGGGACGCTGTCGGGTTCGATGCGTTCGTCGGTGGTGTGCTCACCTCTGGCTGTGTTGGCGAGGGTCTGATGCCAGTCAGCTGATCCCCGTACTGAGATCCTGCGGTTGGGCGTGTGTTGTGCCGGTGGCGGCGCGGACGACGGGGGCGAGCAGGCGGGGGAGGACGAATTGGTCGCGGGGTAGGTGTCGTGCGTCGGGGAGCCAGTTGTGTACGAGTCCGACGGCGAGGCCGCTGTCGGGGTCGGCCCAGCCGCCGGATCCGGCGAGTCCGCCGTGTCCGAAGCCTCGTGGGGCGCCGGGGGCGGGGATGGAGTGGTAGCCGAGTCGCCAGCCCATGGGGAGCAGCAGGTTTCGGTCCGGGAGCCAGGTCTGCACGCGCGATATCTGCCGCACCCGTGATCGTGACAGCAGGGGAGTGTCGGTGACGATCGTGTTGTAGACGGAGGCGACGGCGCGGGCGGTGAATACTCCATTGGCGGCGGGCATTTCACCGGTCAGGATCGCCGGGGCGGTTCCGGAGGTGAGCTGTTCGATGCCGTGGGTGTAGATGGCTCGGGCGAATCCGGTGCCCGGCAGGGGGATTCGTCGCGCGATCCGCAGGAGGTGGGCGGCGCCGGGGATGCCGAACGGGACGGATGATCCGTGTGAGACGGCGACGGTGGTGTTCGCCGATGATGGTGGGGTGCCGAGGTGGAGGCCGTCGGTGCCCAGGGGTTCGGCGAGTTCGGTGCGGTACAGCTCGCTCATGCCCTTACCGGTGACCGCGCGGGCGATTCCGGCGGCCAGCCAGCCGAAGGAGATCGCGTGGTATGCGGGTATTCCGCGCCATCGGTCCGGTGCGGCGGCGGCGATCCGCTCTTCCATCAGGTGGTGGTCGACCAGTTCGTCGAGGTTCTTGGCCAGCGGTGTGACGTGGGAGAGTCCGGCGCGGTGGCTGAGGACTTCGGCGACGGTGATCTTCTTCTTGCCGTTGGCGCCGAAGGCGGGCCAGTACTCGGCGACCGGTGCGTGGTAGTCGAGCAGTCCGCGTTCGGCGAGCCGGTGCAGCACGGTGGCGGTGATGCCTTTGGAGGTCGAGTACGACAGTGCGGCGGTGTTGTGTTGCCAGGCGATGCCGCGGTCGGGGTCGGCGGTGCCGGTCCAGACGTCGATCACGGGGCGGCCGCGGTGGTAGACCGCCAGTGCGCCGCCGCCGCGGCCGGTGGAGAACAGTCGCGCGAATGCGGCGATCGCATCGGCGTAGCGGTGTTCCCAGGTGCCGTGCACGACGGTGCCGGACTCCTGGGGGTGATCGTGTCGGGAAGGAAGCGGATCAGGCACGTCGTTGTCGCCTTACTCGTTGCCGAATTTCTTTGCAGAACAGCGGAATCGAAACTTTCGTGTTAGCCGGGGACGTAAGCGGTCGAAGAGTCGGGGTAGGCGCGCCACGCCCATGACAGTGAGTCGAGCAGGTTGCGTTTGAGCGTGCGCGCGTCCCGGGTGTCGCTGGGGCGTTGGGTGAGGGCCTCGCGGATCATCTGCACGAACCGCCAGCGGGTGACGCCGAAGGCGACGAGCAGTTCGCCGGCGCTGGCGCCGCCGGAGGGGGCCCGTCGGATCGCGAACTCGACCACGGATCTCGCGGCGGTGTCGAGCGATTTGCTGGCCGCCAGGAAATCGCAGTGCGTCATCGACGAACGAACCCATCCCGGGTCGCCGGTGGTGTGTGTCGCCGGGGACGTCGTCGACTGCGGGCTCTCGGGATCATTCGCGGGCGCGCGGTCGGGCGGGGTGCTGGCGTCCGGGGTCTGTGGATCGGTGGTGTCGATGGCGAAGACCGGGAACCGGTCCTCGGGCGGGTCGGGCTCGTATCGGACACGGATCGGCCGGTCCGAGGGTGGTGGGAGCTCACCGTAGATCGTGGAGTAGATCCAGGGGCCGTCGTCGAGTTCGACGATGGCGACCGTGGACTGCTCCCACGTCCCGGCGTTCGAGGGGTGGTGTGCCACCTTCCACGACACGATCGACCCGGTGCCCGAGGAGGGTACCCAGTCCAGGGTCGTGGCTCGGCACGATGAGCAGGCGTTGGTCATTGGCGCGACCAACGTTGCACAGTCGGTGCAACGCCGGATCATCAGGGTCGTGCCGCCGTGGTGTCGTGGGTTCTCCGGTTTGTGGTCGAACATCGGAATCCTCGCCAGTTCTTGCCTGCGCTGTCACTGACGAGCCTGCGTCACGCAGGGCCCTACCCGCGACGGCAGAACTACCCACGACATACCTATTTTTGCCACCCCCGCCCAGTAGAGGCGCTGGTCGGCAAGGGCCGGGAGGCGCAAATCCGTCCGACACGACGGCGTATCTGCAGGATAGGAGCCGCAGCCATCCACCTGCTGGACGGGCCCGCTGCATGCATGGCTGGCTCGGCTGGACGGCATGCGGTTCAGCGCCTGAGCGCAGACAGTGCCGCGGCGACCTCGAGGAAAGTGAATTTCACGTAGGCCGCGGTGTCCATCGCTCGAATGCGGTGGGGGAGCCCACAGGTGTCGCAGCTCGGCCCAGTCGGGCGCGGTGGTGGACGGGCCGCCTCGCTGCGGCGGGTTTGTCAGGCCGTCCAGGACGAGGGTCCAGCTCGCGCAGGCGTAGTTCGACCATGTGCTCGGCGCTGGTTGGCAGGCGGGTACTGAGATGGTTGAGCAAGGCCGTTCGCAGAAAGGCGGTGGAGGCTGTCCAGGGTCGCAGTTGTCGGCCATGACGGACCCGGCGCGGCGGACGACCTCCGACCGCAATGGCGAGTGGATCCTGCGCACGGGGCGTGAGCTGGCCGTCGTCACCGGCGAGCACGGCTCGGGCGCGGAATGAGAACAGACCCCGGTCACCCTCGAGCTCGGCGGCAAGAATCCGGTCGTCATCGAAAATCCGGTCGTCATCGATCGTGCAAATTAGTCAAGATGATTGAAATCTGCTGGCCCACAACGTGGCACAGCACATGCTCGATGCGGCGTCAGCAGCGATCGAGCCAGCGCCGCGGTACAGCATTGAAATCGTCGAGCGCCCGTCGAGAGCGACGAAGCTGTGCACGTTCGAAACCAGAGGCCGCCAGTCACAAGATCACGTACCACGCGGTTCGTAAGTGTCGCCTCCATGTCCGCCTGTGATTGAGTGTTGGAGTGGGAGACGAACTTTCAGCCTTCGGCAGTCGTCGCGACGCTGGTGCGAGTCGTAAGCGCCCCGTGAGCCTAGGCGGCCGCATTGACAATCTCGGCACCTATCGATTCTTATGCCCTACGGTTGGTTGCCGGTGGTTTCGCGACGAGAACACCACCCAGAGCAATCCGCATTGGCGGGAGCTGGTCGAGGCCGCGATCGACGACCACCTCGCTGCCAAGCATCCTCATTGGATCCATCCGGAATACAACTAGATCGAGATCGAACGCGTTGATGTGCAGACCTGTTGTATGCCGAGCAACGTGACCTGTACCAGGCGAGAAGTGGTGTATTGCACAGCATTTCGGCTCGCCATTGCCAGAGGGACATGGGTCGTGGATCTCGCGAAATGTGAACTTGGCTAGGGTGGGCGCGGTGACCTTCAATCCAGATTTGTGGAATGTCGTCCCGGGATTCGAGAACCTCACCGACATCACGTACCACCGGCACATCGAGCAGGGCACGGTCCGGATCGCCTTCGATCGCCCCGAGGTACGCA
>NZ_JBHZCS010000152.1:0-6764 GCF_042755705.1 Nocardia sp. NPDC059154
GCGACGTTGGCGACGACGGTCCGCTTCTTGCGGGCGGTGAACTGTTCCCACCGGTGATGTAACCGCTGGTTGCCGGCGTGGCCGCGGGCGCGTGCTGCGGGTGAGGCCTGGGCCCATCGCGCCGACATCACGCGGCCGGGGGTGCGGTAGTCCTTGCGGTGATGCCATGCCGCCTCGACCAGCAGCTTGCGGGCGTGCCCGTTGCCGGTCTTGGTGATCGCCCCCTGGGATCGGGTCGTGCCCGAAGAGTATTCGCTGGGAACCATGCCGAGGTAGGCGCCGATCGTGTTGCCGGTGAACCGGGTCCAGTCGCCGATCTCGGTTGCCAGCGCGAACCCGGTCAGCGCCGAGATCCCCCGCAGGCATCCCAGCCGGGTCACCATCGGTGTCCACTCGCTGCTGGCGGCCATCGCTGTGATCGCAGTGTCGAGCCGATCTCGTCGGCAGCGGGTCAGCACCATCGTTTCGTAGGCGGCATCGTAGGTCGCCTGCAACGCCGGGCGATCGAATCTCTGCTGCCGCAACCAGATTTCGTGAGCGCTGGTCCACGAAGTCCCGCCGTAGTACACGATTCCTTGTCGCAAAAGCAGTTTCGACACCCGATGCCGCGCACGCATCAGATCACCGCGGGCATCCTCACGGGCGCGCACCAAATCCCTGGCCGCTTCCTGTTCCGGTGTCGGCACTGCGACCGCCACCACTTCGCCCAGGCGCAGCAACCGGGCCAGGTGCATCGCGTCACGGGCATCGGTCTTGACCCGATCCCCGGCCGGACGCTGCAACTTCGACGGCGCCGCGACCACGCACGATATACCGGCAGCGGTCAGCGCCCGATACAACCCGAACCCGGTCGGGCCGGCCTCATAAACCACCCTCACCGGCGGTGCCAGTGTGGCCAGCCACGCCAGGATCTCCGCGTGATCCGGGCACAACCGCCGCCGCACCACCCGGCCCGACTCGTTCTCGATCCCGCACGCCACCACCGACATCGCGTGCACATCCAACCCGACACTCGTACCCTGAATACTCACCGGGGGCCTCCTGAAACTGCATGTGGCTCTACCTGAAGTGAGTGTCACTCCGGCAACCCACGAGACTCTGCAGAACGAGGCCTCCGGCCTCGTCTACCTCAGCGGACCCTCATACCGTCTAGTAGCGCCTGGCGATCGGCACTGGTCGCTTCCGCCGCGTAGAACGTCAGTCAGGGGTCATCAAGTCCGGATCATTGAGGTCGTCTGACGGACCCTCTTGCCAGCGATGGTAGTGATCCGGTGTGAATTCTGTGGACTCATGAAGTCTCCTCCGGGTAGCAGAGTGTCATCGCAATAGCGGACGTAGCGCAGCCGCCGATAACCGGGATCACGCGGATCCCCGCTGGGCATGCTGCGCACCTGTTGGCGTAGCGCCCGCGCTTCCGTGTGGTCGCCGCGCCGGTGCGCCCGATCCCTGGCGGCACGCACCCTGAAATAGGCGGTGTCCGGCTTGCGGATTCGCCCTCGGGTGTATTCCGGGATGAGAACCTTCTCGACGAACGTGTCCAACCGATGCAGGTATGTCGCGGATGTAGGGCAACGGGACGCCGGCTTACACCCGAGGGCGAACGCCGTCACCAGGCCTTACGGTCCACCACTGCGCATAACCCAGCGCTGTTCATAAGGCGGCGTGGTTTCGCCCGTGCTCACCGTCTCGACGAATGTGTCCAACCGATGCAGGTAAAAGGTTCATCGGACCCAAGGCCGAGGCCGAGGAGATCAAGCAGCGCCTGACGAGGTTCCTGCGTGAAGAACTCAAACTGGAGCTGTCCCAGGACAAAACGCTGATCACGCACGCCTGCACCGAGGCGGCGAAATTCCTCGGCTACGAGATCACCGTGCTACACAACGACGGCAAGCTCACCCACGGCAAACGCAGCGTCAACGGCGTTGCGCGCCTGCGGGTTCCGTCATCGGTGATCAAGGCCAAGCAAGCCCCCTACCTGGCGCGCGGCAAACCCGAGCGCAGGCCCAATCTGCTCAACGAAGACGACCACACCATCGTCAACGTTTACGGAGCCGAATGGCGGGGCATCGTCCAGTACTACCTGCTGGCCGGGAACGTGTCTCGCCTCTACCGGCTGTTGTGGGTAATGGAGACCTCCCTGCTGAAAACCCTGGCCAACAAGCACCGCTCCACGGTGTCGAAGATGGCCCGCGCCTACGCGACCACCATCACCACACCATATGGGCCACGCAAGTGCTTCGAGGCCAAAGTCGAACGCAGCGGCAGGAAACCACTGGTCGCACGGTTCGGTGGCATTCCACTGCGGCGGCAACTGGACGCGGCCATCACCGACCGCGTCCTGGTCCCCGGCATCGTCCGCCGCACGGAGCTGGTCAACCGGCTCCAGGCGGGCCGGTGCGAGATCTGCCGCAGCACCGAGGACATCTCGGTGCACCACATCCGCAGGCTCGCCGATCTGGATCGGCCGGGGCAAACACAACCGGATTGGGTGGAATTGATGGTCAAGCGGCGGCGCAAGACCCTGGTGGTCTGCCGCTCCTGCCACGACGGCATCCACGCCGGGAAGTCGAAATCGCAGCTCACGTCGTAGTCATCGGAGAGCCCGTCGCGGTGAAAGCCGCACACCGGGTTCGGGCTGGGGGTTACTTTGCCCGGAGTTCACGGGAACTGAGGGTTTTTCGGCGGGAACCCAAGGATGCTCAATGGATCTGGGGCGGATCGATCCTTGGGTTCGTGCTCAACTCGGTGGATCGTGTTCCTCGGCTGAGGTCTGGAGGATCTGTCGTGCGGCCGCGCAGTATCGGATCGCGGTGGATTCGTCGAGTCCGAACACGACGGCCAGGTGCAGCGGGTCGGGGCCGTGGGTGAGCGCTTCGTCGAGTTGCCGGTCGACGCGCAGGGCTTCCAGGGTGGCAGCACGGCGGCGGAACGGCGCGGTGAGTGCGTTGTCGCTGATGGCTCGGGTGGTCGAGGCGGTCTGTTTGTTGATGATCAGGTGCGGGTTGGCAGTGTTGGGCCAGCGTTTCCGCCGGTAGTCCAGCCAGTCGATCAGGAGCCGGTGAGTGAGCTCGTCGAGCGGGCGGGTCACCGCCCCGATGGTCAGCCGCCTGTTGCCGAGGTCGATATCGTCCAGGCGCAAGGTGCGGATGGCTTCGGGGCGTGCGGCGTGGACCGCGGCCAGGGCGAGTGCGATCCGGGCTGCGGGTGTTGTCGCGGCCCGGGTTACGTCGTCGATTTGGTTGCCGCGCAAGGGAATAATGATCGGTTCGTCACGGTTTCCGATGCGGACTCGCGCTGCCGGGTCGGTGAAGATGGTGCCGTTTTTCTTGCAGTGCCGCGTCAGCGAGCGTAACGCGCCGAGTGTTCGGCGCCGCAAGTGCCCGCGCACAGCGCGGGCGACCGCGGTGACGTCGCCGGTGGTGACCTCGCGCAGGTGGTCGTATCGGGTGGACCATTCGACCAGCACGGGGTGGGCGGCGCGCACGTACTTGCGGACGGTGTTGATGTTGCGGGGCTGGCTGCAGGGCCCGCCGTGCTGCAACACCAGCGCCCAGTTGCGGACGTCAACAGCTATGCCCGGGGCCAGGTCGGCGAGTTTGTCTTCGAGCCAGGTGTCGAAGGCCGGGATACGGTCATCGACCAGCAAGTTCATCTCGGCGAGCACCTCGGCGGCCCGGCTGATGCTGATCCCGTAGTGGTGCAGCACCCCGATCAGCTCCGAGTAGCGGAACTGCTCGCCATCGCCATGTCCGGACAACAAGATGACCAGCGCCCGGTCCAGCTCGGCGGCCAGCGTGGTGTTCCAGCCGCGGCTCTCGCCCAGCGCTCGCGCGATCCGGCGCGCGCGAATCAAAGCGGGGCTGGTGGGTTCGGCGTGCTGAGCCCGGTCGAAAATCCGGCCGGCCCCTGGCAGATGCAGCTGTAATTGCCCGCCCACGACAGGATTCCGCTCCGGCGACGGCTGCATGACAGCGGTGACCCGCTCGCGGGCACGCCACCGCGTCCCTGAGCGCGGGCCGCGCATCTTGGTCATCCCCGCGAACCACAACTGGTGGCAGGTGACCCGAGCGAGATCAGCCTCGGTCACGACCGGAGGATCGGCGGCCAGCGAGGCGGCCTGCAGCCAGCACAGGCGGCAATGACTGTTCTTCAGCGGCACGACCCGAGTACACCCAGCACAGGCAGCGCTGGGATGGCGCCGCCGGAAGTCGTAGCAGGCGCGGCAATAACCGCCAGACAACACACCCCAGGCCAGGCATTCGGGGCAGCTGGCCGCCGGGTTGTCCGGTGCCGGCCGGGCAGCCCGTGTCTGCTCGAGCCACTCCGGTCTCCGCCTGGTCATTTGGGTGGAAGTGACCGGCTGTCACGGCGTTTGGGCGTCACCACCGCTCCGCTGGTGCCGGTCGAGGCCTTCGGCTCGGCGTCGGTGACCGGCCGGTTGACCTTGTCGGGCTCGGGAATGAGGATCTCCTCGACGCCGCAGCCCAGCACGGCGCAAATGATGTCCAGGTCCTCGAGCTTGATACTGGCCGGGCTGCCCGACCACAACCCGGACATCTTCCCGGCACTGATCACCAGGCCGTGATCAGCGAGCTGGCGCTGCAACTCGCTGGCCTTCCAGATGCCGCGGTTGGCGGCGGCCAACCTCAAGTTCCACCTCATATCCCCAGTCCCTTCAAACGCTGGGCGGCGCGGTCCTGCCCGGCAAGCCACGCGTCCTCGACATGCGTGCGATGAACATGGATGTAATTCATCGTCGTAGCAACCCAGGAGTGACCGAGCGTTTCCTGGATTGCGATCAAATCCATTCCACCCGAATACAATTCGCTTGCACAGAAATGACGAAGAACATGCGGAGTCAGACTCTCCGGCCATTCCGGCAGATGCCGCACCGCGGCCTCGGCCAGCCCGGCCCGCAACGTCTCGCTGCTCACCCGGGCCGCGGTTCCATCGGCGCTACGACGCTCCGAGCAGAACAGCGGCGCACCCAACCGCGCGGGATCGTCGCCGAGCTGACACCACACGTCCTCGACGAACCAGCGCAGGGTCCGGCCCGCGCCGTTGATCAGCGGCACCATACGCTCACGCGGCCCGGAACCCCGAGCGCCTTTGCCATGGCGGACATGAAGTTTGCCGAACCGGCCCAGATCCCACTTGATATCGGCCAGATCCAGCTGACGCGCCTCGTTGACCCGCAACCCCACCTCGCACATCAACCTTGCTGCGGCGTAGTTGCGGGCAACAGGCCCGAACTTACGGCAGGTCGCCAGCTCCCCGCGCCACCCAGCGAACAACCGCGCGATCTGCTCGGCGGCCGGCGGGATGCGCAACTTGGCATTGAGCCGCCCCCCGGGCCGGTTGATCTCGTCGATCGGGCACTCGACGATCCGGCCCGTCAGATTGTGGATCTCGATCTTGTGCCGCAGCTCCAGAAACTCGAAATACGTCCTGATCGCTTGGGCCCGAGCAAGTCTCGTGGGAATCGGCACCGGGCGCAGCACCGTCCCGAAATACACGTCCGCGTCCGCGGACAGCATGTCCCACAACGGTTTCCCGAACCAGGTCCGCACCTGCTCCAAGTGGCTGACATCCGAGCGAATCGTGTTGTCCGACAAGCCAGCCGCGCAACGAGCCAGGACAAACCCCGCGAACACGTCGGTCTCGAACCGCTCGATCTCCTCCGGGCCCGCCGCCGCACGCATCTCGCGCAGATCCCGCACGACCGACAACCCCACCGCGCCTCCTGACCTTCAGCTTCACCGCTGGAGCATCATCCAACGCGATAGCAGCTCGGAATATCTGAAGTTCAGTCAGAACGGCCAAAAACCACCAGAACACGGAAAACCCTCAGGTCCAGTGGGGAACAGGAGTCGAAGACTCCAACGAACTCCGGGGTTATTTTTTAACATGGCGTGGTCACGTCGACCGGTCCATTTCCGCTGGTCACAGGCTGTCAGCAGGGCGTCGGCCTCGGTGTCGGTGAGGTAGGTCAGCAGTCGGTGGTCGCTGCGTTTGGGCGGGATGGCCAGCACGCGTGCGATGGTGTCGGCGTGTTCGGGATGGCCCGGGGCGAGGTAGCCGAACAAGGAGTGGATCGCAGCGAGCCGGTTGTTTCGGGTGGCGGTCTGGTTGCGGCGCTCGTGTTCGAGGTGGTGCAGGAATTCGGCGATCAGCGGCGCGTCGAGGTCGGTGATGTCGAGTTGGCTGGGCTTTTTGCCGGTGCGTTGGACGGCGAAGCCGAGCAGCAGCCGGATGGCTTGTTTGTAGGTGTCGATGGTGTTGGGGCCGGCGGAGCGCTGGTCGGCGAGCCGTTGGGTGAACCATGCCTGCAAAGCAGGGGCCAGCGCGGTCATCGCGTTGCCCCCGAAGTCGCGTCCAGCCGGTCCGCCGCCAGCTGCATCAGCTGCGGTGACGCCTCGAGATACCAATAGGTGTCGGCCGGAGCGATGTGCCCGAGGTAGGTCGACAAGACAGCGATGCGCTCGTCGACCGAGACCCCGGACTGCTGCCACTCGAGCAGGGTCCGCATAGCGAAACTGTGCCTCAGATCATGTATCCTTGGATGAATATCGTTGGTGCGCAATCCAATTGATGTGATTATCCTCCGGTATGGTTTGCCGACGCTGCTTCGGTCGAGGGCGGTGCCCGCGGTGGAGATGAAGAAGGTGTCGGTGCGCGGGTGCAGCGGCACGAGGCGGTCGCGGTCGAGTTTGGCGTGGTGGATCGTGATGATGCCGGTGTCGAGGTCGACATCCGCGCGGCGC
>NZ_JBHZCS010000153.1:0-6754 GCF_042755705.1 Nocardia sp. NPDC059154
GAGCGCCGCAGGCGGCCCGTATCGCCTCCTGACGCCACCGGCTCTCACAACTACACGAAACCCGCGAGTGCACCCCGGCGCTCGCGGGTTTTGCCGTATCCGTATACGAACGTTGCAAATTAAGCGATAACGGACATAATCCGAGGCTCCGGCATTGGCGGCCGCCGGGAGCCCGCGTCCGGCATTCCCGGCGGCCAGAGGTGTTCCGCCCGGTACGTTTCCGGGCGATCATGAGGTATGACCCACGTCACGGACAGCCCCCGGACATTGCTACGCACCTGCCCGCTCTGTGAAGCGGTGTGCGGCCTCGAGCTCACCCTGGACAGCACCGATCACATCGTCTCGGTGCGCGGTGACCACGCCGATCCCTTCAGCCGGGGCTTCATCTGCCCCAAGGGCGCCACCCTCGGACATCTCGACGCCGATCCGGATCGGCTGACCGCGCCCATGATTCGCGACCGCGCCACCGACACCTGGCGGGAGGCGAGCTGGGACGAGGCCTTCGGAGTGATCCGGGAACGCCTGCCGCAGGTGACGGCCGCGCACGGCAATCAGGCGGTGGGGCTGTACCTGGGCAATCCCAATGCCCACACCGTGGCCGGGGCGCTGTACGTGCCGCTGCTGATCCGGGCGCTGGGCACCCGGAACCTGTTCTCCGCCAGCACCGCCGACCAGATGCCCAAGCAGGTGTCGAGCGGGCTCATGTTCGGTGATCCGCTCACCGTGGCGGTGCCGGACCTGGACCGCACCGACTATCTGCTGATGCTGGGCGCGAATCCGCTGGAGTCCAATGGATCGCTGTGCACCGCACCGGACTTCCCGGGCCGGTTGAAGGCGCTGCGGCAGCGCGGCGGGCGGCTGGTGGTGGTGGATCCGCGGCGCACGCGCACCGCCAAGCTGGCCGACGAGCACGTGTTCGTGCGGCCGGGCAGTGACGCCTACCTGCTGTTCGGGATCGTCCACACATTGTTCGCGGAGGGTCTGACCGACGTCCGGGTCGAGGTGAACGGGCTGGACGAGGTGCGGGCCGCGGCAGCCGAATTCACGCCGGAGCTGGTGTCCGGGCGCACCGGGGTGCCCGCCGAGACCATCGTGCGGATCACGCGCGAGCTGGCCGCCGCGCCGACGGCCGCCGTCTACGCCCGGATCGGCACCTGCACGGCGGAATTCGGCACGCTCACACAGTGGCTGGTGGATGTCGTCAATGTGCTCACCGGCAACTTCGACTCGCCCGGCGGGGCCATGTTCGCGACGGGGGCGGCGCTGGGCATCGTGCGGTCGCGGCCGTTCCGCCTCGCGCGCTGGGCCAGCCGGGTGCGCGAATTGCCCGAGGCCATGGGTGAACTGCCGGTGGCCACGCTGGCGGACGAGATCCGCACGCCCGGCGACGGGCAGATCCGGGCCATGGTGACGGTGGCGGGCAATCCGGTGCTGTCCGCACCCAGCGGCGCGCGCCTCGACACCGCCTTCGCCGGACTGGAATTCATGGTGAGTGTGGACCGCTATCTCAACGAGACCACCCGGCACGCGGACGTCATCCTGCCGCCTCCGCGCATCCTGCAGTCGCCGCACTACGATTTCGCGCTGCTCAATTTCGCGGTCCACAACTACGCCCGCTACTCGCGGCCGCTGGTGCCGCTCGGCGCGAACGAGCTGTCCGAGGCCGAGGTGCTGGCCCGGCTGGCCCTGGCCGTTTCGGGCCAGGAAGCCCAGCCCGGGCTGGATCCGCTGGGTGCGGTCGACGAGATCGTCATCGCCGGGACCCTGCACAAGGCCGGCCTGGCCGACCGCCGCGGCGAACTGCTCGGCACCGACACCACCGAGCAGCGGCTGGACCTGATGTTGCGCCTGGGCCCCCTCGGCGAATGGTCCACCACGCCGGACGACGAGAACGAATGGCGCGGCAAGCTGAATCTGCAAGTGCTGCTGGACAATCCGCACGGCATCGACCTGGGTCCGCTGGAGCCCCGGCTGCCGGGTGTGCTGCGGACGGCCTCTCGCCGGGTCGAGCTGGCGCCCCCCGAACTGCTGGCCGACCTGGACCGGCTGCGGGCCCGGCTGGGGGTCGAGCGGCCGGAGATGGTACTGGTGGGACGGCGGCAGCTGCGATCCAACAACAGCTGGCTGCACAATGTGCCGCCACTGGTGGGCGGGTCGAATCGCTGCACGCTGCACATTCATCCCGAGGACGCGGCGCGGCTGGGGTTGAACGGGCAGGCCGTGGTGAAATCGGCGGCGGGCACGCTGACCGTGGACGTCGAGCCGACCGAGGACATCATGCCCGGCGTGGTCAGCCTGCCGCACGGCTGGGGACACGGGGACAGCGTGCAGACCGTCGCGCGTGAGCACGCCGGGGTGAATGCCAATGTGCTGACCGATGATTCACTGGTGGACGCCCCGTCCGGGAACGCCGTGTTCAATGGCGTGCCGGTGACGCTCACCCGGGTGTGAGGCGGAGCCGGACCACACGGTGCGTTGCGACCGGAGCCGGTGTGCCCTGAAAGACCCCTCGGTATTCATGTTTCGAGCACCGAAGATCGGCGCCACCTAGGGGGATGACGGCCGCACCACACCCCGGAAGGCTCTGCGAAATGGACAAATCAGGAATGCGAAATCCCCTCGCCCCCTGGGGATCTCGCATTCCTGCGGTCCGGAACGACGAGCAGCATCCCCGCAGCTAAGGGCCGAAGGTCCCTTGTGGGTCCTTTCATCCGGGAGGATCCTCCCCCGGGAAGGTTTGTCCGGCAACAGTCGAGGAAGCCCCACCAGGGCAGATACGCCGGTTCACGCATTTGCCACACGAAAATAGTTAAACCGTATAGGATTTCGGATGGCCGAAGTTCGTGGCCGAGCCTCTTCCATCCGGTATTCAGCTACCAAAGGGGGCGCACGATGCCCGGTATCAGAAACGGCAGCGACGGCGAACGGGAACTGCAGGAGCGATACGGTACCGAGGAACGGGCACAACGCTTCTACTCCGATCAGGTGCGAGATCGGCTCAATACCCACATGATCGATTTCATCCGGCGCATGGACATGGCCTTCATCGCCACCTCCGACAAGCACGGTGAATGCGATGCCAGCTTCCGCGCCGGCAAAGCGGGCTTCCTGCACGTGATCGACGAGCGCACCGTCGCCTATCCCGAATACCGCGGCAACGGCGTCATGGCCAGCCTCGGCAACATTCTCGAGAACCCCCACGTCGGCATTCTCATGATCGATTTCGTGCACGACCTGATCGGCCTGCACCTCAATGGCACCGCGCGCATCGTGGACGACGCGCTCATGCGCCGCTGCGTCCCCGACCTGCCGGCCGATACCCGGGGCCGCATTCCGGAGCGCTGGGTGGTGGTGGATGTGGAGGAGGCCTACATCCACTGCCGCAAGCACATTCCGCACCTGGTCCCGGCCCAGCGCGAGCAGCGCCTGTGGGGTACCGACAATGTGCGCGCCAAGGGCGGCGACTACTTCCGGGCGAAGGAAGAGACCAACGCCCTGGTCGAGTCTTGACTTCAGCGCCGCCTAGTTGATCTTGAAGATCACCGCGCGCTGGACAATGAAGTTGATCACGGTGGCGGTGCCCTGCGCGACGCAGAAGGCGAGCCAGATCCGCCACCACGCATCGGGCAGCGCGTAATAGCAGAGCTGGTTGATGCCGACCTGCAGCGCGAAGGTCACCGCGTACAGCAGCACCACCGCGATGAAGCGCTTGCGGCTCGGCTCGGCCTGGAAGGTCCAGCGCCGGTTGATCAGGTAGGCCGTGGTCGTGCCCGCGATGAAGCTGATCGACTTGGCCACCGGCAGCGGCAGTCCGACCAGCTTGAACAGCAGCGTGTACAGGCCGAAGTCGACGATGGCGGACAGGCCACCAGTGACCGCGAATCGGATGATCTGCGTCTTGAGATCAACCTCCGTACCACCCGGTTCATCGACGAGGGGCAGCTCGGGCGGCAGGGGCAGATGGGGTTCCGCGGTCACAACGCAGAAGAGTAATGCCCGGGACAAAGGACACAAGCCTCGAGACGGTTATGCCTGTAGCCTCTATGCCGATGTCCACGAAAGCTCAGACCACCACCGCGGCCGCCCCCGAGCCCAGCTCGGCAGGCGAGGGCCCCGTCGTAGGCAAAGACACAGCGGGCACGGCGTCACCGGGTTCGTTCGACCTGCCGACGCAGACCCGGCGCCTGACCGGGTGGGGTCGCACCGCAGCCACCACGTCGGAAGTGCTCTCCACCGATGACCCGGAGCTGATCGCCAAGGCGGTCGCCATGGTCGCGGAGGACAACGACTCCAAGCCCGCGCACCTGCGTCGCGGCGTCATCGCCCGCGGCCTCGGCCGTTCGTACGGTGATCACGCCCAGAACGCGGGTGGCCTGGTCGTCGACATGACCGCACTCAACCGCATCCACCGCATCGACCGGGACTCCCGGCTGGTGGACGTGGACGCGGGCGTCAGCCTCGACCAGCTGATGAAGGCGGCGCTGCCGTTCGGCCTCTGGGTTCCGGTGCTGCCGGGCACCCGGCAGGTGACCGTGGGCGGCGCCATCGGCTCGGACATCCACGGCAAGAACCACCACAGCGCGGGCAGCTTCGGCAATCACGTGCGGTCCATCGATCTGCTCACCGCCGACGGCAAGGTGCAGACCATCGGGCCGAAGAAGAACGCCAAGCTGTTCTGGGCCACCGTCGGCGGCAATGGCCTGACCGGCATCATCCTGCGTGCCACCATCGAGATGACGCCCACCGAGACGGCGTACTTCATCTCCGACGGCATCAAGACCACCGGCCTGGAAGAGACCATCGCGGTCCACAAGGACGGGTCCGAGGAGAACTACACCTACTCGTCCACCTGGTTCGACGCCATCAGCGCGCCGCCGAAACTGGGCCGCGCCAATGTGTCTCGCGGACGACTGGCGAGGCTCGACGAGCTGCCGAAGAAGCTGCGCAAGAATCCGCTGAAGTTCGATGCGCCGAATCTGCTGACGGTGCCGGATATCTTCCCGAGTTTCGCGGCCAACAAGCTCACGCTGGGGATGGTCGGCGAGGCGTATTACGCGCTCGGCGGCAATTACACCGGCAAGGTCATGAACTTGACGGCGTTCTACCACATGCTGGACGTGGTCTCGGAGTGGAATCGGGCCTACGGGTCCAAGGGATTCATCCAGTACCAGTTCGTGCTGCCGCCCGAGGCGCTCGATGAATTCACCAAGATCATCGTGGACATCCAGCGGTCGGGTCACCATTCGGCGCTCAATGTGCTGAAGTTCTTCGGCCCGGGCAACCCGGCGCCGCTGAGCTTCCCCATGGAGGGCTGGAACATCTGCGTCGACTTCCCGGTCCGCCCCGGTCTCAATGACTTCGTGCGCGAACTGGACCGGCGCGTCCTGGAATTCGGCGGTCGCCTCTACACTGCCAAGGATTCACGGACCGACGCGGAGACCTTCCACAAGATGTACCCGCGGATCGACGAGTGGATCAAGATCCGCCGAAGTGTGGATCCCACAGGCGTTTTCATGTCCGATATGGCGAGAAGGCTGGAGCTTCAGTGATCAATGCGGTAGGGAACCCGCAATCCATTCTGCTGCTGGGCGGCACCTCGGAGATCGGCTTGGCGATCTGCGCCGAGTACCTGAAGAAGGGTCCCGCGCGCATCATCCTGGCCGCCCTGCCCGGTGACCCGCTGCGCGAGGACGCCGTGTCGCAGATGAAGGCCGCCGGCGCCTCCGAGGTGCAGGTCATCGACTTCGACGCGCTCGACACCGACAGCCACCCGGCCGTGATCGACGCGGCGTGGGTGGACGGTGACGTCGACGTGGCCATCGTCGCGTTCGGCATCGACGGTGACGGCGAGATCTTCTGGCAGGACCAGCGCAAGGCCGTCATGATGGCCGAGATCAACTACACCGCGGCGGTTTCCGTCGGCGTGCTGCTCGGCGAGAAGATGAAGGCGCAGGGCTTCGGCCGCATCCTGGCCATGTCCTCGGTCGCCGGTGAGCGCGTGCGCCGGTTCAACTTCGTCTACGGCTCCACCAAGGCCGGCCTGGACGGCTTCTACCTGGGTCTCGGCGAGGCGGTCGCGAAGTTCGGTCCGCGGGTCACGGTCATCCGCCCCGGCATGGTGCGCACCCGGCTCTCCGCGCACGCCAAGGAGAACGGGCTCACCGTGAACAAGGAGGACGTCGCCCTCCTCGCGGTCGCCGCCTCCGAGAAGGGCAAGGAAATCGTCTGGGCCCCCGGCGTTTTCCGCTACGTCATGATGATCCTGCGCCACGTGCCGCGCCCGATCTTCCGCCGCCTCCCCATCTAGGTTCTGTCTCGAAGTGAGTGGTGGGGCGGCACCGTGCAGCGGTGCCGCCCCATCAGCATGTTCGACCGAAGTTGTTGCCCGCGTTGGCATATAGGCGAGGTCTCCGGTAGTTCGGATTAGCGACCAAGCAAATCTGAACAATGCCGGAGACCTCGTGGCCAGCGTAGCGGTGGCGGGGCGCGCGGACCTGACCGATGCCCAATGGGCGCGGCTGGAGCCACTGCTGCCTCGACCGAAGAAGGCGGGACGCCCGCCGAAGTGGACGAAGCGGCAGCTCATCGATGGGATCCGGTGGCGGTGCCGCGCCGGGGTGCCGTGGCGGGACGTGCCGGCCGAGTACGGGTCCTGGCAGGCGGTGTACGGGTTGTTCCGGCGCTGGCAGCGGGCCGGGTCGTGGGCGGTGATCGTGACATCGCTGCAGGTGGCGGCCGATGCGGCCGGGGTAAT
>NZ_JBHZCS010000154.1:0-6709 GCF_042755705.1 Nocardia sp. NPDC059154
CCCTCACACGGGGGGTGAGAATCGGAACCAAATTTCAAAATTTGGCACTGACATTCATCGACACACTATTGAGTTCTCAAAGAACACACGCACAAGCCATCTCCCGGGCGGTAAGCCCGTTCGATCAGCTAGGCAACTTATCAAGCTTAGCTCGCACCATGCAGCAGAACCAAATCCGCTGGTCAGGTCGAACTAGTGTGATCATCAGGCGCTCCTCGTCCAACCTCGTTTCCCAGGCCCTTGGGGCTCCGGGTCGGTGTCCGTGTCGCTCTGACCTGGAATAAGTTACGTGTTGCTACGAACCAAAGTCAAATCGGCTGTCTACCTGCGCTTTTCCGGCACATCGGATGAGTGGCACGGACGAGTCGAAGGCCGCATGGCTCCGAATACCTCCCCACAACGCTGCCTATGGGTAAGGAGGTCTCGTGGCCGCAGCTGTTCGGCGCGGACGGAGAGTCGCGAGGATCGGTCCGGAGTTCTGTATGCGGTGTCGCGAGCGACGGACGCCGCGCGAGCCGGCGACGTCGAGACTGCGGCGCTACTACTCCGAGAGGCCGAACGGTTGGCGGGGAGAGAAGACCACATCGCAGCCAAACCGCCTGCCCACATCACCGGAAAACGACCCCTGCGGGCCGCGTTGACAAGCATCACAGCAGCAACGATCGTCGGAGTGCGCCGTCTGACGGGGTTCTGTGCGTCATCTCGGTCTTACCCAAGGTGGTTGGCCCGGGCTCACCAGGCTCCGGGTCGGGACGAAGGAGTCTGCGTGAATTCAACGGTGGGCGAGCGAACGCCCGGCGATCAGGTGGGTGGGGCGGACGGCCTCGTCTATGTCGTGTTCATTACCGCTGCGGCGGCCATGGGTGGGTTTCTGTTCGGGTATGACAGCTCCGTCATCAACGGGGCGGTCGAGGCGATCCGGGATCGGTACGACATCGGGTCGGCGACCTTGGCGCAGGTGGTGGCCATTGCATTGATCGGGTGCGCGGTGGGGGCGGCGATCGCGGGGCGGATCGCGGACCGGATCGGGCGCATCTGGTGCATGCGGATCGCGGCGACGCTGTTCACCTGTAGTGCGATCGGGTCGGCGCTGCCGTTCGCGCTGTGGGATCTGGCGATGTGGCGTGTGATCGGTGGCGTCGGGATCGGGATGGCGTCGGTGATCGGGCCCGCGTACATCGCCGAGGTGTCGCCGCCGGCGTATCGCGGGCGGCTGGCGTCGTTCCAGCAGGCGGCCATCGTGATCGGTATCGCCACTTCACAGTTGGTGAACTTCGCGATTCTGAAGATGGCGGGTAGTGAGCAGCGCGGTCACATCGCAGGGCTGGAGGCCTGGCAGTGGATGCTCGGTGTGATGGTGGTGCCGGCGGCGCTGTACGGGCTGTTCTCGTTCACCATTCCGGAGTCGCCGCGGTATCTGATCTCCATCGGTAAGACCGACAAGGCCAAGGAGGTGCTGGCCCAGGTCGAGGGTGACAAGGGAAATCTGGACGCCCGGGTGGCCGAGATCGAGCAGGCCATGCACAGTGAGCACCGTTCGACGTTCAAGGATCTGCTGGGCGGTGGGTTCGGGTTCCTGCCGGTGGTGTGGATCGGTATCGGGCTGTCGGTGTTCCAGCAGCTGGTCGGCATCAATGTCGTCTTCTACTACTCGGCGACGCTGTGGCAGTCGGTGGGCATCGACCCGTCCAGTTCGTTCTTCTACTCGTTCACCACCTCGATCATCAATATCGTCGGCACTGTGATCGCCATGGTGCTGGTCGACCGGATCGGGCGGAAGCCGCTGGCGCTCATCGGATCCACGGGCATGGCGATCTCGCTCGCACTGGAGGGCTGGGCGTTCTCGTACAAGTCCGGGTCCGGAAACAGCGTGAGCCTGCCGCACACCCAGGGCATCGTGGCGCTCGTGTCGGCGCACTGCTTCGTGCTGTTCTTCGCCATGTCGTGGGGTGTCGTGGTGTGGGTGTTGCTCGGCGAGATGTTCCCCAACAGGCTGCGCGCCGCCGCGCTCGGTGTGGCCGCGTCGGCGCAGTGGATCGCCAACTGGGTCATCACCGCCAGCTTCCCCAGCCTGGCCGACTGGAACCTGTCGGGGACCTACGTCATCTACACCGCCTTCGCCATCCTCTCGATTCCCTTCGTGCTCAAGTGGGTTCCGGAGACGAAGGGCAAGGCACTGGAAGAAATGGGCTGAACGGCTATTTGAGGATCTTGGTGATCTGGCCGGCGCCGACCGTCCGGCCGCCCTCCCGGATGGCGAATTTGAGACCGATCTCCATGGCTATTGGCTGGATGAGGACCACCTCCATGGAGACGTTGTCACCCGGGAGGACCATCTCCACCTCCTTCGGCAGGGTCACCACGCCGGTGACATCCGTTGTGCGGAAGTAGAACTGGGGGCGGTAGTTGTTGAAGAAGGGGGTGTGGCGGCCACCCTCCTCCTTCGAGAGGATGTACGCCTGGCCTTCGAACTGGGTGTGGGGTGTGACCGAACCCGGCTTGATGACGCACTGGCCGCGCTCCACATCTTCGCGGCGGACGCCACGCAGGAGGAGGCCGACGTTCTCGCCGGCTTGGCCCTCGTCCAGCAGTTTCCGGAACATCTCGATGCCGGTGACGGTGGTCTTGGTGGTCTTCGGGCGGATGCCGACGATCTCCACCTCCGCGTTGACCTTCAGGACGCCGCGTTCGATACGGCCGGTGACGACGGTGCCGCGGCCGGTGATGGTGAAGACGTCCTCGATGGGCATGAGGAAGGGCTTCTCGACCTCGCGGGTGGGGGTGTCGATCCAATCGTCCACGGCGGCCAGGAGTTCGGTGATGGTGTCGCCCCACTCGCCGGTCGGGTTCTCCAGCGCCTGGTAGGCGGAGACGCGGACGATGGGGGTGTTGTCGCCGTCGAATTCGTATTCGCTGAGCAGGTCGCTCACCTCGAGTTCGACCAGTTCCAGGATCTCCTCGTCCTCGACCATGTCGCACTTGTTCAGTGCCACCACCATTTTCGGGACGCCGACCTGGCGTGCCAGGATGACGTGCTCCTTGGTCTGCGGCATCGGGCCGTCGGTGGCGGCGACCACCAGGATGGCGCCGTCCATCTGGGCGGCACCGGTGATCATGTTCTTGATGTAGTCGGCGTGGCCGGGGCAGTCGACGTGCGCGTAGTGGCGGTTCTCCGTCTGGTATTCCACGTGGGCGATGGAGATGGTGATGCCGCGCTGCCGTTCCTCGGGGGCCTTGTCGATGGCCTCGAAGGGGGTGAAGGGATTCAGGTCCGGATATTTGTTGTGCAGGACCCTGGTGATCGCCGCAGTGAGAGTGGTCTTGCCGTGGTCGATGTGGCCGATGGTACCGACATTGACGTGCGGCTTCGTCCGCTGGAACTTCGCCTTCGCCACTGGAAACCTCCTGTGCGCCCGCGCGATTCGAGAGGGCACCGGAGGGTGGGGACACCGCGAAGTCATGCCCGACGGCGGTGTCTGTTCCAGGGTATTCAGGCGCCGGCCCGCAAAGGTCGAGAACAGCCCGAACCGGGCGTACAGGACTGTTGACGGGTGGTGTTCCGCCCGGCGAGTCCCCGGGAGACGCGCCGAACCCGCCTCGGGTGAGCAGGGGAAGTAACGTGGGCGGTTATGACAGCTGTTGCAGATCGTTCGCTCGGACCGGAACTCGTACGCACCGTGGGCATCGGGCAGGCCGACGTCCTCGTCATCGGCCTCACCTCGACGGATGACGGGCCGGTCATCGCGCCCGCCGACGTCTTCGAGGATGTGCTGGACGGCGAGACCCGGGCCGCGCTGCTGACTGCGCTGCAGGCGGTCGGGGCCAAGGGGAAGGGCGAGGAGGTCACGCGGGTGCCGGCTCCGGCCGGGCTGGGCGTCGACTACGTGCTGGCGGTCGGGCTCGGGGCCGAGGACAAGCTCGACGCCGAGCAGGTCCGCAAGTCGGCCGGTGCGGCCGGGCGGGCGCTGACCGGGGTCGCGACCGCGGTCACCACCCTGTCGGGGCTCGACCTCGGCGCGGCGGCCGAGGGCTTCTACCTGGGCGCGTACCAGTTCACCACGTTCAAGTCCGCCAAGACCGCGCCCAAGGACGACGATCAGCCGGTCAAGCGCGTCGAATTCCTGGTTCCCGAACCGGGATTCGGGGAAGAGTCGCTGTTCCGGGCGCAGGCCGTCGCCGAAGCCGTCGCCACCGCGCGGGATTTCGTGAACACCCCGCCCAACGACCTGTTCCCGGCCGAATTCGCCAACCGCGCAGCGGAATTGGCCAAGGCCGCAGGCCTGCAGGTGGAGATCCTGGACGAGAAGGAACTCGAATCCCAGGGCTACGGCGGCATTCTCGGCGTCGGCAAGGGCTCCTCGCGGCCGCCGCGACTGATCCGCATCACCTACGCGGGCGGCGACCCCAAGGTGGCGCTCATCGGCAAGGGCATCACCTTCGACACCGGCGGCATCTCCATCAAGCCCGCAGCGAACATGGAGAACATGACCTCCGACATGGGCGGCGCGGCGGCGGTCATCGCCACCACGCTGCTGGCGGCGCGACTGAGCCTGCCGCTCACCGTCATCGCCACTGTGCCGATGGCCGAGAACATGCCGTCGGCCACCGCGCAGCGGCCCGGTGACGTGCTCACCCAGTTCGGCGGGACCACCGTCGAGGTCATCAACACCGATGCCGAGGGCCGGCTCATCCTGGCCGACGCGCTCGTGCGCGCGGGCCAGGACGAACCCGACTACGTCATCGACGTCGCCACCCTCACCGGTGCGCAGATGGTCGCGCTCGGCACCCGCACCCCCGGCGTCATGGGCACCGACGCCTTCCGCGACCGGGTGGCCCGCATCTCGCAGGCCGTCGGCGAGAACGCCTGGGCCATGCCGCTTCCCGCGGAACTGCGCGCCGATCTGAACTCCAAGATCGCCGACCTGCAGAACGTCGCGCCGCACCGCTGGGGCGGCATGCTGTCGGCCGGTCTGTTCCTCAAGGAGTTCGTCTCCGAGAGCGTGCAGTGGGCCCACCTGGATGTGGCCGGCCCCGCCTACAACACCGGCGGGCCGTTCGGCTACATCGGCAAGGGCGGCACCGGCGTCCCGGTCCGCACCCTCATCGCGACCCTCGAGGACATCGCCGCCGAATAGCGAACGGCGCAGTCGCACACGGACGCCCGCCCCCGCTCGATGCGGTGGCGGGCGTCGTCGTTCGGCGCGGCCGGACTCGCGCCGGACGTTCCGGGTCCCGGCGTCAGAGGTCCTGAGCCGCGCGGCGTTCGAGGATGCGGCGGCGGGCCTCGTGGTCGCGCATGCGCTGGGGGTAGCCGACTCGGCGGGCGTCGTAGACGGGGATGTTCAAGGTGGCGGACAGGCGTTGCGCGCCGCGCTCGCCGACCGCGCGGCGGGTCCACGACCCGTCGTGGGCGACCAGGACGACCGAGACATCGGACACGGTCGTGCGCGGCTCGACGAAAGCCTCCACGCCGTAATGGCTTCGGGTCCAGGCGACGAGATGCGCCATCGCCTCGGGGTCGGCATCACCCCGGCGCGCGGTACCGCTGCGCCCGAACAGATCCAGGAAACCCATCCCCGGCTACCTCCTCTCCGGCCACGGAAAGACCGCCGGATAATTCGATAGTGCCAGTTCCCGGACCGTTCGCCAGTCCCCCGGCCAACCCCTAAGCAGCCCCACAGAATCCGTTCAGCCCCAGCTCAGCCCAGCGCCGGCTCCCGCGCCCGGGGACGACCGCAGAAACGCGATTCGGCGAGCCCGGTGGCGCACTCGGCAATTCAGGGCCGGTGAGGCGATGCCGCGGGGGCCAAATCCATGCGCCGACACGAGAGACATGCGAACGGGCGTTCGCGTGCGCCGACGGCGCCCATCGACATTGCGGCGAGGCTGTCGGCATCCTACGTGCCCTCAACCGATTCACCATTCCCCGCGAATTCATCACTCCCGCGACGCAACCGCCGCGCTCTCCGCGGACGCTCAGCCATCCGGTCGGCGAGCGGCGGCACGTTCAGCTAGCTGTCGGCTATCACGCTCAGCGTTGCCTCGACTCCCGGCCAGCGGCACCCGGAAAAGGAGTGTCGCGCGCAAACGTGATACGTCTCATGCCATTCCCGCCAATTCACGCTCACGCCAGGGAGATCTCTTGCTCACGCGGGGGATCGCGACACTGAGAGGTCGGCGCAACGGCCGCCCTGTGACACGCCGCACCCGGACGAGTGCAAGGATGGGTGGCTGGAACAAGAACCAACACGGATCTCCGGTGCCACAGAATGATCGGTGGCCGTCGGGACGACACCGCGACCCGCGGTGCCACGCCCGCGGAGAGACGAACTGTTTAACCCGACGAGCAGTCAGAGGAGTCAACGGACATGACCTTCTCCGTCCAGATGCCGGCTCTTGGTGAGAGCGTCACCGAGGGCACTGTGACCAGGTGGCTGAAGCAGGAAGGAGACACGGTCGAGGTCGACGAGCCGCTGCTCGAGGTCTCCACCGACAAGGTCGACACCGAGATCCCGTCCCCGGTCGCAGGCGTTCTCACGAAGATCGTCGCCCAGGAGGACGACGTGGTCGAGGTCGGCGGCGAGCTCGGCGTGATCGGTGAGGCCGGTTCCGCTCCGGCCCCGGCCGCCGCCCCGGCACCCGCCGCCGCCCCTGCCCCGGCGCCCGCGCCGGCACCCGCACCCGCCCCGGCCCCGCAGCCGGTCGCCGC
>NZ_JBHZCS010000155.1:0-6186 GCF_042755705.1 Nocardia sp. NPDC059154
GAACCACCTCGAGGCCACCGGCGAGCGCTACGGCCTGCAGACCATGTGCGAAGGCGGCGGGCTCGCCAACGCGACGATCATCGAAAGGCTCTGACGCTCATGACGATCAGCGCCCATCTTCACCAGGGGCCGATGTGAGCGGACTCAACCCCTCTTCCGAGGCTCGTGATCCGATTCCGGTCCTGGGAATCGCGGCGACGCCTCTGGTCGCCGAAAGCGATGCCGTTCTCGACGAACTGGTCTTCGACGCGGTGTCGAACGCTTTGCGGGAAGCCGGAATTCGTAAACACGAGCTCGGGCTGTCGGTAACGGCGTCGCTGGACATCTACGACGGCCGCAGCATCTCCAGCGGTTTGACCAATGCCGCGAGCGGCGGCTACCTGGCGCAGTCGTACCGCATCGAGGGTGACGCCGGACAGGCCATCATCGCTGCGGCGCAGACCATCGCTGCGGGTGACGCGGACCTGGCGCTCGCCGTGGGTGTTTACAACCCCGAGGTGTCTGGACCGGATCGGCGGCAATTCCTCCAGCAGATTTCGAATCTCGGGTTCGAGCCGCACTTCGATCGGCCGGTCGGTCTGACGGCGGAGACGATGTTCGGCTTGCACGCCGGCTATGTCGTAGATTCGGGCATCCTGACCGAAGAGCAACTCGCTGAGATTTCGGCGGCGTCGATCACCCGAGGAGCAGGCCGTAGTAGGGCCGCTCGCACCTCACCGGTCAGCACGGCTGACGTCCTGTCGTCGGCGCCGGTCAATGGCGTTCTGCGTGAACTCATGTTGCCCGCCGAATGCACCGGAGCCATCGCTGTGGTGCTGGGATCACTGGCCAGGGCCCGTCGGGCGCGGCACCCGCGTGCCGTGCTCACGGGCTGGGGACAGGCGACCGGCGACACCACGGCCGACGGGCAGTGGCTCGAAGATCCGGCGGTCGCTGCGCGCCGTGCCGGGCAGGAGGCCTACCGCCGGGCCGGTCTGACCGAACCAGGCGAGCAGATTCAGGCTGTCGAGCTCACCTCTGCCACACCGGCGTTGCTCGCGCCGACCCTCGGTGCGCTCGGTCTGAGTAAGGCGGATGCCGAAGTGTCTCCCTCCGGCGGTGCGGCCAGCGCCTACCCGGGCGTGGCCAACGGCGCACTTCGCCTGCTCGAAGCGGTGTCGTGGCTCGAGGAGAACGGTGGCCGCGCTGTGTCGCATTCCACCGACCTGCTCACCGGACCCGTCGCGGAGACCGCGACCGTCCTTGTCCTGGAAGAGGTTTGATGGCCACGCGGGCAGTGATCGCGGGAGTGGGCATTACTCGTGCCACGTCGCCGCGCAAGCAGGAAAGCTCATCGCTCGAGCTCGTGCAGGAGGCGGTGTGGGCCGCGCTCGAGCACTCGGGCGCCTCGCCGGACTCATTGGACGGCATTGTGATCGGCAATATCGACGGCTTCGAGGGCACTGTTCTCGGCGCCAAGCATGTGGTGCGCAGGCTCGGCCTGGGCAGGGATTTGCCGGTGTCGATCATCAACACCGGCGGCACCACCGGTGGCAATCTGATGCAGGTCGCTGCCCGCCAGGTGCGGTCCGGTGACCGTCAGCGCGTGCTGTGCGTAGGTGGGCCGACGTTCTATGGTGCCGAGGATCTGCAGTCGGCGATCAACACGAACTCGCCGATGATCGTCGAACAGCCGCTGGGCATGGGCGCGTACCATATGGGCGCGTTCTATCCGAGCGCCTACCAGCAGCGATTCGGCGCGACCGTCGAGGATTTCGCGGTGAGCGTGGTGCAGGCACACGAGCACGCCTCACGTAATCCCTACGCGCACTTGCGCAATACCCTCACCGTCGAGGACGTGGTGGCGGCCAAGCCGTTGTCGTATCCAATGACGATGGCGATGGTGTGCCCGGTTTCCACCTCGGCCAACGCGCTCCTTATCACTTCCGAGGACAGCGCGATCGGGTTGAGGCCGACGCCGGTCGTCATCCGTGCCATGGCGACCTCCAGCGACCCGTATCTCGGTGGTGGCAAGAACGATTTCGCCGCTATGGAGAACCTGGCGATCCTGGCCCACAAGGTCTATCAGATCGCCGACATCCGTGACCCGCGTGCGGAAATCGATGTCGTCGAACTGTTCGCGCCTTACGCGCCGATGCAGCCGATGCAGCTGGAGGCTCTCGGATTCGCCCCACCCGGCGGAGGCATCGACCTGCTCCGTTCCGGCGCAACGGAAATCGGCGGCGACCTGCCCACGAACCTCTCGGGTGGACCGCTGTGCACCAATGCCGGTGTCGCGGGCGAGCTGGCCCCGTACGTCTACATCGCTTTGCAACTCATGGGTGACGCACCGGAGGAGATGCAGGTGCAAGGAGCGCGGCGCGGTCTCGCGCACGGCACCGGCGGCACCTTCTTCCAGTTCGAGAACCTTGCCATCCTCGAAAGAATGGAGCGCCCGTGACCATCACGACGCAGCGGGTCCACTGGGACCTGAACTACGACATCCACCTCGGCGCGACCTGGGGTCGCTTCATGGCGGGGCTCACCGAGCAGAAGATCCTGGCCAACAAGTGCCCGGACTGTGCGCGGGTGTTCGTTCCGCCGCAGGCCTACTGCGAGTCCTGCTTCGTGCGCACCGACGAGTGGCTCGAGTTGCCGCCCGAGGGCGTCGTCGAGGCGTTCACCGTCGCGTGGCAGAGCTTCCGAGGTGGGCCCACCCCGCCCTACGCCATCGCGGGTATTCGGCTCGACGGTGCGTCCACGCTGCTCATGCACTACGTGCACGGGCTGGATCTGTCGGATCCGAACGAGGTTCGGGCGCAGTTGCCCGTCGGCACCCGGGTGCGCGCCGTGTGGGCGCAGGAGCGGACCGGCCAGATCCTCGATATCGCGTATTTCGCGAAGGTCTGATCAACATTCTGAGGAAAGAGGACTCGTGAGCACCAAGAGCGCTCTCGACGCTGAGGGACTCGCCATCCGTGTGCGCGAATTCCTGCGTGAGCATGACCCGCTCGGCACCGACCGGCAGGAGTTCCTGCGGGCTCGATACGATGCCGGGCTCGCCTGGGTCTACTACCCGGAAGGATTCGGTGGACTCGGCCTGGAGCCGACCCTGCAGCCCGAAGTCGACGCGCTCTTCGCGGCAGCCGGTGCTCCGGACAACCGGCCGGAGCTGAACTTCATCGGCCTCAATCTGGCCGCGCCGACCATCCTGCGCTTCGGTACCCCGGAGCAGAAGCAGCGATGGCTGCGCCCGCTGTGGACCGGTGAGGAACTGTGGTGCCAGCTCTTCAGTGAGCCGGGCGCCGGTTCCGATCTGGCCAATGTGGGCACGAGCGCGAAGCCTGACGCCGACGGCTGGGTCGTCAACGGTCAGAAGGTGTGGACTTCGCTTGCGCACCAGGCGGACTGGGCGATTCTGGTGGCGCGCACAGACCCGGCACAGCCCAAGCACAAGGGACTGTCCTTTTTCATCTGCGATATGCACGATCCGGGTGTCGATGTCCGGCCACTGCGGCAGATCACCGGTGAAAGCGAGTTCAACGAGGTCTATCTCGACGATGTGCGCATCGCCGCCGACCAGCTGCTCGGCGAGATCGGTCAGGGCTGGGCGGTCGCCAATCACACCCTGATGAACGAGCGAGTCGCCATCGGCGCGGGCACGATTCCGCGCGAGAACGGCACGATCGGTGCTTTGGTGCGCACCTGGCGCGCCCGACCCGACTTGCGCCGGCCCGGGCTCCACGACCAGGTCGTACGGTTCTGGGTCGAGGCGGAGGCCGCCCGGCTTACCGCGGAGCGTCTGCGTCAGCAGCAGGCCGCCGGGCTTCCCGGCCCCGAGGGATCGGGCGCGAAGCTCAGCTACGCGCGGCTGAACCAGCAGATCTCGTCGCTCGAACTGGAACTGCTGGGTGCGGAGGGTCTTCGGTACACCGACTACTCCGCGCGGCGGCCGGTCATCGTCGCCGACTATGCCGAGGAGTCGGCGGGCTGGCGGTTCCTGCGCGCGAAGGGCAACTCGATCGAGGGTGGCACCTCCGACATCATGCGCAACATCATCGCCGAGCGAGTGCTCGGACTGCCCGCCGAGGCCCGGGCGGACAAGGACATGCCCTGGAAGGACCTGCCGCGATGACCGACATCACGACGCCAGTGACAGGCGATCTGCTCTACTCGGAAATCGAGGAGGACCTGCGGGGCAGTGTGCGAGCTCTGCTCGACAAGCGCAGCCCCTGGGACGCCGTGCTGGCCCGGACCGAGAGCGACACCACGACCGACCTGGAGCTGTGGAACGCGCTCACTGTCGAAATCGGTTGTGCAGCACTGGCTGTGCCAGAGTCCGCCGGTGGGGCGGGCGCGAGTTGGCGTGAGGCTGCGATCGTCGCCGAGGAACTCGGGCGCGCCGTGGCCCCGGTGCCTTTCCTCGGCTCCGGCGGCATCGCGACGGCTCTGCTGCTGGAACTCGGCCAGACCGAGCTGCTCGGTGCCGTGGCGGGTGGAGCGCTCGTCGCCGCGGTAGCGCTGCCGTTCAGCACCGCCCCGGACGATCGCTTCGGCGATGTGCAGGTCCGGGACGGGAAGCTGTACGGCACAGTGGATTCGGTTGCCGATGCCACAGTCGCCGACGTCTTCCTCGTCCCGGTGGGCGATGCCGTATACCAGGTCGCGGCGGGCGCCGACGGATTGCGGCGCACCGAGGTGGTGTCGCTGGATATGACTCGCCCGCTGGTGGACCTTGTGTTCGACGGTGCCGCGGCGGAACTCCTCGCCGAGGGGGAGCGCGCCCGTGCAGCGGTGGATGCTGCCCTGCGGATCGGTGCGGTGCTGCTGGCCTCGGAACAGTTGGGGCTGGCCGAGCGGTGCTTCGAGATGGCGGTCGAGTACCTGGGGATTCGTCGCCAGTTCGGCCGGATCATCGGCTCGTACCAGGCGATCAAGCACCGTGTGGCCGATCTGTGGGTGCTGCTGACCCAAGCGCGCGCGGTGGCTCGCTACGCGGCCGAATGCGCGGCGACGGGTTCACCCGATCTGCCGATAGCGGCAGCGTTGGCGCAGGCTCACTGTTCTGTCATCGCCCAGCAGATCGCTGAAGAATGCGTGCAGTTCCACGGCGGTATCGGATTCACCTGGGAGCACCCGGCTCACGTCTATCTCAAGCGGGCCAAGAGCAGTGCGATCGCGCTGGGCACGCCTGAGCGCCACCGTGCGGCTCTGGCCGAGCTGGTGAACATCCCGCTGCCGGATGCGAAGGCGGGGCGGTGAGCGAGGGCAAGCTGGCCGGCCGCACGGCAGTCGTCACCGGAGGCAACAGCGGTATCGGCCATGCGATGGCGGTGGGCCTGGCCCGCGCCGGGGCCGATGTCGCGGTGTGGGCCCGCAATGTCGACAAGAGCGCCTCGGTTGTCGATGAGATCCGGGCACTCGGTGTGAAAGCGACTGCGGTGCAATGCGATATCGCCGATGAGCAGGCGGTGGACGAGGCGATGGAGCGCACCGTCGAGGAGCTCGGTCCGCTGGACTGTTTCGTGGCGAACGCGGGCATCGCCGAGGCCGCGCCGATCACCGAGATGTCGCTCGACAGCTGGCATCGGGTGTTGCGCACCAACCTCGACGGTGGCTTCCTCGGCAGCCGTGCCGCCGCTCGGCGGTTCGTCGCGCAAGGCACCGGCGGTTCGATCATCGTCGTCTCTTCGACGATCAGCCGTTACGGCGGAGCCGGGCAGGCTGCATACGCCACGAGCAAAACCGGCTTGATCGGGTTGGCGCGCACCCTGGCGGTCGAGCTGGCCCGCCATCAGGTCCGGTGCAACGTGCTGATTCCGGGCTGGACCCGGACCGCGATGAACACTCATCTGCAGGCGGACGAGAAGTTCATGCAAGTGACCACGGCGCGCACCCCTGCGCGGCGATGGGCCGATCCCGAGGAGTTCTACGAGGTCGCCGCGTTCCTCGCGGACCCGGCGCTGACCTTCCATACAGGCAACGAGATCGTGGTCGACGGCGGCTACACGATCTTCTGATCACGCAGAGCCGGTGGGGGAGAGGGTGATCCGAGGTGTGTTCTCCCCGCTGAGCTCTGCGGGTGTCGGGTACCGGGCGCGAGCCCGGCGACCGGCACATTCCCCAACCCTCCCATCTGTTTGCAGAGACAAACAGAGGTTTGGCTCCGCCAACACCCGCCCGTGGACGCAACAAACCACCAGAAGC
>NZ_JBHZCS010000156.1:0-6062 GCF_042755705.1 Nocardia sp. NPDC059154
GCCTGGCCACCGCGTCAGTATCAGCCACGACCACAGTCATCGCATCAGAGTTCATGTGCCACTCCTTGATTCGGAGTTACACCGTTGTTCCCAGTGTCAGTCCCTAACCCTCGGACGCGACAGAAGCCGATTTTGCAGGATTCGGACCACAGCAATGATGTCCCGGGCTCATGGCCGCTCCGATAGCGTAAATGCTTCGCCTGTCGCCACGCGGTGAGAGGAACGTGCAACTGGGCGTGGCAGTGCTGGATGCCAGCGATCTTGGTTTTCGCCCAGCCCGCTATCGGTTTGGAAGCCGACGGTGGCAGGCAATCCACGGGGACTGGTGCGCGCTTACAGCTCCGTTGACTTCCGGATGCGCCTTCAGCTGCCGTTCTGGACTTATGACCGTCTGGTGGTCTCAAGCGAGTTCATCGTGGGAATGCGCGACGGCCCAAGCCGCGATCTGAGCCCGCGAGGTGAATCCCAGTTTGGTGAGGATGTGCTCTACGTGGCCCTGCGCGGTACGCTGCGAGATCACCAGACGCGCTGCGATAGCTTTGTTAGTCAGTCCCTCGCAGATGAGGTCGACGACCTCACGCTCACGCTTGGTCAGACTCACCGAAGAGGCATCTGCTCCTGGAGGCGGAGTCTGCTCCCCCAGCGCGTAGCCGATTGCTGCGTCGAAACCGAGAGCCATACCCTCCTGATAGGCGGACTCGTATCCCCGCTGGCCGAGCCGGTCGCGGATGCGACGCTCGCATTCCCTGTGGTATCCAAGCAGATCGGGATACCCGAGGCTCGAGCCGACCGATTGCCCAAGCCCGTCCGCAGCGCCCAGCAGTATGCCCGCACGCCGTGCCTCATATTTCTCGGCGGCGATCCAGGCCAGTATCTCCATACTCACCGCGCCGACGAGCGGATCGACCACTCGGCGTGCCAACCGGAGAGCCTCCTCCAATAGCCCCTCCGCCCGATCACGCTCACCCTGTATCCACACCGCGAGCGCCATGGGCCGCAGTGCCGCCGAGCGAAACGCCGTCTCTTCGTGGCTGTCGGCAACAGTCAGTAACTTCTCGAGGCAAGCTGTTGCACTCGGCAGATCCCCCTGGAGGACAAAAGCCCAGCCGAGTGAGAGTAGGGACCTCAATCGGAATATGGCCTCAGTACGGGGATCGAAAGCCGTCACAGCGTCGTTCAAACGGGTGGCAGCTCGATCAGGATCGCCACTGCAAAGTGCGGTGTACCCGTCGGCGTACGCCAACAGGGCACCAATTGTGTGGTCGGCTGTCTCCTCGGCAAGGTCGCGTAGGTCGGCTAGGCCCTCGGTTGCGGCCAGTAACTCACCGAGATGCGCGGCGAATGCAATACTCGTGTGAAGAGCTCTGGCTCGGTCCGGCGCTGGAGCGCCGGGCGTAGTAGCAAGCAGGCGCTCGCACCAGCGGCGGCCCTCGCCAATCAAGCCACTCAAGGCCCAGTAGGGATGCAGGACAGCCGCGGTGCGTAAGCCTGCGGGGTTCCCATCCGAGATACTGAGCTCCAATGCTTTGCGCAGATTCGGGAGCTCGAGGGTGATGCGGGTGATCCAGTCGAGCTGGCGCGAACTGATCCAGTCCTCCTCCATCTCAAGCACCAACCGTTCGTACCAATCCCGATGACGTCGATGCAATTCCGCATCCTCGCCAGTCTCTGTAAGCTTTTGCGCACCGAATTGCTGCACAGTTTCCAACATTCGGAAACGCACCGCACCCGCGGCTTCCTCCCGGATCAGGATCGACTTGTCGACCAGCGCTGATAATCCATCCAGCAACTGCAGCTCGCTCAGCACGTCACCACACACATCCTCGGCGGCCTCGAGCTCGAAACTTCCCGCGAAAACCGACAACCGCATCCACAACCGTTGCTCGGTCGGTGTGCACAGGTCGTAGCTCCAGCCAATGCACCAAGCCAGCGTCTGCTGTCGTGTCGGCGCATCCCGACTGCCGCGGGTCAACAACGCGAACCGATCAGTCAGCCGCGTTAGGATTTGTTCCGTAGACATTGTGCGCAACCGTGCGGCAGCCAGCTCTATCGCCAACGGCAACCCATCCAGCCGCGCACATATCCCGACCACGCTGCCCTGATTGTCCTTAGTCAATTTGAAACCGGGCACCGCCGCGACGGCTCGCTCTGCGAACAACCTCACCGCGTCGTAGCTGGCCGTGCCCCCTAGAGATGAATGAGCCCCCGGCGCCGGGAACCTCAGCGGCGGCACCGGCAGGACCGATTCCCCACCGATACCCAAAGCCTCCCGGCTCGTCGCAAGAATCCGCACATCGGGGCACGTCCGCAATAGCGATTGGGCCAAAGTCGCGACCGCTTCGATTACCTGCTCGCAATTGTCGAGAACCAGTAGCATCTCGCGCGTGGAGAAGAACTCCACCAGCACCTCCAGCATCGGTCTGCCGATCTGGGGCCGCACACCGAAGGTCGAGGCCACATCACCAACGACCAGCGACGGATCCTGCAGTTTCCCCAGTTCTATCAGGCAGACACCGTCGGCGAAGTCCTGCCGCACCTTGTGGGCGACGCGCAGCGCCAGCCGTGACTTGCCGACCCCACCGATGCCGGTCAACGTCACCAGGCTCGATCCTGACAGCAGATTCTTCACCTCTGACACTTGGATACGTCGATCCACAAAGCTGGTCAGCTCGAGCGGCAAATTCCTTCCAGCCACACACCCATCAACACCGCCACGGACGAGCCCGCTGGTCGCATACGGCGGCATCGCCACCGCTACGTGCTGACCGCCTGACTCGCCTCGCAGCGCCATCGGGTCCATGGCGAACCCGTGCGCGAGCTGAACCTGCTGCAACCGCTCACCCAACACGACCGCTGGGGGACGCTCCCCCGGGTCACGCGACATCGCCGCCTCGATCACCATGCTCAGATCCTCAGGGATGCCAATTTCGCGCAGGTCCGGGATCTCCTGGGCGGTGATTCGTAGAAACTGCGCCACCACCTGTTCTCCGCTGCGACGCTCGAACGCTGCATGACCGGTCAAAGCACAAAACAACGTCGCGCCCAGCCCATACACATCCGAGGCATGACTCGGTGGGTCCCCGCCGAGAATCTCCGGCGCAGTGTACGCAGGCGAGCCGGTTACAACGCCTGTCGCCGTTCGAAACCCCCCGGCAAGATGGGCGATACCAAAATCGGCTAACGCTGGCTCATTATAATCGGTGAGCAGGATGTTGGCCGGTTTGACATCCCGATGGAGGATTTCCGCGCGGTGCGCTGTTTCCAACGCACCTGCGATCTTCACGCCCAGGTGGAGTACGTCTTCTACCGACAAGGCGCCCTCGCGCCGGATCCGTGCATCCAGCGATCCCTGCGGAAGATACGGCATCACCAGATAGGGTTGACCGGTCTCGGTTTCACCAACGCCAAGTACTCCGAGGATATTCGGATGCCCGGTCAACCGACCCATTGCCTGCTGCTCGCGAAAGAACCGTTCTCGATTCTCATCTAGCTCGCAGGTGAGAACCTTCACTGCCACCATGCGATCCAGAACCGGCTGACTACACCGGTACACGACACCGAAACCGCCCCGCCCGATCTCCTCGGCATCCGCAAACCCGACAGCAGCCAGTGCCGCGACCACGTCACTGCCAAGATCACGTTGCGTCTTTAGCCCATCAGAATCCACCATCGATCACTCACAATACGATCGGTCAATCTCATCAATAGAATACCCGGTGAGAACGATTTTCGACTTGCGATGGATCGCTCATACAACGGTCACCCTCGCACACCTCGTCGCGTATGACCACGGATGACCAGCCGGGTATAGTCTCAGACACAGCCAAGTCTTTCGAGCACGGGAGTGTCCGATAGTCGATGGGTCTGACCCCGGTGGTGGTTAGTTTCCGGTCGGGGTGATCCGGCCTTCGAAGGCTATGGCGAACGCGTTGAGTGCCGGTTTCCACCTCATCGCCCATCGTGCTTCGCGGCCGGTGGGGTCCAGGGATCGGGTCACCAGATACAGGCATTTCAGGGCGGAACGACCGGTTTCACTTGTGGCAGAACGTTGGCCAAGCGGTCGAGAAAGACCTCTCGGGTATCCGCCGCGATCTCGCCGCAGCGCTGGCCGCACAAGTCAGTGCCGCGCAATCCCGTCAGGCGCCGAAGGTCGTCAATCAGGCCGAGCTGAAGGTCGTCACGCGCTTCCGCGAGCATCATTCGGCGGTCTACCGGCTGTTGGGGCAGGGGCTAGGCAAGGCCGCGATGGCCGTGAGCTGGGTCTGCATCCCGCCACCGTCCGCACGTTCGCCGACGCTGCGGCGGTCGATCCGCTGATCGTCAGGAATCTGCAGCGCTCGAGCATCCTCGACGGCTATCACGAACACCTGCACCAGCGCTGGAACAACGGCATCCGCAACGCCGACCAGCTCACTCGCGAGATCGCAGAACTGGGCTATCCCGGCACCGAACAACAGGTCCAACGCTACCTGCGCCGATTCCGCACCGGTACAAGCCAAACCGCGGTCCTCGCACCACGCCCACCATCGGTCCGTGACATGGCCCGCTGGATAATGACCGCTCCCGTCAATCTCGCGAAAGACGACCGGCCGGATCGTGTTTCTCGTAGCCGGCATGCTCGGTCATCTCCGCTTCCAGAGCGGTCTCGAGCACAGTCTTGGTCAGCTGGTTGAGCAACCCGCCCGGTCCGACCAGGTTCACGTCTTGTTCCTTGGCCTGGGCTAGCAGTTGCTCGGTCAACTTCTTGGTGTCCACAGCGTCCTTCGCCACGGATTCGATCGTCTCCGACATCGGTCGGTCCTTCCTGCCGAACCATCAGGTTCGGCCGACTGGACCGGAATCAGATCCGCCGAAGATCAGGTTCTGGCGCACTTGCGGTGGTCGGGCGCTAGGCCAGCAGGATGCGGTGGCAAGAAGTAGCTGGAAGCTGGCCCGGCCATACATTTGTCGTTTGATCAGAATGGTTTTATCGTGTTGACGCCTTCGATCGGGCCGCTGCTGTGGGGCAGGCTGAGGCCGGCGACGGCAGCGGCGTGGGCCTTCTCAAGGGCGCGCAGGAGTGGGTCGAGTTCTGCGAGTCCAGCTTCACGGACGTGTTTGATCCATGCGTCGAGGTCGCTGCCGCGTCGTTCGGTCATGATCGCGGCGAATTCGCCGATGAGCCTTGCCAGGTCGGTCATTTCCGGGCAGGCCGCCAGGAGTTCGTCGAGGTGGGTGCGCCGCCCGGCGGGCAGATCGGTGGGCCTGCTCAGGATCCAGGAGGTGAGACTTCGTGGCGAGGGTATGGGCCGGTCGCCTTCGGCTCGGCCCTGGTTGAGGTATTTGTGCAGCAGATTGAGGCCGCCGGTGTAGCCGAGAGCTTTGATCTCGCCGAACAGGTGCAGCACCGGGACACCGGGACACCGGGCTCGGCTTCGCGGCGTTGGCGCAGGTGGTCGCGGTAAGGGTCGACCAGGCAGGCGCGGTATTGCGGCGGGCGCCGCAACTGATTCGGTTCGGCGGCGCGGGCGTAGCGTTTGACGGTGTTGAGCGCCAGCCCCAGTCGCCGGGCGCAGTCCAGCAGTCCGACACCGTTGTCGAGCAGGTTGTGAACCGCATGCCAGCGTTCCAGAGTCGTTGTCTCGCGGGTCAATGTCTGTCGTTTCGGCCCGGCCGCGGCCCAGCATCGAGCGTGCGCGACGACGGCGGTTTCGACCGCTCCGGCCAGTCCGTGCCAGAGGTGCCAGCGATCGCTGGCCTGCAACGCGCTGGGCAAAGCCCGTCGTATCGCTTCGGCATAAGCGGCCGAACCGTCACGGACAACGACCTCGACACCGGTGTGTTCTCGCAGCCATGCCTCGAGCGTGTCGGACCGGCGATCGGGCAGCACATCGACCCTTTGATGGGTGACGGCATCGCACCGTGCCATAAAGGTTTCCGCGGCGAATTGCGAAATCGTCCACTAATCCCGAGATCGGGATTAGTCGCCTTATCCCGACTCGGTGATTATCCCGATGTCGTGGGTCAATTTGGTGGGATTGCTTGTGTGGCAGTGGTTCTCCGGTAGCTGTTGTCGTGGATGT
>NZ_JBHZCS010000157.1:0-6048 GCF_042755705.1 Nocardia sp. NPDC059154
CAGAAAATCTCTGGAACCAAGCCTGCCGAGGACTACGAGCTCTCTCGCTACGCGTCCTATCTGGTGGCCATGAACGGCGATCCGAACAAGCCTGAGGTTGCAGCCTCCCGGAATCGGTTCATGGTTGACCATGAAATGGCCTGGTCAGCGCCAATGTGGATAGAATCAGACCCCCGACTGATCGCATGACCCGTCCAGGCTCTCTCGTTCGGTCCGATCCTTCGGTATCCGCTCAGGCCAGACCAGCGCCCCGGCGAACACACACACCGGTAGCCCGATCACGACAACCCACCCGAATGTAATCACGGAAGCTCTCGGATATCGCGATTCGCGACGGCAGCACCCGGGTTCCGTTGCGGTAGAACACGATCGGCCGGAGTCAGCAACTCGAGGTACACCCCCGGACTCTCGTCTCCGTCTCCGTAGTCGGCGACCTCCAACACCCCACCCGGGAACTCGAACAGTCGTGTGCGTCCGTACATCTCGGCTCCTGTCGTCCGATGTTGGTAGGCACCCCGTGACTGGTTGTCGCTACACATGTCACGGGGGCCGACTCCGACGCTACGAACCACGTGACCTCGCGGTCTATGAACTTGACGGAACTTGGCAGGAATCACCGCTACCGGCCACATTGGCCGTCGATCTGCGGGACGATTGGGAAGGCACACGCCAAGGTGTGCCAAGTCGCTAGACGGGAGTTGCAGCGATGAACTTAAAGTTCCTCGGCAAAGGCGGATCAGACTCCGGAGGGTGCCCTAGCCTGTACGCCACCGACCAGGGCACATACCTAGTCCAGGGCTGGCAGACCGACCGTCCTGAAACGGTCGAAATCCCGCATGCACTACTCGGTTACACCGAGCCCGACACGTTCATCGGCTCACGGTTGACGGACACAGGCCGCGGCACTCTCGCGGTGTCGGGCCGGCCGATCACCGATGCCGAGACGATTGGCCAACTCACCTTGGCGGAAGACGAGACCTGTATCGAGGTCCCGAAGCGAGAGAGGACGTTCTACGGCAATGCTGCTGCTGCCCGACGATGAACCGGACCTTTGGCCGTCGCTGTTCCGCGAGTTGAAGCGGGATGCGTTCCATCTGGAGGTCAGGGACGAATACCGCGTAGCTGACGAAGACACCCGGATACGTGCGTTCCTCGCTGGTAAGCCAGCGCCGTACACCCGAACACCCTGGCAAGACCTCATGCAGGAAACGGCCGGCCGCGGAGTGGCAGTAACCCGTGTCCGAGTGGTCACAGAACCATTGTCGGACTATCAGCGGTGGCTGTTGTCGGTGACCGGCTACAACGTCGAAGCCGGGGAGGATATCCGGTACGTCCCAAGAGATCTCGCGGGGACAGTCCCGCGAGACGATGGGTGGGTAATGGACGGAGAGAAGGTTGTGTACAACCTCACTGGTCCTGCCGGGGCCCCGGCAGGTCTAGCGGTGACCACAGACCCCGGAATCGTGGCGTACTGCCAAGAGATACGCGAACGGCTCTGGAAGCTCGCTATCCCGTACTCGGAGTACGCCAAGCGGTGACAAGCTCTGTCCACGAAGCGCGACGGGCCCTCGGTGCAACTCTCCGGGGGCTCCGTCGTGATGCTGGCCTTTCCGGCCGTCAGCTTTCTTCTCTCGCGGGCTGGCATGAGTCGGTGGTCTCGAAGATCGAAACCGGGGACCGAAGCCCTACAGAGGCTCATCTCCGGGCGTACTGCGCCCACACCGGGAACCAGGATCAGTTGCCGGACCTGATCGCTACCTTGCGGAACGTCCAGGCCGCGTACCTCGAGTGGCGGAAGGTGCTCAGCACCGGGACCCGGCGACGTCAGCACCAAGCGGTGAGACTCGCTGAAGAGTCCAGGCTGATGCGGATTTATCAGCCGAACATCATACCCGGGATACTTCAGACAGCCGAGTACGCGGCGGCGGTACTCCGGCGGTACATCGATTTCTACCGAGTACCCGACGACTTGGACGAAGGCGTAGCGAAACGCCTCGAACGTCAACAACTCCTGTACACAGGTGATCACCGATTTCACATCCTGGTGGCGGAGCAAGCTCTACACACCACGGTCGGCAACGACGCTGTGATGACTGGTCAACTTGACCGGTTGTTGGCTGTGATCGGCCTGCCCCGGGTCCTACTGGGTGTCGTCCCTGCTCAGGCTGAACTGCCGATGCAGGTAACCAACTTCGTGATGTTCGATGAACGTCTTGTACTCGTCGAGGCGGTGACAGCCGAGTTGACTGTGACCCAACCGCGAGAGCTTGTGATCTACACAAGGTTGTTCGCGGAGCTGTCCGAGCTGTCTGTGACCGGAGACCCAGCCCGGCGATTGATACGCCTAGCACTCGAATCAAGGGCTGGATAACCTCCAGGCCCCTGCCCACCCCCTCCCCCCCGGGGTGAGTGAGCGCGTGTGGCCCGAATACCTTGAGTCTGGGCCGGAGCCCCTGAGGGGGGCATATCCCCACGGTATCTACCGATTCGATAACCGAGACTGGATCTCTTCAATGATCCGCCTGAGTCTCTCGGACTCCGGCTACTGATTCCTGGATTCCAGTGACGTGTTCCCGAGTGCGATCTATTTCGGATCGCACCTCTTTGAATTCCTGAACCAGGTTGTCATCCACCTTGGCAGTCTACCCACGTAGCCTGCCCTGGATCGAACGTAGACAGAAGAAAACCGCCCGGGGCATACCCAAGTATGCCCAGACGGTCTCATCGGCTTACAGAGCCGCTATTCCTGGACCAGCTCCACATGTTCGGCTAGGTCGCCGGACTCCAGGGACGTTTGGTAATCAAGCGTATATTCCTGGAAGAAGTTCCTTAGCTTGCTTCCGGCCTGGTCTGTGTCCAGTCCGTCGCACTCTTCGATGACGTACAGAACCTCTCTCGATAGCCGAACATCTGGGCTATCGAACGGACCCCAGTGATAACCGTTCACCACAGCCAACGGTGGAGCGTTGGTCTTCCTGATCCAACGGAAAGCCGTTGGCTCTTCGGAGACTGGTTGATCATCGGTAGCCGTTGGCTCCTCAGCCAGACCATCGAAGGTCTGGATGCTGAACGGGTTGTAATCCTCAGACCCTCCGGAGACGGATCTATCGTCCGTCGCCGATGCTCCGGATTCTTCGGTTACTGGCGTTCCCTTGGCGGTGACGGTTGCGGATGCCGAAACATCCGTAGCCGTTGCCGGTACTCCATCGGCACCGTCTCCGGTCACGGGGATGGGTACGTCAGTGCCCGGGCCCGGGTTCTTCAACCCGTCTCCGGGGGGTGGGTAAGAATTACCCACCTCGTTATCTACTACTAATAGATATGAAGAAGTGCACTTCGGGTGCACTTCTTCTTTACTACTAATGTACCGGTTTTCCCGGTACCCCCCATCCGGTATTTCCGGTACCCCCCATCCGGTATTTCCGGATGGGTCCATCCAGACTGTTGCTGACAACGTCTCGATCTCGGCAGGTGTGAACGGCCGGTTGGACATCTGCCGATGCCACACGTAGCGCGAGGGTCGCGCGTTGCCAGTCTTGATGTACGGCTGTCTCACCAGCCATCCCCGGGACTGCAAGGAGTCCAGGCCGTTTGCCACGGCTTCATCACTCATGCCCAGGCAGGCCGCGATGTACTTGCCTGCCATCGGCCAGCCCTCATCCTGAGACCAGATGAACGGGGAGATCGCCCGGGCGGCTGGCTTCAGCTCTGGGTCACGGGCTAGTGACATCGGCATCGATGCATACAAAGTGCCTTTGTCTCCGAACTCGCCAAGGTTGTTATGGTCCTTGACTGGATAGCCGTTGGGCTTAGGACTTGCTTCGGTCACTGCTGTTGCCCTCCAAGGCATCCTTGATCAAGATCTGTAGTTGCTTGAGTTCGTTCCGGTCCATCAAAAGGAACGCGTCCACGCCTTCTAGCTTGAGTTTGTAACTGAGCCCCCGGTCTTTGCTGTGCCGGGGCTGAAGTATCACATTTTTCATCTCTGATGTATCCTATTCAGTGCCCTTGGGCCGGGGATGTTAGGTGCATCCCCGGCTCTCGGGTTCTTTTATTTCAGTTGTCGAGTCGGTACAACCGGGCTACACCCTTGTATCCCGCCATCATCTCGTCATCGTATCCGGATTCATACACAAGCGTATGCGGGTTGCTCTCCAGGTATTCGACCACCGGTCGGTCAAGCGTTCTTCCGGTAATCACCCGGATACTCCGGTACTCCATCAAGTGCGGTACACCGTCGATCTGAACGGTGTACGCGTGTAGCAGCGCCGGAGAGTAAGCGATCGTGGTGATTGCTTCGGCTTCGATCATTGTGGTCATTGCTTGTCCTCATCATTCTTGTTCGAGTCACGGCATTTTCCGCAAATTCCGTCGACTACGTCATCCGCAACCCACAGATTGCCGCATCGGTCACAATTGACCAGTCCCACATAACCGCGGCTGATAAGGAATTCGTCCTGCAGCCGCGCTATCTCCTCCGGGGAAAGCTCCGGGCTTATCCCGTTGTACTGTACCCGGATTCGAATATCGATAGGGAGGTAATGTCCGATCTCTAATGGACTGCCGGCCCATACCTTGAACCCGGCGTCAATCATCAACCCGCGACGTTCCTCGATATTCATACGCTCCCAAGCCTGGGCGTAGGTTTCACCGAGACCCCGGTATTCGAACCGTGCAGGTTCGGCCGGTAACAGTTCGAGCCGTTTCTTGCGATCCACCAGACGTTGAACCCGGTCCAGGTATTCATCCGGGGTACCGTCATAGAGCCCTAGCTCATTCTCACGACGGACCGTAGTCAGAGCTACCTTGACCCGTTCCAGCGCCTCTGTGTGGTCGCTGGCGGGCACAAAAACCTTGTCTTGTCGCTCAAGGTCGCCGATGACTTCAAGAAACGTCGTCTCGGCGTGCTCGTACAACTTTTCCGCACGGACGTTCCTGTATCTGCACTCGGAGTTCTTGCCGTTCGCTTTGGGGCACCGGTAGTAAGTTACGTTCCTAGTCGAGTACACCTGCCGGTACAGCGGACCTTTGCAATGCCAACAGAACGCAACTCCAGCTAGCAGGTTCGTCGACTGGTCACGGGGTGACTGCCGGATAGCCCTGGACTTCAGGGCGGCTTGTACTTGGTCGAACTCCTGCCGGGTAAGGATCGGTTCCGCACGCTGCACCTCTACTCCGTCAGCGTCGGTGATGGTTTCGCCTTTGTGTACCCCGTAGCCCATCAACGTGGGCGACGACAAGATGCGGCGGACCACCGTCGAATCCCAACGACCGGAGACGTTCACTGTCTCGCCGGACTTCAGTTTTCGTGTACGCCCTTCGTGGTTGGAAGGAACCCCGGCGGTGTTCAAGTCGGTAGCAATAGAGTTCGTCGATTTGTGCGCCAGCAAAGGCGCAACCATCCGTGTACGGATCACGTCAGCTTGATCAGGATCGATGACCGCGTACCACCCCGCTGTTTCCGCGGTGTTGTCTCCCCAGATGACATCGCCCGCAGACAGCTGGAGACTTCGGTACCCGTAAGGCACTACCCCGGAGTGCAGCCGCCCTAGCTCCCTGATTTTCTTCTGAGAGCCTTGGTTGCGTTCAGTGGCTGCCTCTAGCTCTCCCTCAGCGACGATCGCCAGGACGGTTGCCACCAGGCGACCGGACCAGGTGCTCAGGTCAATGGATTCCGATGTGGACGCAAGGGACTTGCCCTCGTCCTTCAGGAAATCCATCAGTTTGGACAACGGGACCAGTCGTCGAGAGATTCGGTCAAGTCGGTAGCCGACCAGTACATCCCACTCAATCAACCGTTCAGGCTTCAGCCACGGGCCAAGCTCAGGAGTCTCGAACGGGTCGGTACCGCCGGACACCCCAAGGTCTACGGCCCACCCGATGACGGTTGCCCCGTGCATCCGTGTCCATGCTTCGATAGCTTCTCTCTGACGGGATTCAGAGGTACCCGCGTCCTCTGCCTCCCGGGACAGTCGGATACGTCCGAGTATCCGTTTCCCTACATGTTCGTTGCTCACACGTAAGTTGTACATGTTCGACCGTCGACAT
>NZ_JBHZCS010000158.1:0-3594 GCF_042755705.1 Nocardia sp. NPDC059154
TGATTCACCGAATCGGTGACGGTGTAGGCCGCGCCCGTGGCGAAGGCGGTCGCGGCGGCATCGGGGGTGCCGATGCCGCCGGCCGCGCCGATCCGGACCGTCGCGGCGGCCGCCACGCGGTCGCACGCGGCGATGAGCTCGGGCAGCAGCAGCACCACCAGCAGGCGGCGGTCGGTGTGACCGCCGGAATCGGCCTCCGCCGTGATGTCGTCGGCCATCGGCACCCGGGTGACCAGATCACCCTGGGCGGCGGTGATGCGGCCGCTCTCGACCAGCTGCGTCACCAGTCGCTGCGGCGCGGGCCGCAGGAACAGCTCGGCCACCTCGACACGCGACACCTTGGCGATGATCCAGTGCCGGATCTCGATGCCCCCCTGCGGATTCACCGCGAGCCCGGCCGCCCGATAGTATCCGCCGGCGACTGCCAGAGGCTCGCGCACATGATCAACAACATCACTTCAACTGCGCCTTGAACTCGGGGCAATAGGCGTCGACCGCCGCCGCGGCCTGGTCAATCCAGCTCAAGTCGTTCTCTGGGCCCCATATGGTAATAACATCACGCCAGGAAGTGCCGTCCTTCAGCAAGTTGCAGACGTATTGGCCCTTCTCGATCACAAGATCCTTCCGGGCCTGCGGATACGGGACCCCAGCCTTGTCGAGATCTGCGAAGTACCGGTTATCGGCTGAAGTGGCCGCAGATGTCGGCGCGGCTGCTGGCGCAGCCTTCGCGGTGGTCGTGATCTCGTAGATCGAAGGCCCGGATGAGTTCGATCCGCAGGCGGGCAGCAGCGCCACGGAGAGCAGAGTGGCAGTGAGCACAGTGGCGGTGAGCAGAGCGGCAGTCTTCGCAGTCTTCATGGATTCCCCTCATGTGATGGCGGTGACGGTCGCCCAGGTCCACATCGATGTCCCGTCATGCTTCACGATCAACTCGGCGACACGCCAGCACACGGCACGAACGGGCATAGCGCCAAAACGAAACCACCCCAGCCGTTTTCCTGGCTGGGGTGGTTTCGTCATTTGCGCGTCGCGTCGAGGTCACTCACGCGCCGGGGTGTAGTCGGCGTAGCGGCGCGGAGAATTGGTCATCGCGCTGGCGGTGATCTCGTTCGCCGCCTGCGCCAACGCGACAATCGCAGGGTGTTCTGGCTGTCCGGCGATCGCGTCGAGTACTTCGCCGATGGACTGGATTCGGTCGCACAGCTCGCGAGCCGTGGCCGTGTCCAGCCTCGAGGGTGTCATCGGTCCGATGGGCATGAAGCCTCGTCCTTTCATTCAGCCCTGATGTTGAACGATCTCCGCCACGGTCTGCACCGCGGACTGCAGTGCTTGCGCTGCATAGCCGGTCTTGTCGCCGATGCGGTACGGGCACGCGTACACCGGCAGCCCCGGCCACGGTTGCGGCTTCCCGAACTCCGCCATGTTCTCGAACGGCACCTCCGGTGGCCCCGCCAGTGTCTTTCGTGTCGCATGATTCCGATTGCCCCCTCGCGCCGCTGGGAGCGTCGCACCAATCCTTCCCGGTGCGGCGCTCCATGTCAGCAACCCGTCAGACAACTGGCACGAATCGTCACCCCTGGTGCGCTGGTCGAACCAGGAAAGGTCCCCAGAGCAAGTAATGGGACTCCAATAGGTTTGCGGCGCAACCGAAGACACCCGCGCGAGGGCCATCCCTGGTTATGCGCCATCCGCCTTCGCGGGTGGCAGATCCCGAAGTGGTGACATTGCCCGGCGGGCGTAAGTCTCTTCGGGAGTCGCTGTGATTACGTCGAGCTGGCGGACCAGTGCGGCCGGTATCTCCGCGGCCTCGAAGTGTTTCGGGCCCGGCACGATGACCGCCTCGGCGTCAAGTCGGGTTGCCTGCGCTTCCAGCCTGGCCAATGGTGGCCGCCCGAATTTCGGGTCGTAGATGACCATGTCGGCGAAGTCGTACCCGAGACGCTCAGCGAGCCTGCGTATTAGGGTTTGGTCCCAGAGCAGGGCCGAGCCGGACACATCGGTGCGGAGATACCCCACGGCTACCGGCTTGTACTTCATCACTGCCCCGCTATCTGCGTGTCCATCGATCTCGATACGTCCGTGACATTCCAGGTAGAACCCCGAGTGGTCGTCCGTCTCGTCTCCGTAGCCCTGGAGCTCCAACACGCCCCCGCTGAATTCGAAGAGCCGCGCGGGGCGGACAGTACCGGGCTCGGAAGCCGAATCTTCTGACGTGTGAGTCATGACTCCCCCCGTCATCTGAGATGATGCGAAAATGCCTCAATGGGACGTTCTCGCCTCACCATACGCCGGGTGGCTACCCTGTGCCTAGAGAATCGAATCGAGAGCTAGAGAGACCGACCATGACCACCACCGGAGAGGTAATCGGCGCGTACCTCAAACGGCACGACATGTCTCAGCGTGCCTTCGCGCGTGAGGTGGATGTGGACCAGCGGCAGATAGGCCGCTACATATCCGGCGAAGCTGATCCGCCGCTTCAGGTCGCATCCCGGATCGCCGACCACATGGGCATCACGCTGACCGAACTGGCCGGCAAGACCGCGAGAGGCCTGGACTTCACCGGGGTGTGGTGGGCCGGGTGGCAGACCCAGAAGGACGGTGTCCACCGGGTGGACGTTCATCCAGTCCGGATCGCTCAGGACGGGAACATTCTGGAGCTGTTCGGAGAGCGCGTGGACACCATCGAGTCCGGGGCGTACGAGTGGACCGGAGAGCTTCGGCTCTACGACAACTCGTCCCTGATGGGCTGGTACATCGCCAGCGAAGGAGCTACACGAAGCAAGGGCGTGCTCTACTTCGCCCTACACCCTCACGGGCAGATCATGATCGGCGGATGGGTCGGCCTGTCGTACGCGGCCCCTGTAGTTCGCGGCTGGGGCGCGATCGCCCGGACCGAGGAACAGGTCCACACTCTGATGTCCAGGACCGCCGACAATGAGCCAGACTTGCTGTCGTGGGACAAGATGAAGAGCTCGTAACCGTATCCATTGCCGGGCCAGACGAAGACACACTGGCGCAGTTCGTTCGCCACCTGGTCGAGAATCAGTTGGCCGCCTGCGGGAACATCGTGCCCGAAGCTCGCAGCATCTACCGATGGGAAGGCGCGGTGGAGGACGAGGGCGAGGCGCTGGTGTGGATTCACACTCGGCGCAGCCTGGTCGGCCGGATTGTCGAAGCCGCGGACCAGTATCACCCCTATGAGGTCCCGCAAGTGCTGGCCTTCCCGGTCGTCGAGGCCCACCCCGGATATCGGGAATGGGTACTCAAATCCACCTCCGCCTTGACCTAATACCGGTCGCCGACTCCGACGTCGTGCGGAGACGCACGACGTCGGCAAGCCGGGACATCCGCAGCTGGCGGCTACCGCGCGCCCTCGAGCCGATCGGCGGCCCGGAGGAGTACGCCCGCCAGCGCGTGCAGTGGGGTGCTCGTCGAATACCTGCAAGTCCAAACCGATCTGGCTTACGTCCATGTCTGAGCACATGCCAGACATGGACGCGGGGGGGAGGGGGGGGGGTGCCCACGCGGGGCGGGGACTCGGGGGGGGGGAAACATGGGTAGCGGGAAAACAAGGAACAGGGCCGGAGGGGAGGG
>NZ_JBHZCS010000158.1:3608-5690 GCF_042755705.1 Nocardia sp. NPDC059154
TCTGGCTTATTCCCATGTCGAAGCACATGCCAGACAGGGACGCGCCGCGCCGGGGGTCGGTTCCCAGCGCGGCGCGGCATCTCGGGCGGCGGACCGCCTGGCTATCGGACGAGCCGTAGCCGTGTCGGGAGGCGGTAAGCCCAACAACGTCATCCACCTCAACCACCGAGGCATCATGCCGTCAACCAGCCCCGACCACCACCACGTAGGTGCGCCAGAGCCGAAAGCCCGATAATCCCCGACGGGCACCGATACACCCGGTACCCGCCGGTTACACTGCGAATCCTGTTGCGCGGAAGCATCGGATGGATCGGCTCCCCGGCCGCCTGCGCTGCCCGGCGCGGCGCACGCATCCACCCGCGAACGCCGCGCCGGTACGGCGTCATCGGATCAGGCGGGCTGGAAACCCACCTGCAACGCCTCCAGTCCTCGAATCACCACGTTCGGCTTGAACGGTGGATTCTCCGAAAGCAACCCCATCGCACCGACTTTGCGCAGCAGCACCGCCGAGTTGGTTCCAGGCAATCCGCAGACCGAATCCTGTACTCGTCGCTGCCACGCGAGTGTCACTGTGGGTTCTCCCCAACGAGCGAGCTGACTGCAGAAGGTGAGTTAACGCCCCGATCAGCCCCAGATTCACTCGAGGCGAATCTGAGCGACACCATTACCCGCTTGGACAGGCATTTTGTCGCTAACGTCGTACACGCTGTCGTAAAGATGGTCGTACGTACGACGGTAGCTGCCTACGCGGCGTGCCGGATGAACTCGAGAATCAACGGCAGGTCCGCGGTCGTCAGTGGGCGGCCCTGCGGTTCGGCGAGGTCCTTCTCGATCAGTGACCGAATGTAGGCGGACTGATTCATCCCCAATTCGGTTGCGCGCGCCTTGCATCGGCGATCCAGAGAGGCGGGCAGTTTCACCGACCGGGGAACGATCGTCTCCCCCGTGTCAACACCAGGAATCACTACCAACTCTTCAGCCTGAGCGGGATCGAGGACCAGGCGCTTGGTGAGGGCCGCGATCTGGTCGGGGGTCATGTTCTCGAAATCAGCCATTGCGGGCCTCCCATTGCTCGAATTCGGCGACCAGTTCCGGGGTTGGACGGAACGCATTGATGATGTAGATGTCCTTACCGTCGATGCGCGCCAGGAGCAGCAACGGCTGACCATCGTCCGCCCGCCCCATCAACACCGACGCCTCGAGTCCCGCCGCGTCATCGACGGCTGGCATGAACCACACGCGGCGTTCTCCAGCAAGCCACGCGCTGAGCAGGTCATACACGTCGTCGATGTCGATACCGGACTGGGCCAGCAAATGCGCCAACCCCCAATACCACGTAATCGCCACGACCCAGACTACCACAGACTACGGATGTACGAGAGAACCGGAACACCGCACGGGGCTGCAACAGTTCCTGGGTCGGTAAGACCCCTCAACGGCCCGCCGCCGCCAATACATCGTTGGTGCCGCCGCCAACACGTCACCGATCCCCAGACGCGACACCAGTTCGGCGTCAGTGGTTATCAGCTGCCGATAACAGCGGGCCGTCGGCGATCGTCGCGAACGCAACCGCATTCACCCAGCCGCTGTGGCCAAGCAAGGGTTCGCCGATCGGGGTGCCGGACGCGACGTCCCACAGTCGCACCGAAGTGTCGTGGGAGCCGCTGGCCAACACCACAGTGCCGTCGGCCGTCGTCGCGAATGCCAACGCGGTCACCCGGCCGGTGTGACCGGTCAGAGGTTCACCGATCGGCGTCCCCGGGAAGTAGTCAGCGGCTTCGATGTGCTGGCGGTTCGCTGACTCGTATTTTGCGGCGTGATTCTCCGACACCGTGGACGCTGACACTGCAGGGCGTCACGGTTTGCGCGTCCGCCAGCACACTGGTCGCCCCGGCTGGGTCCTAACGGGGTGCGGCAGGTCGATGTCGAGGGGATCATCGCCGCACGGTTCGCTCACCGCGAATCGCGGTGCGGGACCCTGATTTGCATACACACCTGTTGATCGCCAACCGGGATTCGTACGCGCGATGGCCGCTGGATGACCCTGGACGCCGCAGTCATCTACCGGCTGATGGTGACCGT
>NZ_JBHZCS010000159.1:0-5496 GCF_042755705.1 Nocardia sp. NPDC059154
TCGAGCCGGTCGCGTATCCACATCGCCGTGGTGCCGTGGGGATTACTGGCGCGGGCCACCCGCACCGTCAGCGGCGGAACCGTCTTGGCCGGTCCTGGTCCGAGTGACATTCACCAGTTCCTTCGAGGACGCAGTGCTTTTCGCGCCTCGCAGTGTGGCAGCCCGCCAGCCACGACATGCCGAATTCCAAGATCACCGACAGAGTCAAGCTGAGGGATACCGTCTGCGAGGCACTGCCAAAACCAACGAAGGCGCCCGCCATCCAGACCGCGACGCACCGGTCATGTGCCTGGCGAAACCCCGCGCGACGGTCAGCCGCCGCGCGGGATTGCTGCTGGCCGGATCGACACCCGGTGCATAGGCCCATGCCAGCGCGGCAGCGACGGTGATGGTTGTGGTGCCGGTGGCGTCGAGATAGGCGACGAATCTGGGCAGGAGACGGTGGTGGTCGGCCAGGTCGTGGCCCAGGCTGTTGCGCAACCGCAGATACTGGTCGGCGGCCGCGGCCAAGGTGCTCACTGCGCCACTTCCGGCCAGGGCTGCGCGACGGTGCGCAACACCTCGAAATCGACCTTGGCATAGATCGCGGTCGTGGCCCGATCCCGGTGCCGCAGAACCTGACTCACCTCGACCATGCTGGCGCCGCCGCGCAACATGCGCGTGGCCAGGGAATGGCGTAGTCGATGCGGTCCCACCCGGGCCAGCCCCGCGACATCACAGGCGCGGTGGGTGATATCAGCGACCATCCCTGCGCCGATGCCGCGGGCGGGTGCCTTCACCGCCAAAAACACTTGACGGATTGATGTTTCCGGCCTCGCCAGCGACAGATAGGCGGCCAGGGCTTCGCCGACATTGACCGGCAGCGGCAGACCCTCGTCACGGCCAGCCCTGCTGCGCAACATGATTCGCCCGGACCGCCAGTCGATGTCGGCGAGCTCGAGCCTGGCCACTTCGATCGACCGCAACCCCAGACGGGCCACCAGCATGAGGATGGCGAAGTTACGGATCCCGACCCGATCCGTCCGATCGCAAGCGTCCAGAATCCGTCGCACATGCTCGTCCGGGATGGCTCTGGGGATGCCCGCATCACGCCACCCAGCGACCGGCGGCACGACCTTGACCAGCACAGCCGCGGTATCCGTCCGGTCACATACAAGAACCTCAGCAGCGCCCGCAGCTCGGCCACTCGGCCCTTCACCGATCCGACGCTGAGTCGCTGGCTCTCGGCCAGCAGGAACGCAACGATATCGCCGCCGGACAGATCTTCGATCCGCCCGTCGCCGGTCAGGCGTTGCCCAAGAAACTTTCGCGCCAACTTCACATACCGCACCACCGTGGCCTCGGCCAGGCCCCGCTCGGACACCAGCCACCGTCGATAGTCGTCCACGACCACCTCGACCATCGAATCCGCAACCACCGAATCCACCAGAACACCTTGGGATTTCAGATACCCCAGCAGCGGTGCGAAACCACGCGGGCCAGGCACGTTCCGCAGACCGCACCCACGAGCCGATCTGCGGAACCGCGCCAGTGCCGCGTCATTCAGGCCGCTCGGATCGACGTCACGGAGCTGCATCCACCGACCCAGATCGGCCGCCATCGCCAACATGTTCAGGATCGTCTGCGGCGTATAACCGTGCTCCACCAGCCACGACCGGTATCCCTCGATGAAAAGTCCCAACCGGTGTCCGTGGCCTGCCAATCATGACCCTCGCCTCCGTTCCCGCAGCACCTTGCTCCGACAACAGGAGTTCGAACCCAACCTCCGAACCTATCCGGACCCCTCGGTGCCGAATCGGCGCCGTTTCACCGCCACTACATGGCCTTTCCCGCCCACCTCACCCGCCGCTCGGCATAGTCCCCGCCTCGGCATAGATCCGGCACCAGGACACCATCCGGGCAGGCCAACGCCTCGGCAACATACGTGCGCAGACAATCGCGCAGCTCATCAGCGTCCTACCGCGACCGATTCAGAAAATGCTGCAACCGGCCCGGATCCATCTCCCCAGCAGCCTCGGACAACTGCCAAGCGTTCTTCCGCTCCACCGGCGCCAGCAACCCCGTCAGATACGACCGCGCCCACCGACGCGGCTCTGCACGATAGAACACCCCCGCCACCCGCGCGAACACCTCACCGAAACCCGACCGCCACGCCGAAACATCCTCGGCCACAACATCATCCAGCATCAGCGACAAGCTACCGTAGGATCAGCCACCATGCAGCACAACGAAATACAACTGTCGTGCTAGATCCGCGCCGAAGCGGGTCGACCCCAACGACAGGAATCGATAGATGACGTTGACGCTACTGCCCATGGGCAAGGTGATCGAGGCATGGTTGCAGCAGCTGCAAAACAAGCTCGCCGAGTTCGAGTACGACGCTGGGGTGTGCTGTGGCTTCAGGGATATCCAGTCGGCTACCGGCTACCGGCTACCGGACCCGCGCGTGGCGTGAACCGCGGAAGCCATCAGATGGCCGCGATCGTCACCACCGATAGCGTCCTCGTTGTCGGAGGCACCGCGGAGGCCGCTCCGGCTTTGGCGGGCGGGATCGAGCCCGGCCAGGTCATCCCGAACGGCACGTTCTACTTCGACTCTGGCGCTGAGGGGCATCGGGCGAAACTGCTGGGGCCGCAGCAGGATTCGCCCGGTTCGGGTGTCGAGTACGCCGCCGGCCTGCTGCAGTTCTGCTCGCTGATCGGTGTCGATGAGGATGACTGTGTGGTCGGGATGCGTGCGGCGCTCGGCGAGCGCTCGGCGCGGGCCGACGAGTTTCCGGCGAGTGCCGAAGTGTGCGAAGGTGATCTGCTCCGCTTCGATGTGAGCTGCGACAACGACGGCTACCGCTCCGACATCGGCCGTACGGCGGTGATCGGCGAATCAACGAGCCTGCAGAGCGACCGGCACTACGCCATATGGAGCGGTGGGGGCGCGAGATCCAGATCCGCTGCCCGGCGCTGCGCCCCCGGCAGCTTCTGTGGCGGCGGCGAAGAGTTCCGATACATGCAATTGGAATGCAGATCTACGATGGCTTCGGCGTCGCGCCGGGTGACGACCACGTGCTCGATCCCGGAAACGTGCTCTGTTTCGAGACAACGCATTATGTACTGGGCTGCGGCGGCACGATGTTCGAGGGCACAATCGCTGTCACGGAGGACGGTGTCGAAGTGCTGTCGCTCAGCTCTTGTGAGGTGAGGACTGCGCTGTGACCAACGCATATACCGGAACCATGGGCTGCCCGCGCTGCTCGTCCATGGTCCCCGATGACTACGCCATAGGCGGCTGCCGCACGTGCGGCTCCGAGGCCATCCCGGTCAACTTGCACGCCAGGTTTGACACGTACGACCCGATCGCTGCCGTGGACGACCGCCAGCCCGGCATCTTCCGGTGGCGAGCAGGGTTCCCGATCGAGCCACGGACGATCGCGATCAGTTTGCACGAAGGCAATACTCGGGCAGTTCGCTCCGACAAACTGGCGGAAATGCTCGGCGTCGCTTCGGTTGTGGCGAAGGACGAGAGCCGGAATCCGACCTCGTCCTACAAGGATCGATTGGCCTCGGTCGCCGTCACCAGGGCAGTGGAGGTCGGGGCGCGCACGGTTGTCGTCGCCTCGACCGGAAACCACGGGGCTGCCGTCGCGGCCTATGCCGCTGTGGCTGGCCTCAACTGTGTCGTGCTCGCAGCGCGCTCAGCATCGCCCCTGATGGTCGAGCAGATGCGTTCCTACGGTGCCCGCGTCATCGCACTTCCGACCATTCCGGATCGGTGGGCGGTGATGAAAACAGCGGTAGACGAGCTGGGCTGGTTCCCGACTTCCGGCTTCCAGAACCCGCCGGTGGGATCGCCACCGTTCGGAATCGAGGGCTACAAGTCGATCGCCTTCGAATTGCACGAACAACTGGCCCGAACTCCTACTATGGTGATCGTGCCGACGGCGTACGGTGACGGGCTGACCGGGGTATTCCGCGGTTTCAAGGAATTGCATGCGGCCGGGCGTATCGCGGCATTGCCTCGGATGGTTGCCGCCGAGGCGCTTGGTGCTCATGTTCAAGCGCTGCAGAACCCCGGAATCGATCGTGTGTCCGAGGTCGGACAACGACCGACCTTGGCTTTTTCGGCCGGAACGTCTTCGGGCACGTACCAAGCGCTGGCGACGCTGCGACTCAGTGCGGGCTATGCCGTCTCACCGATCTCCGACGATGCCATCTTGCATGCCCAAGAGATTCTGGCTCGCGAGACTGGCATGTTCGTCGAGACGACGTCGGCGATGAGCTTGGCGGCCGCGTTACGACTGCGCGATGACGGTGCACTGCGCGATACCGACGACCTGGTCCTCGTCATCACTTCGAGCGGGCTCAAATCGACGAAAGAGACTGCTGCCCACCGCGCGCCCATACCCATCATCGAGCCTCGACTGGACGACCTCGTCGAGGCACTCGGAGACGGCTGACGCATCAGCCATACAGGTGGCGAGCTCGGGAAGGGGCAGTCGGCCGCGTGAAGGTTTTGTCCTGCGCTTGAACACGCTTGAGCTCCGTACAGCCGCAACCGAGATCACGCAACTCACGTTGCGTTGGTACAACGTCACCGGACTCGGCCCGCGTTAGGAAACGCGAATTCTTGCGTTAGAAATGCGAACCCGTAGGGTGCCAATCCGGAACCGACGGGTGCGATCTTGGTCATGGACGGCCGAGGCGAGCGGTGCTTAAGCTGACTGAGGATTGTGCGACGTGGATGATCTGCAATGGATTCACAGAATTCATCATTCGCCAGGGGCAAGTGACCGCGACGAGGCCGAGGCGTCTGGCAACTATGCCCACCTTTAGCGGTGGTGTGATTACTCGACCACTGGTGACGAGTGGTCTGGAAGGAAAAGCATCGGATAGCCGTGTTTGCCGAGCGGTCAGCAACGCGATCGATCCCAGATCGGAATTGTGGTCGCGATCTTGATGGCCGTGACTTTTCGTATTAATTCCATCGAACCGGCGTCGGATATGCGGCTTCAAAAAGACCGGGTGTGGCCTCATGTGAGAGTCGTGGTAGCTCTGGCGCGCCTGCGATATCTGCGGCGGACTGTGCATCGGAGCTCCGCGAACCATTCTGTCAGCTCGCCGACGCTGATCCGGTAGAAGCGAACAATCCACGTAATTCAATGATGTGATCCCGACGACCACGTCATCGCAAAGTGAACGAGAAAGTGTAAGTTATGAACAGCAAAACAGTGGCCTGCGCTGCCGTGGCCGTTACCGCCTTGTCGCTGCCGGTCGGCGCTGCGAACGCAGACCCCGCGGCCGAAACGGGTGTGGTGAATTACTCGGCCACCTCGACACCCAATTCGACCGTGATCGAGACCGATGCGGGTTCGTTGGTCGATGACCATGGTGTGTTCAAGATCAAGGCGGCGGATGGGACGGTGCTTGCCGGCACGGAGTTGTCGTTCCGTGTCGATGATTTCGTGTTCCCGATCGCCGCGGATATCCATGATCGGACCGCGAC
>NZ_JBHZCS010000160.1:0-5334 GCF_042755705.1 Nocardia sp. NPDC059154
TGACGGCGTTCTCGCTCAATTCCGCGCCGTCGTCTCCGGCGTTGGTGCAGCGGCTGCGTGAACGGTTCCCGGTCGCGTTGCAGGGTTTGACCACCAGTTACGGGTGCACCGAGTCCGGCACCGCCGCGACGGTGGCGACCCCGCCGGAGCTGGCCGCCGACAACGAGACCGTGGGCCGTGCGGTGGTCGGTGTCTCGGTCGAGGTGCGCGACCCCGACGGCAAGCCGGTTCCCGACGGCGAGGAGGGCGAGGTCTGCATCCGCAGTCCCTATGTGATGCTCGGGTATTGGAACAACGAGGAGGCCACCCGGGCCGCGATCGATGAGAACCGTTGGTTGCGGACCGGTGACTACGGCACCCTGCGTGAGGGCAAGCTCTATATTTCCGGGCGTCGTTCGGATCTGATCCTGCGGGGTGGGGAGAACGTGTACCCGCAGGAGATCGAGAACGTCCTCGACGAGCATCCGCTGGTGCGGGAGTCGGCGGTGATCGGTGTGCCGCACGAGGATCTGGGTCAGGAGGTCGCCGCGATCGTGGTGGTCGACGATCCGGAGTCGTTGTCGGAGGACGAGTTGCGCGATCACGTGGCCAAACAGCTGGCCTATTTCAAGGTGCCCGCGCGCTGGCTGGTCACCGCGGAACCCCTGCCGCGCAATGCCACCGGCAAAGTCCTGCGCCGCGACCTCTCCCTGGGAAAGTGAATTCCTGTGTACGACACCATCATCAAGAACGGGCGCTGGTTCGACGGCACCGGTGCGCCCTCGGCCATCCGTAATCTCGGGATCCGGGACGGCCGGGTGGCGACCGTGTCGGCCGCGCCGCTGGACGAGACCGGCTGTGCGCGAGTGATCGACGCGACCGGCCGCTGGGTCATGCCGGGCATGATCGACATCCACACCCACTACGACGTGGAGGTGCTGCTGGATCCGACGCTGTCGGAGTCGCTGCGGCACGGCGTCACCACACTGCTGCTCGGGTCGTGCTCGCTGTCCACCGTGCATGTCGGCGGTTCGGACGCGGGCGACCTGTTCGGCCGGGTGGAGGCGATTCCGCGCAAGCACGTGGTCGAGGCGGTGGACGCGCTGAAGACCTGGAACAGCGCGCACGGCTATGTGGCGGCGCTGGAGTCGCTGCCACTGGGCCCGAATGTCGCTGCCTTCATCGGTCATTCGGACATCCGGGCGTCCCAGCTGGGCTTGCAGCGGGCCACCGATCCGGATGTGCAGCCGACCGAGTCCGAGCTGACGGCCATGGAGCACAAACTGACCGAGGCGCTGGACGCCGGATTCGTCGGTATGTCCTCGCAGCAGCTGCTGTTCGACAAGCTGGACGGCGAGGTGTGCCGGTCGCGGACGCTGCCGTCGACCTATGCCACCGGCAAGGAGCGGCGGCGGCTGAATCGCATTCTGCGCGACCGCAAACGGGCGTTGCAGGGTGGTCCCGATGTCGCCAAGCCGCAGAGCATGCTCGGCATGGCGGCCAGCAGCCTGGGCTTCTTCCGGCCCAAACTGAAGGTGAGCCTGCTGTCGGCGGCCGACATCAAGGCGATTCCCGGTGTGGTGAAGGTCTTTCCGCTGCTTGGCCGGATCATCAACGGGCTCGGCGGCGACTTCCGCTGGCAGCATCTGCCGGTGCCGTTCGAGGTCTACTCCGACGGCATCGATCTGCCGGTGTTCGAGGAATTCGGTTCCGGCGCAGCGGCTCTGCACCTGTCCAACCAGCTGGAGGAGCGCCGGGAACTGCTGGCCGATGAGAACTACCGCCGCTGGTTCCGCAAGGACTACGACAAGAAGTGGGGTCCGCGGGTCTGGCATCGGGACTTCTTCGACGCCGAGATCACCGAGTGCCCGGATGCGAGCGTGATCGGCAAGACCTTCGGTCAGGTCGGCGTGGATCGCGGCGGCGTGCACCCGGTGGACGCCTTCCTGGATCTGGTGGTGGAGTACGGGCCCAAGGTGCGCTGGCGCACCACCATCTCCAATCACCGGCCCGAGGTACTGGATGTGCTGGCCGCGGATCCCAGTGTGCAGCTGGGCTTCTCGGACGCCGGCGCGCATCTGCGGAACATGGCCTTCTACAACTTCGGGCTGCGGCTGCTGAAGCGCGTGCACAAGGCACACCAGGCGGGGCGGCCGTTCATGACGGTCGAGCACGCCGTACACCGGGTGTCCGGCGAGCTGGCCGACTGGTACGACCTGGACGCCGGGCACCTGCGCGAGGGTGATCGGGCCGATGTGCTGATCATCGATCCGGCGCGCCTGGACGACAGCCTGGAAGCCTATGCCGAGAATCCGATTCCGGAGTTCGACAACCTCTCCCGCATGGTCAACCGCAATGACGACACCGTCACCGCGGTGCTGGTGAACGGGGAGTTCGTCTTCGGGCTGGGGGAGAAGGCCGACACCCTGGGCAAGGAACGCACCGGCGAATTCCTGCGGGCAGGTGCCCGATGAACGCTCGTAGATTCGACGGCCGTGCTGCGGTCGTCACCGGTGCGGCCTCCGGTATCGGCGCGGCCATCGCCGCTGCGCTGATCGCCGAGGGCGCGAACGTCGTCGGCCTCGACATCGACGAGGCGGGTCTCGGGAAGAAGGCCGCCGAACTCGGCGACGCCTTCGTCTCCGTGGTCACCGATGTCACGGACGAGGCCCAGGTGGAGGCCGGGATCGCCACCGCCGCATCCCGTTTCGGCCGTCTCGACGCGGCCTTCAATGTGGCGGGCGCTTCCCGCATCGGCGCGGTCACCGATCTCACCGAGGCCGACTGGGATTTCACCATCGACCTGATTCAGAAGAGCGTCTTCCTGTGCACCAAACATGAAGCGCGCCTGATGAAGTCGACCGGTGGCGGCGCGATCGTGAACATCTCCTCGCTCGACGCCCGCGTCCCCATGCCCGGTGGCAGCCCCTACTCCACGGGCAAGGCGGGCGTGGTCATGTTCACCAAGAACGCGGCCCTGGAGCTGGCCCAGTTCCGCATCCGGGTGAACGCCATCCTCCCCGGCCTGGTGGACACCCCGCTGGTCGCGGCGGTCATGGGCTACGAGCCCGCCAAACAGATGTTCCTGGACCGCATCCCGATGGGTGCGCCCGCCACCCCGGAACAGATCGCCGCCCCCAGCCTGTTCCTCGCCTCCGACGACGCCTCCTACATCACCGGCATCGACATGGTGGTGGACGGCGGCTGGGAGCTGAGCAACTTCCCGAACTTGGCGAAGCTCGCGGGCTGAGCCGAGAACCCGCCCTGGGCCCGAAACACGTTCCAGCCCAGGGCGGGTCGGTCAGCGGGGCGAGTCCTGTACCGCGGCCAGCGCACCGGTCAGTGCGCCGAGGCAGGCCGCGCGGACCTGCTCGCGGGTGAGGGTCTGGTGTTCCAGCCATTCCAGGCAGAGGGTGTGGACGAACATCAGCCACGAGGTCAGCAGGGCCGACATGACGTCGCGGGCCGGGCCGGTGAGTCCAATGGCGGCGAGCATCTCGTCGTGCATGGCGGTGTGGTCGCCGAACACGATCGCCTGGACGACCGGATCGCCGGAGAGCGCGCGGTTGGCGGCCAGCACCGTATTGCGGTTGGCGGCGAAGTACCCCAGGTGTGCGTCGAGCCCGGCGGCGACCTGGTCGGTCAGCGGGAGGCCGGGGTCGAGGTGTACCGCGGCCTGCAACGTTTCGGCGGCGCGCTGATAGATGGCGGCGAAAAGTGCGCTCTTGCTTGGGAAGTGGCGATACAGCAGGGCTCGCGAGATGCCTGCCCGCTCGGCGATCTGGTCCATCTGTACCTGGTCGTACGGCAGGGCAGCGAACAGCTGCGCACCCACGTCCAGTAATTCGGCGCGGCGCTGTTCGGGGCTGAGGCGACGTCGCGGCGGCATGGCACCACCGTAGTTGACGCGTGTGTACTAGCGGGTTACGCTCCGAATCATCTAGTTGACACGTGTCTACCAAGCTCCGGGTTTCGCCCGGGAAGGGGCGGTCATGCGAGCCGTATTACAGTGGTTCCTAGCCTTTTTCGGTGTCTGCTGCGTCTTGATCGCCTTGGCGCACATCTTCATCGGGCCCAGCACGATCATCGGGGCAAACACGCCCAACGCCACCTTGGACGGCGACATGCGGTTCTCGATGGTGCTCTTCCTCTCCTACGGCGCGGCCTGTGTGTGGGCGGCCCGGGACCTGGACCGCTACGCCGGCCTGATCCACCTGCTCATGGTGCTGTTCTTCGCCGGCGGCGTGGTCCGTCTACTGACCGTCGCCTACGTCGGCTGGCCGCACTGGTTCTACATCGCCATGCTCGTCATCGAATTCGCCATCCCTCTGGTCTATTCGCCGCTGCTTCAACGAGTAACCGGCCGCCCGATTCGCGCCGAGTTGGTCGAGCTGACTCGCTAACCCGGAATCGCTGTGCGCCACAGGGGAGCCGAAGCGCCACAGACGAGGACCCCAAGGAGCAAAAGACGAAAGATGCCTGGAGAAGGGAGGGGCCGGGCTCACGTCCGCGCCTGCAGCTACCAGCCCCTCACCTTTGAAGCCGCATGTGGGGTTGCTGCAGGAGGTATTCCATCGGATCCGGGGGTTGGAGTCGCCACGTCATGAACTCCACCGTCGGCCGCAAGTTCCAGTTGGTGGCCCCTGCACCCCTGGCGATGTGGTCGTTGGATGCGGTGGTGATCCCGCTCGGCGGCGGTCGCCTGTGAAGCGGTGGGGGGTGTCTCTAGGAGGTGGTGCGTGCAGTCCGTGGGCTGGGATCGGCGGGTGGCCGCTCTCAATCCGGCGTCAGCTCGAGTCCGGCGGATTAGGCGACGTAACCACACTTCCCCGCTCCTGCGCACGCCAGCAGGACACGAGCAGCCGGGAATCACGCCGCCCGTGAACCCCACCTCTGACAACTGGAATCGATCGCAGTGGCGACCTGCTGCCCCACGTGATGCCTGTCGTTCACCCGAGCCGTGCCGGTCGGGTCAAGACGTTTCGGAGCAATCCACCCGGTCCGCCCCCGATACGGGGAATCCTTGCCCATCACAACGGTTTTCCACCCGTCGGCACTGTCATTGACCAGCGCATGACAGTGATCGCACACCAAGGTCAGATTGGTCAGATCCGTGGGGCCGCCCTTGGCCCAGTCGGTGATGTGGTGCACCGCGCACATCGACGCTGGCGCATCGCATCCGGGGCGGGTGCAACCCTTGTCGCGGGCGATCAACGCCAGGCGCTGCGCCGGGGTGGCCAGGCGTTCGCAGCGCCCCAGGTACAGCGGCAGCCCGTCGGCATCGAGGACCGCCAGCACCGGGCAGGTACCCTCGGCCATCTTCAACGCCTCGTCGATGCTCACGTGGCCGCCGGA
>NZ_JBHZCS010000161.1:0-5164 GCF_042755705.1 Nocardia sp. NPDC059154
CCGACCGAGACCGGCTACTCGGCCGTGTGGTTGTTCTGCGCCGCAGCGTCAGTGGTCAGCCTCCTGCTCATGATCTTGTCCTGGTTCCGCCGACGCCCACCCACCACTGCCCCACGCACCGTGTATTGACGGAACCTGATCCATGCTCCACCCGTATTACTTCACAGCCCGAAGAGGATCATTGTCGAGCTGGTCGACGACGACGCCGGCAAGTCCACCGCGAAAGGAACGGTCTACAGCGGAATTCGACGGCGTGGAGTCCGAAATCGACTTGTTGGCCAAGAACGCCAGAAGACTCCGCGCGCTGGTCGAGCGGTGCGGGCTCAGCCCGCGCGAAAGGTAGGCCGGGACCGCAGGCGTAAGCGCAGGACCGACAAGCCTCGCGCCCCCCGTTAGCAACGAACGCACCTCCGTGATCGGGCAATGGGCACGAAATGGCGGATAAGAAGTGTCCAGCCGCGGCCGGATCCACAAAAACATCGTCGTCTCCGCCTACATCAAATCCAGCTGAACTGGGGGCCGGAACCGACGATCACAGCCGAAATACGGCCTCGGCCGGGCACGGTGGTCGGGACGCGCTGGTGCTCTCGATCGATACGCGTATCGAGCCGGACCGGCCCGCTAGCCAGCCATCGTGACGCCCGACCACGCGGAGGACGCCGCCTACCTGCGCAAACGCGACATCGACGCGGTCCATCGGCTGTCCCGACCCGGCACGGAGTGTGATGTGCGTCGCTTCGCTAGACTGTACAAGCTACTGATGATAGCTTTTAAGCTATTATCAGTAGCCTAGGAGATCGTCATGGCCACCCAGCACCTGTCACTTCCCGACGGCACCATCGCCTACGAGCTCATCGGCCCCTCCGACGGACCACTCGTAGTGTGCGTCCCCGGCATCGGCGTCAACCGCGCCGACTTCCGGTACCTGGCCCCGGCGCTCGCCGACGCCGGAAACCGGGTAGCCGTCAAGGACATCCGCGGCCACGGCGACTCCAGCGCCGACTGGCCGCACTACCACCCCACCGCCGTCGGCCACGACATCGCCGCCCTGATCGGTCACCTCGGCGGGCCCGCCGTGATCGTCGGCCACTCGTTCGCAGCGAAGTCCGCCGGACAGGTCGCCGTCCGCGAACCCGAGCTTGTCCGCGGCCTGGTACTCGTGGGCGCCGCCGTGCGCCACGACAAGCCCGGCTTCGTCATGGGGCTGGCCACGAAACTGGTCACCAGCAATGCTTGGCTGTGGACGATGTTCCTGAAGTCGCTGTACCCGGGTACCAAGCCCGCCGACTTCGCCGAATACCTGGCCGATAACAAGGCGAAGCTGCGCCGCAAGGGACACCTCGCGGCCTTGAGCGCCCTGACCGGTTCGCTGCCCGCCGACCCGGCCCTGGAACTGTCGGGCATTGCCGCCCCGACCCTGGTCGTCATGGGGACCAACGACGGCGACCTCGCCGACCCCGCCGCCGAGGCGCGGCGGATCGCGGACGAGGTCTCCGGGCCGTCCCGGGTCACGATGTCGGACGGATCGGGGCACTACCCGCACACCGACAACCCGGAGTTCACTGCGCACGCCATCTTGACGTTCCTGAAGGAGCTGTGATGCCACGCGCCGGACTGTCCACCACCGCGGTGGTGGACATCGCGGTCGCCGTCGTCGACGCGGGCGGACCCCGCGCCCTGACCCTCGCCGCGGTGGCCACCCGCGCCGACGTGGCCACCCCCTCGCTGTACAAACACGTCAAGAACCTGGACGAACTGGTGGACCTGGTGGGCCTGCGCGTCCTCGAGGAACTCACCGAACGGGCAACCAGCTCGGTGATCGGGCTCGGCGGCCCCGAGGCGGTCGGTGCCCTGTTACGCGCCTACCGCGACTACGCCGTGCAACACCCGTGCCGGTACGCGATGATGCCCCAGAGCATGCGTGAGACACCAGCCTGGGACACGGCCAGCCGCCGCCTGATGGACAGCATCCTCGCTGTGCTGGCCGGTTGCGGCGTCACCGGCGCGGACGCGGTACACCTCACCCGCTGCATCCGCGCCGCCGGGCACGGCTTCGCCACCCTGGAGTCGCAGGGCGGCTTCCAACTCGCCGAAGACATCGAAACGTCCTTCGCCACCCTGACCCGCATGGTGCTCAGCGCGCTACCGTCACAGTGAATCTGAAGTTGCCGCGTTCGGCGGTGATTTCCTTTAGCCGCAACCGGTATACGGTGTCGGGGTTGTCGTGATGGTCGCGGGTGCCGACGACGTTGACCGTGATCGACCATTGAATCGCCATCGGTGATGGTGCGCCACGACCGATCTGCCTTGCACCCAGCAGAGCGTTCGGTACGACCGCCGACGCCGGCCCTCGCATCCCGGACGCCGACGCAATGGCGGCGTGCGAAACGCCTACCGCTCGAACCCTTCCCACCTGTCCCGCTGTATGCGGGCGTTGAGGGAGCGTTCGAGCGGCGAAGGCTGTGCGCCGAGGATCGTCGGATGCTCGAACTCCGACCACGCCTGCTCCCACCGCGAGTGAGCTTCGCGACTGCGCAGGCCCAGCTCGTACCGCTTCCTGTCGTCGGGGACCTTGCGCACCAGACCGTCGAGCCGCGCGAGGTCCTGGCGCAGCGGTTCGAGGGTTTCGGCCCCGGGGGCTGCGCTGGTACGGCTCAGCTCGGCGATAACTTCCCTGAATTGCTCTTTCAGCTCTTTCGGACTGTCCATGGTTCTGCCTCCCGCAGACCAGCATCGCACCGGGACCCGACGTGATGCGCGCGAATCGTGTTGGCCTTTACAGGATTTGAGGACCGGGTGCAGGTCCCGATACTCGGCAGACCATGCGAGCAGGCGGGCCTTGTCGGGTCGGTGTGGGACGTTAATACCGAACGTTCTGGTCGATGCGCGGGAGATCTGTTGCAGCGCAACATTATTGAATGAGTTACTATGACGCCATCAATGCCCGAAACGACGCCAGGGCGCGGGCTGGCCGGAGTTGACAGGGACCGACAAGCAGGTGGGATGGGCGACCACGGTGCGTCAGGCCAAGCTCGACGAGTTCGAGGCCGGCCTGACCACCGAGCCCCAGCGCAGCCAGATGCGGGCGGTGCTGCTGCGCGAGACGTGCGCGGCCGTCTGGATCGACTACCGAGACACCCCGTGGGGCGCGGTATGGCTGGCCAACCTCACCAGCGACGAACGCGAGGCCCTGCTTTCCTCCACGAAGGACCGGGTATGAGCGATACGGGGGAGGAACACGCCATGCTCCGGCGGATCCACGATCACGAACTGTGTCGGGGCCGAGCGCGATACTGCCGGGAATGGGTGTAGCCCAAGGAGTTCGACAAGGTGAGGTGGTGGTGAACGTTGTGTTGTGGACCGGTTTCGCGTTCTGGTTTCCTGGCGCCGGTGTCCTTTTCGCTTCGCGCTGGTTCCGGCGGTGGGGGAGAGAGGCAGGGCGGCGGAAGTCGGCGCCCTTTCCCACATTCGCATCCGGGGTGGCGAAGCCGCCTACTCTCGGTGATCGGCGCGGTGCTCCTCGCGATCGCGCCGCCTGTCGTCTCCGGGGATCCAATGTGGCAGAGGGTTCTCACCGACGTGATGCTCATCGGATGGACAGTGTTTGGCATTGTCCTGATCGTCGCCATCCGGCAGGTCAGGGTTTAGAGCGGCGGACTACACCGAGTCCTGACATCGCAGAGCACCTACGCGCCGGAATTGGCCTGCGCCCCAGTCCGCGTCGCCGATACAGTATGCTACGTCCAGGGTTCAGAAAACAGTCCGGTCACTGTGTGGTCGATGACACCAGGTGATGGCGATGAACCGTCCCTCCGATCCGTGCCTGCTGACCACCAGGACCTCGGTCGCCGACGACAGCACGCACTGGTGCACCGTCGGCGGCGAGATCGATGCCGTGACTGCCCCCGCATTCCATAAGGCGCGCCCTCATCTGGTCGGGCCGTGGGATCGCGTCGGCTGAGAACTCCTTTAACCAAGATCCGCAGGTCACTGCACATTGGCTGCGCCTGCACGGCATAGACTTAGAGCTCCTAACAGGTTCGGTAGGTTGGCGTCGGGTTCTGTTGCAGTGCAGGATGTTTCGGTGTGGCAGCACCTTGGATCGTGGATGACGAGTTGTGGGCGGTAATCGAACCGCTACTGCCGGTGAAACCGGCCGGAACACCGGGGCCGCCGCAGATGGACAGCCGCCGGGTGCTGCAGGGGATCTTGTTCGTGCTGATCACTGGGATCGGGTGGGAAGACCTGCCCCAGGAACTGGGGTTCGGGTCAGGGATGACCTGTTGGCGCAGGTTGCGGGACTGGCAGGCCGCCGGAGTGTTCGAACAGATCCATCAGGCCGTGCTGGCCCGTTGCCACGCTGCCCGGTTGATCGATTTCGACCGGGTGATGGTCGACGGCTCGCATGTGCGGGCGAAAAAAGGGGTGCCGCAACAGGTCCGAGCCCGGTCGACCGCGCCAAAACCGGTCCCAAGCATCACATCCTGACCTGCGGGAACGGATTCCCGCTCGCGGTAGCGCTGTCGGGTGCCAATGTCAACGACCACCTGCTGTTGCCCACGCTCCTCGATCGGGTGAGGCCTCTTCGCGGGCGTGCGGGCCGGCCCAGGCATCGGATCACCACCCTGATCGCGGACAAGGGATACGACTACCCCAGCGTGTATTCCGAACTGCGGCAACGACGTATCACCGGCTACATCGCGCGCCGCGGCACCCGCGACAAGGTCACCGCCGGCCGCTGGATCGTCGAGCAATCCTTGTGCGCCGCGAAGCGGCGTGTCGTATCCCCGGCTCAGCCGGGAGGGACTTGGAGGGAGGTTCCTGGGTCGAATGGCTGACCTGATGCCGAAAGGCTAACAGGGACAACAGCATGCCAGAGAATCCGGTGACCGGGCCCAGTGGTCGGGGACGGGGTGCCGGAGGGGCCCGCGTGATATGGCGAAAGCTGGATTGCCTGAATCCCAATCTCCAGTCGATGCAAGTTCCCATCCACCGGAAACGACCGCTGAAACCGGTGCCGTGCCCTGCGTCGGAGTCCAAGGTTCTCCGATGCAACCTCCGGGGCTCGGGGCGATGCCCAGCGAGGGCATTGAAGGAGATGAGTGGGGCGCCTACGTCACGCTGCCACGTACGACACGAACGAACGCGGGATCGCCTACGGGAC
>NZ_JBHZCS010000162.1:0-5038 GCF_042755705.1 Nocardia sp. NPDC059154
TGCCCAGCGACTCGGCCGTGGTGTCGGCGCGGATGCCCTCGTCCTCGGCGAACTGGATCGGGTCGCCCTTGCGCTGCGGGATCGAGACCGGAGTGACCTCGTCGGCGAAGAGGCCGTTCTTCCAGGCGGCCGCGGCCTTCTGGTGCGAGGCAGCGGCGAAGGCGTCCTGCTCCTCGCGGCTGATGGCGTCGGCGTCGTTGCGCGCCTCGGTGAGCGCGCCCATGGCCTGATCGGTGAAGATGTCGTGCAGGCCGTCGTAGGCCATGCTGTCGCGCAGGGTGACCTCGCCGTACTTGTAGCCCTCGCGGCTGCGCTCCAGCAGGTGCGGGGCGTTGGTCATGGACTCCTGGCCGCCGGCCACCACGATCTCGTACTCGCCGGCCCGAATCAGCTGGTCCGCCAGCGCAATTGCATTGATACCGGACAGGCACACCTTGTTGACGGTGAGCGCCGGGACATCCATCGGAATACCCGCGGCGACCGCGGCCTGCCGGGCCGGGATCTGGCCCGCACCCGCGGTGAGCACCTGGCCCATGATCACGTAGTCGACCTGCTCGGGCGCCACCCCGCCCTTCTCCAGCGCCGCCTTGATGGCGAACCCGCCCAGGTCGGAGCCGCTGAAGCCCTTCAGCGATCCGAGCAGCCGGCCCACCGGGGTACGCGCGCCCGAAACGATGACGGAGATGATGGTCACGGGAGACCCTTTCCCGGAGTGGTGTAGGCGGCGGGAGTATCGATTCTTGAATGGGTGCACTCATCGGTCGGCGCGGCTATTGCGAGGGTGAGGATCGCCCGCCACCGCGTGCGGATCCGCAGTGCGCGGTCGGTGAACGTGGTTGTGCGCACGCCGCTGGTGAACCACGCGGACCCGAGGTAAGCCACCATGGCAAATGAGCAGAGAAGGACGAAAGGGTTCATCGTCGGGATTCCACATCTCCGGTTTATGCGTCTATCGCCGACATACATACATCTGATGCCTGTTTCCAGTCATAGACACTCGGTTGGCCCAACTGAATTCGCCTGGGACGGATGGTTGTCAGGATGCAAAGCCGCCCTCGTAACCCCTACTTTGTTGCGGCCTATCATTCGCTCCAACCTGAACTTGCGCACTCAACACAGCAGGAGGATTTGCCATTCGGCCGCCCTGCATTCGTTTTCTTGACATGGCCTCAGCTTGCTCTCGCGCTTCCCCGCGGGAAAAAAGAGAGAAGTACGCACGCGCTTTCTGTTGCGGTGACTTGTGGATGGAGTTGGCCGACGCAGTCTGGACGTTGTGCCTGATTCTTGTTACCGCGACGATCGACGCAGGTTGTGCGCCGTCGATATCGTCTGGGCTTGTTGGCCGAAATGCACTTCAGCCGTTCCCGCGAAGATTGCCATCGTGTGATCTACCCCGCATGGTTTACGTCACCCTAAGCTCGCGGACGTATCATTGTCCAAGACCGTGTTGGCAAGCAACGATTCCGGATTGGAATCGTACTCGCGATGGAGCATCCAGGACCTGCGCCCCTCTGCGACTCCCTTCACAACCTTCAACCGATCGGATACTTTAGAGAACCGAAAATTGAAAGGGCTGTCATGGCCGGGCATAGAGCCGTGGACAGCGACCGGGCCCCTGGGTGTTCGGTCGACAAGAATGGAGAGATTATGGCCAAGGCGACAACGGCGACTATCGTGAGTGACGCCACCACTGTCGACCCTGGAGAGGCCGTCCTGAAGCCGAACTCCAGTACGCCCGGCCAGACGGAAGTCTCGCTGCCAGTGTGGGAGGGAGACGGCATTCGTGCGGGAATTTGGGAAGTATCGCCCGGAACTTTCAAGAGTAAGAGGGACGGATACGACGAGCTGTGTCAGATCCTGAGCGGTTCGGCAACCATCACCGAGGCCAACGGCAATAGCTTCGACGTGGCGGCAGGGTCCTTTTTCGTGACCCCTGCGGGCTGGGAAGGCAGTTGGGCCGTGCACGAGACACTTCGCAAGGTATGGGTTATCCACGACGCCGTGAGTGACTGACCACTCCGAGCCAACAGCGGCTGAGACGGAGGTCGGACCGAACGGCCCGGCCTCCGTTTGCTTTCGGAATTCTCACCACACGGACCCGTTTGGGTCACCTTCCGCGGTTGAGCTGCTCGAGGTGGTGCAGCAAGGTGCCGGTAGCACTGCGAACACGATGCTCGACTGCTTCGTCGAAGACTCGGTCGTGAACGCGATGGACTGCTTCCGGTAATTTTCTGAGCGAGGAGGCCAGCTTCCTCGACCGTGCCGCATTTCACCGTCGAAGTGCTGGCGCTGGAGCGCACCCTGTTCGAGAAGCTGGCGGCTCTCCATGACGGCCCCGGCAAGCTCCGGACGAGCCGCACTGTCTGCATTGCAGCGAAACGCCTGCCGCCTCTACGACACCCACTGCCTGCTCATGAGCACCATGTGGTCGCCGCGCTCGAAACACTCGGCCGACAGGAGTAGCGCAGCTGTGCGCCGACGTCGACGAACCTCAGACTACACGATCTGATCCTCACCGCCATCATCGATGGCGATCCGGACCGCGCCGAAGAGGCCATAACGAGAGACAGCTGTGCCCGGATGACGTTCGGGCGAACGCCGTGAATTGAGGCATACCCGTTGTCGTCTCCGACAACTCCAGTGGATTCGAGGGTTTGGGATTGCCGAAAAAGGAAGCCGCGCTTCCAGCGGGCTGCTCGCGGCGGCCGCTCAAGCCCTCGCGTGAGACGACGTCGCAGCGGCTCTCGCACAAATCGCCAAGGACGCTGGCGTCAGTACCGGTACCCCCACCCATGAGCAGTTTCGGTTCTGCTCCTTCAACTAACCGATCGAGCCCCGCGTGGATACGATCTGTCCGCCAGGGCTGTCCGACTCAGGCCGACGAGAACCAACGAAGCGGTTTGGACGTCCGAGGTGCCGAACGGTTACCGCAACCGCGGACGGCTGACATCTGTCGCATGGGCTGCGCGAGCGCAGGAGACAGCTCACTTTGCCGCTAACCTGGGCGTAGCCGAGGTAAGCGCGGCAGATGTACGGGCGCACTCCGCTAACGTGTCTGTGAGGGCGGCCGGTTGGCCCGCCTTTACTGGTGTCGTAGCCAGTTCTGTGGGGCCATGTGATCTCCTCCGGAAGTGGCTGTCGCTGTGCTTACAGCCTCTTGCGCGCTGGCCGGGGCCCGCGACGGCCAATCGATCGAGGGCATACCTATTTCTTGCCCTGCGACCGTTCCGCTGCTCCGAGACGGGGTGAGGTGAGCGGTGACCGCGTACTGGTCGCGGCGGAACCCTCGGACGAATGAGCGCTGCGCGGGTTAGTCGTCGGCGTCGATGGCGGCCATACACTGTTCGAGGTTTCGACCGCACCGCTGGTCAATGATCGCGGCGAACGCGCGGACGTGCCCGGTATTGTCGAACGACGATCTGATCGCTCCTATCGAACAGGGAGCAACCGTGAATCGGGCTTGGTCGGACGTGCGTTTGCTCCCAGGTCGGCGAGTGGCGCAGTTGCGAATCGCGACTGGATTTGCTGATCTACATCGTTGGTCGTGGGGGGCGAAGGCGAGTGTTACTGCGCCGATGGCTTCGGCGCTGTCGAGGTGTTCACAGGTCCTGACCAGGTCGACGGTGCTGAATCCGGCGATGAAGGGCGATGTAGCCGCGGCGAATGTTGTGGGTTCGGCAGAAGTCCGCATACGCTGAGTAGAACTCATCGGCGTGGTCGAAAGTAAAGTCAGAGGACCGACCTTATCGGCGGTCCTTGCTGAGTTCGGTTGGCCAGGGCCATGTTTGCGGGTGGCGGTAGCCACCTGCGGCACCAAATGCTGCATGGATGGTGGCCCTGTCGCTGGTGGCGGCCAGCAGGGTGGTCAGCAGTATGCGGGCTTTGATCGGGTCGAGATATCCAGCACTGGTGAGGCCGCGTGCGAGAAGGTCAAGTTCGGAGCCGGCGTACCCGTAGGTGGATTCGAGCACCGATCCCGCGCCGGTTCGCGATGCCAGGACGACCGGGATCTTGGTGGCGAGGGTTTCGAGAGCGGGGACGAGGCGGGCGGGGACGTGGCCTGCTCCGAGACCCGCTACGACGAGGCCATCGATGTGGTCAGCGAGGGCGTGCAGGGTGGATCCGTCGTCTCCGAGTGCGATGGTCAGAATCGGAATGTGGAGGTCGTTGCTGGGTTGAGCTGGGACGGTGATTCGATGAGGCAGGGTATTGAGCAAGCGCGCGCGGTTTTCGACGATATAGCCTAGCGGGCCGCCGTTGGCTGAGCGGAATGTAGCTGTGTTGGTGGTGTGGGTTTTGCGGACTCGGCGGGCAGCATGGATTTCGTCGTTGAACACGACGAGGCAGCCTTGATCCCGGGCTTCGGGGGTGACTGCAGTGTGAATGGCGGCCAGCAGGTTAGCGGGGCCGTCAGGACCGGCGAGTGTGGGGTTGCGCATGGCGCCGGTGACCACCACCGGCTGCGGGGCGGTATGCAGGAGATCGAGCAGGTAGGCGGTTTCTTCGATAGTGTCGGTGCCCTGGGTGACAACAACGCCGTCGGTCCCTGAGAGTCGGTCGCGGATGGTGCTGGCGAGGGCGGTGATGTCGTCTATGGTCAGGAATGCGCTCGGCGTTTGTCGGAAATTGACCACGTCGACGGTGATGCCGGTGTTGACCAGCCCCGGCACTGCCGCGATGAGTTGATCAGCGGATAGTGCGGGCGCGACGCCTCCAGTGGGGGTGGTTGTCATGGCGATGGTGCCGCCCAGGCCGAAAACGGTGACGCGGCGGTAGGTTTCATCAGTAGGCACGGATGCAGCCTAGCGATCGGTGTCGAAGGTCAGCCAGGCCCAGCCCAGTCCGACGAAGTCCGAGAAGGAGTGGACTCGCGCACGATTCGAAGGTACGCGGGTGGCTGGCGAGCCATTGCTGGACCTGCGGTGTCTTGTGGGTGGCGCAGATGTCGCAGACCACGTGCACGTCCAGCTCTGCGGGCACGGTCTTGTCGATGTGCTGGTCAGGAATTTCTTGAACTCGGTCGCTCGGTGGCGGCGGT
>NZ_JBHZCS010000163.1:0-4710 GCF_042755705.1 Nocardia sp. NPDC059154
GCCTGGCCGAGGCACACGCCCCCTTTCTGATCGATCGGCACGGCCGTTTGATCGAGAACCTGGAGCAGGCCACCGGTCTCGACCGCGCCGCCGAATTCCTGCCCACCCCGGCGGAGCTCACCGCCCGCCGCCGTGCGGGAACCGGCCTGGTGCGTCCGGAGATCGCGGTACTGCTGGCCATGGCCAAGAACCTGGTCCGCGATGAACTCCTCGCCGCCGGAATCCTCGACGATCCGGTGGTGGCCGGGACCGTGTTCGGCTACTTCCCCGATTCGGCGCGCGCCCGGCTGGGTGAGGACGTGCTGCGCAAGCACCCGGTGGCCCGGGAGATCGTGGCCGTGGCGGTGGCGAACCAGGTGATCAACCGGGTCGGCCCCGGTATGATCCACCGCCTGGAGGAGCGCCTCGGCGCGGGCACCGCGCACATCGTGCTGGCCTGCACCGTTGTGCACACCGTGCTCGATATCGACCGTTGGTGGCGCGACGTCCTCGCCCTGCCCGGCGTCTCGCCGCGGGTGCGGATGAGCATCCTCAACGGTATTCAGGCGGCCGTCGAACAGGCCACCGCCTGGTTGCTGACCCAGCCCGGCTCCGGCTCCTGGTCCGAGGAGATCGACCGCCACGCACCGCTGGTCGCGGAATTGATCACGGTGCTGCCGCGACCCTGCGGGCATACCGGACGCGACCTGGCGAACCTGCGTCTGCTGGCGCAGGCGCTGCCGCTGAGCGACATCGCCCGGCGCGCACAGCTTCCGGTGCCGCTGGTTGCGCAGACCTACCGGGAGCTGGGCGATCTCATCGGTTTGGACTGGCTGGCAACGGCTTTCGACGCGAAGCCCGCCTCGGACCGCTGGGAGACCCTGGCTGCCGCCGTGCTGGTCGACGAATTGCAGTCGCGGTGGCACGCGCTCACGGTCGCGGTCCTCGCCGGGGCCGACCCCACCGCCTCGGCCCGCGATCTCGTGACGGCCTGGGGTGACACCGATTCCGCCGCCAGGCTGCGGGAACTGGCCGGTGGTCTGCGCCGCTCCGGCGTCGTCGATATCGCCCGCCTATGCGTGCTCAACGCCGGGTTGGCGGAGGCGGCCAAGGTCAGCGCCGGGCGATAACGGCCAGCAGCAGCTCGGCGCGCACCCGTGCGGTATCGAGCCGGCAGCCGAGCACGGATTCGATCTTGACGATCCGGCTGCGCAGCGTATGCCGGTGCACACCGAGGGCGTTGGCGGCGGCTTCCCATTGCCCGTGCGCCTCGAGGTAGGCGCGCAGCGAGTCGACCAGGTTGGTGTCGTGCCGCTCGTCGTAGCCGACGAGCGGCGCGAGCATGGCCTCCGATACCGCGCCGAGCACCCGCCGCGCCTCCGGGAAGGTCAGCAGGGAGTGCCCGGCCAGCGCGGAGAGCTCCTGCGGGCTCGCCCCGGGCGGCGCCGCGGACGCGGACAGCTCCGCGTGTTCGATGGCGGAGGCGAAGCGGCGCAGGGGATGTGGCGCGCTGATCCCGGCACGCACGGTGGCGCGCACGCTCGCGGGCAAGGACCCCAGCAACTGCTCCGCCGATTCCTCGGTATCGGTTCCGGCCAGCAGGACGGCGGCCCGATCGTCGGCCAGGTGGGCGAACAGCTGCCTGCTCAGCGCCGCCAGCCGCGTGTCGACGGCCTCGACGACCTGGTCGGCGGTGTCCGCCGAGGGACAGCGCAGCACCAGCGCCCGCACGCGCCCGGCCCGGTCGGCGGCCGGAGTCAGATGCCCCCACACGGTGTCGAGCGTGGTCGGTTCCTCGAGCAGCATGGCGATGGCCTGAGTGTTCAAGCGGTTCTGCGCGATGCGCAGTCGCGCGGGTTTCTCGAAGTCCAGGGCGAGCAGTGAGCTGGCGTGCCCGAGCAGCACCTGGTCGACAGGGCTCAGCGCGGTCGGTGTCACGACGGCGAGGTGCCCGTGCGCGGCGGGCCCGGCCGCGATGGCCTGCACGGCGATGAACACGTCCGGGGCCGTGTGGATCACGCCGCTGGCCGCGCCGTCGCCGCGGGTCCCGAGAAATTCGGTGATCTTGTCGATGATCTCGGCGGGCGCCGGCCCCGGATGCGCGTCGGTCACCACGCCATCGGCGCCGACGACGATCGCGGTCGCCGACAGCGCCGCCGACAATTCCTTGATGACGGCGGGCACGCCCTGGATCGCGGCGCGGGTCATGCGCGGCTGGCTGCGTGAGGCCCGCAGCACCTTTTCGTACTCCTGTTCGGCGAGCCGCTGCATGACCTTCTTGGTGATCGCGCCGAACGGCGTCGGCAGCGGCACCTCGAACAGCGGCAGCCCGAGCTCATCGGCGGCCTCGACCAGGTCCTCGGGCACGGCCGGGTGCGAGAGCCCGACCCCGAATCCGACGCCGACCACCCCCACCGAGTCGAGATCACGCAGGTAGCGCAGTCGATCGGGGCGACTGAGCGGCAAACCCATGCCGGTGGTGAGCACCAGTTCCCCGCCGGAGAGCCAGTGCTGCGGTTCGGTGAGTTCGGAGGTGAGCGCGAGCGCGATCTCCCGGCCCAGTCCGGCACCGCCGCCTTTGAGCACCAATCCCAGCTCGGGCTGCGACAGGATCCATCGGACCGGAATTCCCACACTCATAGCTCTCCCACAGCAACTGGACACAATGGTGAAACCCCACTCTCGAGTCACGCCGATCCGGCAGGTGACGCAGGGGTGTGTCGCGCAGCACACTCGGTGGCAATCGAGCAGCACTCCCACATCGCACGAGAACGGGCAGACATGACCACGGAGATACTTCGCAACTACATCGACGGCCAGTTTACGGTCGCCACCGCGGCGGAGTCGTTCGAGCTGATCAGCCCGGTGGACGAGTCCGTGACCGGCCGCAGCCCGATCTCCGGGCCCGCCGATGTGGATGCCGCCGTGGCCGCCGCCGCCCGCGCCTTCCCGGCCTGGAAGGCCGCCACTCCGCGCCGCCGTCAGGCCGCCCTGCTGAAACTGGCCGACGCCATCGAAGCCAATGCGCAGGCCCTGGTCGAGGCACAGTCCCTCGATACCGGCCAGCCCAAGCATCTGATCGCCTCCGAGGAGGTCGCCGCGGGCGCGGATCACCTGCGCTTCTTCGCCGGGGCGGCGCGGCTGCTCGAGGGCAAGTCGGCCGGTGAGTACCTGGAGGGCTTCACCTCCTATGTGCGCCGCGAGCCGGTCGGCGTGATCGGCCAGGTGACGCCGTGGAACTACCCGCTCATGATGGCCATCTGGAAGATCGGCCCGGCGCTGGCGACCGGCAATGCGGTCGTCCTCAAGCCCAGTGACACCACGCCCCGCAGCACCCTGGTGCTGGCCGAACTGACCCGCGACATCCTGCCCGCCGGCGTCCTGAACGTGGTGCTCGGCACCGCGGGCACCGGGGCCGCGCTGGTCGCGCATCCGGCCCTGGACATGGTGGCCATCACCGGTTCGGTGCGCGCGGGCATCGAGGTGGCCACCGCCGCCGCCCATCAGGTGAAGCGGGCGCATCTCGAATTGGGCGGCAATGCGCCGGTCCTGGTGTTCGACGACGCGGATCTGGCGCTCGCCGCCGATCGCATCGGTGATGCCGCCTACTTCAACGCCGGTCAGGACTGCACGGCCGCCACCCGCGTGCTGGTGCACGAGTCCGTGCACGACGCCTTCGTGCAGGCCCTGGTCGAGAAGGCGCACACGGTGCAGCCGGGCCTGCCCGACAATCCCGATGCCGCCTACGGCCCGCTCAACAACATCCGCCACTTCGAGTCGGTCACCGGCAAGATCGCGGCGCTGCCCGCGCACGCCACCATCGCCACCGGCGGTGTGCGGATCGGCGAGCGCGGCTTCTTCTTCGCGCCGACCGTGGTGACCGGTGTGCGCCAGGACGATCCGATCGTGCAGGAGGAGATCTTCGGCCCGGTGATCACCGTGCAGACCTTCGCCGACGAGTCCGAGGCCATCCGCCTGGCCAATGACGTGGTCTACGGCCTGGCCTCGAGCGTGTGGAGCCGCGATCACGGTGTGGTGCAGCGGGTTTCGGCTGCGCTGGACTTCGGCGCGGTGTGGGTGAACTGCCATATTCCGCTCGTCGCCGAGATGCCGCACGGCGGTTTCAAGCGCTCCGGCCACGGCAAGGATCTGTCCGCCTACGGCGTCGAGGACTACACGCGCATCAAGCACGTCATGAGCGCACACGACTGATTCCGGCCGCACCGGCCCCCGAATTCCCTTCCGCAGAAAGACTTTCATGACAGAGATCAGCTACCGGATTCCGCAGCAGCGGGTGCTCCGGACCGCCCTGCCCGGCCCGCGCTCGCAGGAACTGGCGGTGCGCCGCAAGGGCGCCGTCGCCGCGGGCGTCGGTTCCACCGCCCCGGTGTACACCGCCGACGCCGATGGCGGCGTCATCGTCGATGTGGACGGCAATGCGCTCATCGATCTGGCCGCGGGCATCGCGGTCACCAATGTCGGGGCGTCGCATCCGAAAGTCGTTGCGGCGATCAAGGATCAGGCCGAGCGGTTCACCCACACCTGTTTCATGGTGGCCCCGTACGAGGGCTACATCGAGGTGGCCGAGCAGCTGGCCGCGCTGACTCCGGGCGATCACGAGAAGCGCAGCGTGCTGTTCAATTCCGGCGCGGAAGCGGTGGAGAACGCCATCAAGGTGGCGCGCCTGGCCACCGGCCGCCCCGCGGTGGTCGCCTTCGATCACGCCTATCA
>NZ_JBHZCS010000164.1:0-4509 GCF_042755705.1 Nocardia sp. NPDC059154
CCTGGCGGCGGTGCAGTACTTCACCACCATCAACGCGCCGTTCACACCGGCGAAGTAGGTGGGGAAGACCCAACGAGAAGCTCGTTGGGGGACAGGTGGTCTCGCTCGGTCATGCCCGAGCTGCCCCTCGGGCCGGGCGAGACCATTCACCTCGACCAGCCGGTCCATCGCGATGTCGCGGGCCGATCTGGCACCCCTTCCTATCCATGACCGCACCGCGGTGCTGACCCCGCAGTTCGACCGGGCACACGCGGTAAATCGGCCGGTGGCACTGCCCTACGAGGACACCGCACCGTGGAAGACGCCCTATGACCGCGAGCAGGCGACATGGAACCGGCTGACCTCCACCATCGGCACGGGCGCCACGATCGGGGACCCTGGTGGGAGGCCTCGCCGGCGGCGCGGTCGGCTGCGTGCTGGGCGGAATCGCCGGGGCGGCGGTGGCCGCGGCCACGATCGTCGGCATGTTCGGTCCGTTCATTCCCGGTGCCGTGGTGGGATGTCTGGGCGGGATCGTCGCCGTCTGAGCGCTGGGCACGCTGGCCGGGCAGCTGCTGGTGACCGCACTGGTCGGATCGTGGCCGCCGTGCAGTACTTCACCACCATCAACCAGCCGTTCACCCCGGCCAAATAGGCAACACAACCCAAGGAAACCTCGCGGGCGGCTGATGATCGCGCCTGGCCTGTTCTCCGAATCGGGCGAGACTCACATTCCGGGCCGGACCCGTGCGTCGCTGTAGCCTCCCTGCTTCGTCAACGGTGCAGGTCACAGTAAAGGCCGCGATCACGTCGATCCAATACGTCACCGACATCGACTCGCCCGTTCGGCGGGGCAACAGCCCCCTGTCACCCAAGCCCCGGTACATCGCCGTGCCGGAGAAACGGTCTCGCCCGGCCCTGATCTCAGCCGGGCGAGACCACCTCCAACCATGCCGCTGCGCCTCCCGCCGACACCCGTGGGTGAGGATCGGCACGTGATTTTTTGAGTCAGAACCGCGCGTTGTCGCTGTGCCGCAGGAACTGGCCGGCAACTCTTGGATCCGGTCCGGACCACATGGGCGCGGCAGCCGCGCCGGGCTGGAACAAGTAGTGTCGTCGCGCGCCCGGCGAGGCGCGCAGCGACGCCAACGCTCAAATCGGTTCGATCCCGGCCTGGCGGCGGTTCTTGATGTGCCGGTGCAGTACAACGGTTTTCTTGCCGCTAGCGCGGGTGATCGAGGCAGATCCGGCGAAGGGCCTTCAGCCCTCGCGCATCGGCGAAACGGTCGCGGTTATCACCGATCTCCGCGAGCACCCGAGCACCGGACAGCGGGCCGAAGCCCGGGAATCTGGTGAAGATCTTAGCGTCCGGGTTCCGTTCAAGATCGGTGATCGCCGCCTGGGTCAGATCCTAGGCGGCGGCGGACTTCCGAGTTGGCCAGCAAGCCAGCAATACCTTCGTTATCTCGCTGGGTTCTCCGGATACTCTGACCATTTTGTTGACCGCTGCACTGTCGTGTCCCGGCGGTCTCGCGAACGCCACCCTCGCACACCCGAATAAAGCGATTCACTACAAAATGGTCACCACACCGACCTCGACGGTGGTTGAGACCGATGCCGGTTCGCTGGTCGATGACCATGGCGTGTTCAAGATCTACGCCGCGGATGGCACCGTCCTGGCCGGCGCCGAACTCTCCTTCCGCGTGGATGATTTCGTGTTCTCCATCGGTGCCGAGATCCACGACCGCACCGCAACGCTGCGGCGCAGGACGTATGTGTGATGCCATCGACAGGTGGAGCTGCGGCCAACGGGTCGTGTCCTGTGACGATAGCCCCTGCTGTTTGCAGGGTGCGGGCGACAAGGAAAGCTGAGCCGCGGATGTCGCTGGTGCCGGACTTGAACGCCAGTCCGAGCAGCGCAATGCGTTGCCCGAGTAGTCCGTTGGGAACGGGTGGAGACCTATACGTCGGCACAAAGTCGATGAGAGGCGTCCTAAGGGATGTCCCGTGAGTCGTTGAGCGGCAATGGGTATCGTCTCACGGGTGGTGATCTCGGTGTCCGACCCGGTGATGGTGGAGTTGTTCTCCGGGCTGCGGCCACGCACGTTCGCTCGCCTGATCACCGGGTTGCGGCGCGTGGGCGTCGATCGGCCGTTACGAGGCCGGCCCTGGGGGTTGTGTTTCGAAGACCGGGTGCTGTTGGTGGCCACTTACTGGCGGACGAATTTGACGATGCGGCAGCTCGCGGCAGTGTTCGGGGTGTCGAAGTCGGCCGCGGCCCGGGTGATCGAGGATCTGGGACCGGCGTTGGCGCTGCGGCCGCGCGCCAGGTTTCCGTGTGGTGCGGTGTTGATCGTGGACGGCACCCTGGTTCCGACTCGTGATCACAAGGTCGCAGCGCCGAGTAAGAACTACCGGTACTCAACAAACCACCAGGTCGTGATCGACGCCGACACCGAACTCGTCGTCGCGCTCGGAAAACCGCTGCCGGGCAACCGCAACGACTGCCGCGCCTGGACCGAGTCCGGTGCCGCCCACCTCTGCCGCAACGCGATGGTGATCGCTGACGGCGGCTACCAGGGCACCGGTCTGATCATCCCGCACCGCCGGGTACCCGGTGTCGAGCTGCCGGAATGGAAACAGGCCCACAACAAGTCCCACCGCAAGGTCCGTGCACGCGTCGAACACGCCTTCGCCCGGATGAAGACCTGGAAGATTCTGCGCGACTGCCGTCTACGCGGTGACTGGGTGGGTGTCGCGATGGCAGGAGTGGCGACTCTGGCCAACCTCGCCCACGCCCACTGATTCCTGATCGATGGACCGGCCACTATCACCAACCCAGACTTACGGGACATCCCTTAGGCCGCGGACCTGTGGTACGTACTAGGACTCGCCGAATCTCGGTATGCTCGGACGTTGAAGCCCCGTACGATTCGACGGCCATCCTCAAGTGGACCGGATATCGCCGGGGTTTCGCCATGAGAGCCCTCGGCCCCGGTAAGCGCCGAGAACTAGCCATTATCGGCGGCCAGCCGCAAAACCGCAGCTCAGCACCCAGCAGGTGGTGAGCACGGATGTTCGAGTCCAGTACGATTCGTGACGTGTCAGGCGAGGCCATGCAGCCTCTGTATTGACGTTGTCCACCGCGAGCCGCCGAACTCGGTCGGCTCGGGTGGACAAGCCTGCAAGCATTGCGTCATCGATATATGAATCCCGTCTCTTCCATGGCCGAGCGGCGGCAGATGATGCTTCGGGCGCAGTTCCCACGGCATCACGAAAACGGGTGTCGTGGTTGCTACTTCTCATCGGATCCGCCGCCGTTGTCGTTCGCCGCGCTCGCGGACTGCGACCGGCGAAACCCCGTTGGGGCCATCCGGCTGCCGAGTTTGCGGGTCCGGCGCTCTGGCCGGCTGCCGTCGGCGAGCAGTTCGCGCAGTCGTGCGGTCAGGAAGCAGCGGATACCGAATCAATCACCCTGAGCGGGCGATCACGACGCCAAGCCCTGGAAGGGGTTCGGCGCCGGGTACTCGACGGGTATCTTCCACCGCATCTGCGCGCGGATCGCACCACCGGAACAGCACGTGTCGAGGCCAGAAGCGTTGGTCGCGACGGCGTCTGGCTGACCGGTCACGCCGGTATCGGCGTCGTACTGACAACAGACCACGAGGTCGCTGCAGTGGCGCGCTCGGCCCGATCAACCCAACACAGCTATCTCGCGGACGCAGCCCAGTTCGGAGGTGATGCCACCACCGAGGGCGGAACCGAGATGACGGTCTTCGAAAACAACGTCCTCGTCGCAAGTGGTGTCGACAACGGTGGCGGGCGCGGTCTAGCAGTGGTGAACTAAAATTCCATGGCGCCGATGGATTCGGCATTGGTGACCTGATCGAATTGGTGTGGGTTATGCGACCAGGCAGTACTTACACACTTAATGTTGGAGCCTGGATATACACCGAACACCACGATGGCCTCCTTAATGACAGTATCGCGGCGGCGACGATCGATGCGACGTTCATCTTCATAGGCCTAACCCGTTAGCCATTATTCGGCCGTTGTCAGCCACCGGACAACACGAGGAATCTCCGAAGAGGCGATCGCGACCGTGACCGACCGCGAAGCCGTCGCTTCGAGACGGCGGCAGTGGATGCCGACGGCCGCCCCGTAGTCAGGATGCCTTGCGATCGTGTTCGTGATTGGCGATGACAGCGAGGAGTTCCCGCACCCATGCAGGCCGCTGTTCACCGGTTCCGGCCTCGGCCAGATCGCGTTCGATCAGGGATCGGATGTAGGCCGACCGCGACAGGCCGAGCGTCTCGGCGCGCGCTTTGCATGCCTGGTCGAGGTCGTAAGGCATTTTGATCGAGCGCGGCACGATCAGGGATTCTGCTTCTGGGCCGACGGTGATCCCGAGGTCGGCTTCGGTCACCTCTTCGTCGGTGAACTCCAAGCGGTCCACCATCGCGGCCACCTCGTCGGGGGTCATGTCATCGAATGGGTCAGTCATCATTGTCGGTCGCCTCCCATTTCTCG
>NZ_JBHZCS010000165.1:0-4474 GCF_042755705.1 Nocardia sp. NPDC059154
ACCGTTGTTCCGCTGCCGGGCGCGGACCTGACCAAGACCCTCTCCGACGGCACCACTGTCCACATCTGGCTCGACGGGGAATCGGCCAACATCAACCCCTCCATGGGCGCCACACCGCTGCACCGCAACGCGTGGGTCTCCGGCACCGCCCACGTCGAGATCACCGCCGGCAACACCGCCTCCACGACAGGGCTCATCTACCCCGGCTACGTCGTGGGCTGCCAGGTCGCCATCAACGGCGGCGGCGTCAACGGCGGCCCCACCGCCGGAGTCACCGTCGGCTCCAACGGCAGCGTCACCCCAAGCCTGTCGGGCAACGCCGGCGCCAACCTCAGCCTCGGACCCGGCCAAGCCCAGTCGTTCTACATCCTCGACCGGGAAAAGGCCGACGGGTTCGGTACCGACTCCCACAAGAAATACAACTCCTTCACCAGCGGCAGCGGCTCGGTCGCCTGGGCCGATGAAACCATCGGCCTCAACGGCTGCGCCGGCTACGCCCAAGCCCGCGCGTTCGTCTCCGTGGAAATCGACACCGACACCATCACCAGCTGGGTCACCATCTGGGGCCAACCCTTCAGCATCGGCTGAGCACACCCACAACTCATAGGTCCGACCCGAGAACACGTTGCCGCCCAACCACATCCCTTGAATGGCAAACGGCACCCGTGAACACGGCTGCGGGAACCAGTTAGTGAACAACCAGGAATGCGGGCCCCGCGACGCATGAATGCACTCATCCTTCTCACCGCGCTCGCCATGGCGCTCTACCTGGGGGCTGCATGGCTGGTCAGCGGAGCCCGCACTACCCCACTTCCCGACCGAGCCGCCCATGCTTGCAAGCGGTGGCGAGCGATCCTCACCACCGCACCGGCCGCAGCGACACCATGCGTTCACCAGCGCGACAACGTTCTGTGGCGACGCCCAGCGCGACTGCGCTCGCGCCGCCCGCGTCTGACCCGAATCTGGATCAGACCCAGTATCAACGGTTTTCAGCAGAGCAAGGAGACACAGTGTCCATGCACCGTATCGGTGTGATCGGTGGCGGCACCATGGGCGCCGGCATCGCAGAGGTCGCCGCCCGCGCTGGAGGTGAGGTCCTCATCCTCGAACGCGACACCGACACCGCCTACACCGCCCGCGCACGCATAGCCCGCTCCCTGACCCGCGCCGTCGAGGCAGGCAAATTAGACCGAGATCTCGCCGACCAAGCCGCCGACCGGATCGCCCTCACCACGGCGATCGACGACTTCGCCGACCGCGACCTGGTCATCGAAGCCGCCCCGGAAATCGAGGAACTCAAGATCGAGTTCTTCACCAAGCTCGACACCATCGTGGCGCCGGAAGCGATCCTGGCCACCAACACCTCCTCCATCCCGGTCATCCGGATCGCCAACACCACCGCCAACCCGGGCCGCGTGGTCGGGGTTCACTTCTTCAACCCGGTACCGGTGCTGCCGCTGGTCGAGATCGTGGTGACGCTCAAGACTGATCGTGCGGTCGCCGACAAGGTCACCGCCTACACCCGCGACGTTCTGGGCAAACGCACCATCGAGTCCAAGGACCAGGCCGGGTTCGTCGTCAACGCACTGCTAATCCCCTACCTGCTGGCGGCGATCCGGATGGCCGAATCCGGGTTCGCCAGCATCGCCGACATCGACGAGGGCATGGTCGCCGGGTGCGCCCACCCGATGGGCCCACTGCGCCTGACCGACACCATCGGCCTGGACGTCACATTGGCCATCGCCCAATCGCTGCACGCGGAATTCCGCGAACCGCAGTACGCTCCTCCGCCTCTGTTGCGGCGAATGGTCGACGCCGGCTACCTGGGCCGCAAGACCGGACGCGGGTTCTACAGCTACTGACCGCACGCTCGAATCCGCTTTTGCCCAACAAGTTCCGGTTCCGGCGTTGCCTGCGTGAACGCCGGGACCGGGAGGGACGCGGGCTGGTGAACCCCTTCGCTGCGGCCCGCACTCGCCGCCGGACTGCCTGCAACAGTCCGGCGACGACCCACATCCCGATAATCCACAACCCCGCACCGCCGACCAGATCCGCGCGATCCTCGATCCTTGACTACTCCCACAGCATCCCCCTCGGCGAGCAGCCCCGCGCCCAGGCCCAGGCCCAGGCCCAGGCCGACAGCAAGCGATAACGCGACCAACGGGTGCAACGACTGTTCTCAACTGAGAATGGGGATCTACCCTCATTCCTGAAACCTCTGTTCACTGTATCCGGAACATTGGTTAATCGCGGCTCCCCCCGACTCGCACCCGGGGGAGCCGCGTCCACTTCGTGGACCGTTCCATTCAAGCGGCGGGCACCAACAGCGTCGGATTCAAATCGCCCCATGTCACGAGGGTTGGACGTCGCGCAACGACAGCTGCTCGGCGCGCTCTGCGCCGCCGCATCTCGGGAATTGATCCGGTGGGACCTCAGCCCGTACAGCGAGGATCTCCTCAGCACTTTTCCCGGGCGGAGACCGGAGGCCGCACCCGACGGCCACGAGTTCTCCCTGGTTGCCCAGCTCCGCCTCGCCGAGAATCGCGATGCACGGTCGGAAACCTCGATCGAGTTGCCGACCTCGAACCGGGCGTGCGTCATACTCGCGAAAGACACACGGAGCCATGGGCGGATCCCCACCGCGGGGCGATACCCGGTGGCTCGTAACATCTTTGGAAGCCGCATGTAGGTGGTGCGGTAGAGGATACCTACGCACACCGGAGCGCAGAGCCGGTGACACGGGAGCGGCGTTGTACTTATCGTGCGTGCTGAAAACTTCCGTATCTTCGGGTCGGGCCCAGGAAAACACGATGACAAAGACGGCCGCCTGAACCCGGAGCTCGATCGGGGTACGAACGTCCGGTCGGCGAGAACGACAGCGCCAAGTCCGCGATTATCAACGCGATCCGCATCTGTCTGCTCACCACCGCCCCGGACTACTACAGGGTCACCCGGCACGACTTTCACGTCGGCCCTAAGCCTCGATCCGTGGACGCAATCCGAGGTTGGGGGTGTGTTGAAATAAAGAAAGTGGACCGCCCCGGCTTGGGATGAGACCGAACTACCGATTCTTGTGCTTCATGCTGCCGTCAGTTGCTGACCGCGGCCTTCCCAGAAGACCCGCTCGAACTCCGCCGGTGGACGATAACCACACCATGAATGCAACCGCTCGTTGTTATACCACGAAACCCATTCCGCCGTCTCGCGATTCACTTCACTCACATCCGACCACACGTACTTGCCGATCAATTCCTTCTTGAACAGCGAATTCACCGATTCCGAAAGGGCGTTATCGTACGAATCACCGGTACTGCCAACAGATTGCGCGATACCCGCCTCGGCGAGACGCTCACCGTAACGCAGCGCCGTGTATTGCACACCGCGATCACCGTGATGAATCAATGCCTTGCTCAACCGATCCCGCCGGTTCCACAACGCCATCTCCAACGCATCCAGCGCCAGTTCGGTTTTCAGTGAATCCGATACCTGCCAGCCCACGATCGCCCGCGAGAACACATCGGTCACGAACGCCACATAGCAGAAGCCGCGCTCGGCCAGCTCCACATACGTTATGTCCGCGACCCACAGCTGGTTCGGTGCCGGTGCCCGAAAGTCCCTGTCCACCAAGTCTTTCGGCCGCCTGTCTTCGTTCCCCGGCACCGTCGTGCGCGGCTTGCGCCGTATCGGCACCAGGCCCGCGAGACCATGAGCGCGCATCAACCGCTCCACCCGGCCCCGCCCCACCTGCACGCCCGCACGAAGCAATTCCCGCCACATCTTCCGGGCACCGTAATCCCGTCGGCGACCCCGATCAGCAGCTCGTAAACGGTGAATCTCCGCGAGAATCTCGGCATCACGCACCGCCCGCTCCGACGGCTCCCGCTCCCGTTTCTTCGCCGCGAAATACGTTTGCTGCCGAAACTCCAGCACATGACAGATATCGGTCACCGAGAACCGCTCCCGATACTCGTCGACGAACCTCACCACTTCGGCGGTGGCGGGTCCATCTCCCGGGCGAAAAAAGCCGATGCCGCCTTGAGAATCTGATTCGCCCGCTCCAATTCCCGGTTACGCGCCTCCAATTCCCGGATCCGGGCGTCCTTGGCCTCCGACGACTCCGGAACCGGCACCGACGCAGCCTCGCCGGCCGCTGCTCGCGTCGCCTTCGCCTGTTTCACCCAGTGCCGCAACGCTTCCTTGTGAACACCCAGATCACGCGCGACACGAGCCATCGCGCCCCTCGCCTCGCCCTGCTCACGCTCGTACTGCAACACCAGTGCTACAGCGCGTTCCCGCAGCTCCTGCGGATATCTCCGATTCCCAGCCATACCGTTGATCCTCTCCAGATCCAACGGTCTCCCTCAAACCCGGGGCGATCCAAAGTGCCTTCTGAGCTGGGATGATTGATGTTCTCACGCAACAATCAAGACCAGGACAGGCAGACACTTTCAGTGCGATTGTTCCACACGTTCGC
>NZ_JBHZCS010000166.1:0-4456 GCF_042755705.1 Nocardia sp. NPDC059154
CAACCGCTCGATCGCCTTGTCCCGCAACGCGTCCAGCTCGGCGGCGTCACGGGCGACCACCGCCAGGCGGGCGTGCGCGGCCTCGATCGGCGCGTCCACGTCGCCGCCCGCCGGCCGCTCCGCGACCGCGGCCAGCAGCGCCTCGGCGTCCGCGCCCTGCCACACGTGCACCCGGTAATCGCGGTGCAGCGCACGGGCATCCGCCCCGGCCGGGTCGTATTCCTCGAGCACGCAGTGGAAATTGGTGCCACCGAATCCGAACGACGAGCTCGCCGCCCGGCGCCGGTCGCGATTCGGCTCCAGCACCCACGGCCGGGTCGACGTGTTCACCCAGAACGGCGAGTTCGGGAAATCGACGGACTCCTTGGGCTTCTCGACATTGATCGTCGGCGGCAGCACCTTCTGGTGCAACGCCATCGAGAGCTTGATCAGACCCGCCGCGCCGGCCGCCGCTTTGGTGTGGCCGATCTGCGATTTGACGCTGCCGACCGCGCAGAACTGCTTGTCGTCGCTCGCCTCGGTGAAAACCTCACGCAGCGCCGACAATTCGGTCACATCGCCGACCGCGGTGCCGGTGCCGTGGCATTCCAGCAGGCCGATCTGCTCCGGCCCGAATCCGGCGTCGTCGTAGGCGCGCTTCAGCGCGACGATCTGGCCTTCCTTGCGCGGCGCGTAAATGCTCTTGAAACGCCCGTCGCTGGAACTGCCGATACCGCGCAGCACCGAGTAGATGCGGTCGCCGTCGCGTTCGGCGTCGGCCAGTCGCTTGAGGGCCAGCATGCCCATGCCCTCGCCGATCATGGTGCCGTCCGAATTCTCGTCGAACGGGCGGATCATGCCGGACTTGGACAACGCCGGGGTCTTGCTGAAGCACAGGTACATCAGGATGGTGTTCTCGGCGTCGCAGCCACCGCTGATCATCAGATCGGCACGGCCGGACAACAATTCGGCCACCGCCATGTGCACGGCGGCGAGCGAACTCGCGCACGCGGCGTCCACCGTGCAGTTGGTGCCACCCAGGTCGAAACGGTTGGCGATACGGCCGGCGACGACATTGCCGAGCATGCCCGGGAAGGAGTTCTCCTCCCACGGCGCGAAGGCCTTCACGAACTTCGCCGCGATCTCCTCGGCATCCTGGTCACTGAGCCCGCAGCTGCGCACGACCTCCTTCAGGACCGGCGTCTGCAGGCGCGTGGCCAGCGGCTGGGTGAGCGAGTTCGCGCCGGTGATACCGAGAATCACACCGGTACGGCTCGAGTCGTACCACGTCGAGTCGAGAGCGCCCGCGTCCGCGAGGGTCTGCTTGGCCACCACCAGGCTCAGCAGCTGCAGGACGTCGGTGACCTCCAGCTGGTTCGGCGGCAGGCCGAATTCGAGCGGGTTGAAGTCGATCGTCGGAATGAAGCCGCCGCGTTTGGCGTAGGTCTTGTCCGGCGCACTGGGATCCGGGTCGTAGTAATCCTCGATCCGCCAATGCGATTCCGGCACATCCTCGATGCAGTCGGCGGCCTCGACCACATTCGACCAGAATTCCGAGAGATCGGCGGAACGCGGGAACAGCGCGCCCAGGCCGACGATGGCGATAGGCGTATCGCCGAGCTTCATCCGATTGTCCATTGCACTTTTCCTTGGCTGGAGCGTCCGGTCAGGCCGCCGCGAGGCGGTCCTTCTCGGTGACGATGTAGCGGGCGAGTTCGGCGATGGTCGGGTGGTACCACAGCGCGGTGGTCTCCAGTTCGAAACCGAGCCAGGATTCCAGTTCGTTCCCCAGCACCAGGGCCTCGGTGGAATCCAGGCCGAAAGAATCGAAGAAGTCGTCGAAGGAAATCTCGGACGGCTCTGCCTGCAATTTGAAAGCAATCTTTTCGGCCAGCCAGTCCTGAACCTGCTCGACGGTGAGATCGGTGGTGTCAATCTTGTCGGTCATGATCAAACTCCAACAAACTGTAGGTAATTCGGGTCAGCGAGCGTTCTCGACGGAAAGGCTCCGAACGACCGCATCGGCGGCGGCCGCACCGGAATCGAAGGCCGACTCGTGGCTGCCCACGATGTCGATGCCCATCTTCCGGGAGTGGAAATACGAACCGGCGAACTTCACTCGGGAGTCACCGGCATTGATGGTGTGAATCTTGGACTGCAAGGACCGCGCCTCGACGGTGAACACCGGGTGCCGATAGTCGAATTCGCGGATCATCTTCTCCGGCGCGACCTCGAACGGATAGTCCAGCGTCAGGAAGTAGTCGGTCGCACTGGTGAAATCGTGCAACTGGTTGAGGTAGTAGACGACCCAGGTGCTCATATCGTCATTGCTGCCCGCGCGCGCGTAATTCCAGCTGCGCCACTTCTCGCGGTCGACCGGCATGCACGCGGCGTCGGTGTGCAGGGCGGCGCGTGTGTGGTTGTAGCGGATCGCCTCCAGCATCCGCTGCGCCGGCGTCGGCTCGGCCAGCATGGCCAGCGCGTCATCGGCGTGCGCCGCGATGATCACCTCGTCGAAGCGCTCGGTACCGGCATCGGTGGAGACGATCACGCCCTCCGCGTCCTCGGCGACCCGGTCGGCGCTCGTGCCCAGCCGCACCTGCTGACCGGCTTCGGCCAGGCGTTCCAGCGCGGCACGGACATAGTTGATGCTGCCGCCGGTCACCGTCCGCCAGGGCGCGGTTCGACCGCCCAGGCCCTCCCGGCCGTGGCCGAGGAAGAAGGCGATCACGGTCGCGGCGGGCATGTCCCAGATCCGGTCCGCGGGCACCGACCAGGCTGCGGTCGCCACCAGCACCACGAATCCGTACCGGAAGGCGTCGCTGTAGCCGTTGCTGGTCAGATACTCGCCGAGCGGCATCTCGGCCTGCTTCCGGATGAAGTGCTTCGGCGACTCCTCGTAGAAGCGCTCGGCCTCGGCCCACAGCTGCACGAAATCTTCGGGGTATTTGGCGCGAATCGCGGCCTCGTCCAGTTCGAAATCGTCCGACACGTAGCAGATACCGGTGTCGGCATTGTTGAAACTGAAGCGGCCCGGATGGTCCTGACCGGCGACCCCGAGATCGGCGAAGAACTTCGTGATCTTCTGGTAGTGCGGCTCGTTGTAGACGATGAATGCGGTGTCCAGCCCGAGGGTCCGGCCGGCATCGGTCACCTCGACCGAATTGGCATGCCCACCGGCATTCGATTCCTTCTCGAATACGGTCACATCGGCGTGCCCACGCAGATGATAAGCGGCCGAGATACCTGCTATTCCGGCGCCGATCACAGCAACCTTTGCCATGCCCATCCCTTCACGGTTGATCACGATCCGGTATCACCATAAACAGGAGAGAGGCCGGCGGAGAACGCCACGAAGGGAGCACTCGGGCATGTATCCAAAGAGGTATTCGAGGCGCGGTGGTAGTCTGCGAGACTGCGACCATGGCGATCGACAGAACGACGTCTGGACACCATTGGAAAACCCAAGCCTATCGAATTGTTAATCTAGCACGAATTCTCCGCCTCTGTTTCGCGGAAGCACGACCATTCGTTCAATTCATGTTCGCACTACGTTTTGCCGCCGCGTCGGCGCTCGCCGCGCCCCCGTTCTCCTCGATACCGCTCACGGCCTGGATCGATTACTCCTGGGCGGTCGCTGCGTGGTTTCTCACAACGGTGTGCGTCTATTTGATGAACGGCATCGCCGACGGCGTGAACGATCGGATCAACGGAGTCGGGCGGCCGATCGGCCGCGGCGACCTGGACCCACGCGACGCGGCGGCGGTCACGCAACTGGCCGCGATCGCCGCGCTCGTACTCGCACTGCACGTCGGAATCACCATGGCCGTCCTGGTTTCGGTGTTCCTCGCGCTCGGCTACCTCTACTCCGTGCCCCCCATCCAGCTCAGCCGCACCTGGGCCGGCTCGAGCGCGATCGTCACGGTCGGCGGATTGTGCACCTACCTGGCGGGAGGCGTGGCCATCCGCGCCCAGCTCACGCCCGACCTGGTGGTCTTCGCGGTGGTGATGTCACTGTGGATGGGATTGATCGGCGCGGTGGTCAAGGACTTCTCCGATGTCGCCGGTGATCGTGCGGCACAGCGGCGGGTGCTCACCCTGCTGGTCGGCGAGATGCCGTTGCGCAGGTGGGTATCCCTGGCCGCCCTCGGGGTGGCGACCGGCCTCGCGGTCGGCGCCTCCCGGCTTCCGACCCTCGAATGCCCCTGCGTCCCAATGATGTTCGGCGCGGCCCTGGTGGCGGGTTACACGCTCACCACCCGCTATCGCGATCCCCGGCCGGTGAGCCGGCGACCATACCGCGCCTTCATGATCACCCAGCTGGCCGCCAATCTCGGCGCGCTGATCAGCGGCCTGCCGGTGTGATCACTCCGGCGGATAGGGAGAGATCAGCTTGGCCGCCGTCGCGCGATTGACCATGTCCAGTCGCGACACGGCGCCGAGCTTCCGGAAGATATTCCGCAAGTGCCGCTTCACG
>NZ_JBHZCS010000167.1:0-4445 GCF_042755705.1 Nocardia sp. NPDC059154
GGTTCGAACCGGTCCAGCAGGACCCGCGCCAACTCTCGTTCGTCGGTCTCGACCGCCCCGATCTCGGCGTCGATGATCGCGTGCGTACCGCACTCGGCCAACCCCACGACCTTCACCTTCGGATACGGATCATCCAATGCCTGGTGGGTGCGGCCGCGGCCGAACTCCGCCTCGTTGTCGGGTGTGTCGGGCACATCCATCTGGACTCCGTCGATGGCCATCACCCGCTGCCCCGCCAGCCACGCACCAGGGGTTCGGGCACCCGCCAGCGGCACCGCGACCCGCGCGAACAACTCCCGCACCGGCTCCTCACCCAAACGGGCCCGCGCCTTGCACAATGCCGCCGAGCTCGGCACCCGCCACAGACCGTCCCAGGATCGCAGAAACCGCAGTCCGTCAACGAGTTTGCGCATCACCTCCTCGTAGGCGTCGTCGAAGAACAACGTCATCGCCAACACGAAATACACCACCACCCGCGCCGGCAACAACCGCTGCCGCTGCTCACGCCGACCGGTCTGCGCCACCACCTCATCGACCAGATCCCGCGACACCACCCGGGTCAGCACCCCCAGCCCGACCCGATCGGTCAACCGCCCCGCCACCTCCGCCACGACCCGGCACCCTACAGCCGAACACCCAGCCACACAGCACGATTCGCCCATCAGTTGCCAGCCGTCAGCAAACCCCCAAAGTTAACGGCATTGGGTTATGCGCAGTGGTGGCCCGCTGGGCCTGGTGACGGCGATGCCGGGGTTGAATCACTGCGCATAACCCTTCTGCGGGGGTCGGGGATCACAGGCCGGTGAGCCAGTTCAACAGTTCGGTGTCGTGGTTCCATTCGGGTAGATCGCCGGTGACGATGTCGGTGTAGACGGCTTCGAGGGCTTTGCGTTTGGCCTCGGTGGAGGCGCGGGCGTAGATCTCGGTGGTGGACAGGTCGACGTGTCCGAGGATGTCGCGGATGTAGGGCAACGGGACGCCGGCTTCGTAGAGGTGCATGGCTTTACTGTGCGACGCAGGGCGTGTGGGCTGAGGTCGGCGCCAGCCAGGGCCGAGAGTCCCCAGGTGGAGCGTTCCCGGTTCGGTGGACACGGAGATGATTGCCGCCCGGGAGCACGGGAGTTTGGTGTTGGGTTCGACGCGGCGTAGTTTCACCGAGGAGTACAAGGCCCAGGCGGTGGGTTTCGTCCTGGATCAGAGTCGGCCGGTGGCCGAGGTGGCACGCAATATCGGCGTGCACGAGATGACGTTGAGGAAATGGGTGAAGAGGGCGAAGGAATCCGGGGATTCCGGTGACCGGGGGAAGGGGCTGACCGACTCGGAACGGGCCGAGTTGGAGCGGTTGCGTGCGGAGAACGCGGAGTTGAAGATGCAGGTCGCGTTCGCAAAAAAAGTTGCGACCTGGTTCGCGAAAGACCAGCGGTGAAATTCGCCGCGATCGCGGACTGGGCTGCGTCGGAGGAATTCGACATCGAGTTCATGTGCCGGGAACTGGACGTGTCCCGGTCGGGCTACTACAAGTGGAAGGGCCGCGGTCGCAGCGACCGGGAGCGCGACGATGCGCTGCTGACGTTGCTGATCGAGGCGATCCACGCCAAATTGCGTGGCAATCCGGGTGTTCGGCGCGTGCACGCGGCGCTCGCGGCGGCCGGGCGGCAGGTGTCACGCAAGCGGGTGTGGCGATTGATGCGCGCGGCCGGTTTGCAAGGTCGGTTCCCGAAACCGTTCCGGCGCACCACGATCCGAGGATCAAAGCCGATGGACGCACCCGATCGGATTGGACGCGATTTCACTGCCGCGCAGCCGAATCAGCGCTGGTGCGGCGACATCACCTACGTCAAGACCTGGACCGGATGGGCGTATCTGGCCACGGTCATCGATCTGCACGACCGGGCCGTGGTCGGCTGGGCGATCGCCGATCACATGCGCACGTCGCTGGTCACCGATGCTCTCGACATGGCCATCGGACGCCGGCGGCCGGCGAAAGGCGTTATCTTCCACAGCGATCGCGGCAGTCAATACACGTCAAAGGAATTCGCCGCCTACTGTGCCAAGAATGGCGTCCTCCGATCTCTCGGCCGGACTGGATCATGCTTCGACAATGCGGTCGCGGAATCGTTCTTCGCGACCTACAAGAAAGAGCTCGTGCACACTCGTCCGTGGCCGACCGTGCAGTCTCTGCGGAAGGAGACGTTCGACTGGATTGAGTTCTACTACAACACCGTTCGCCCTCATTCGGCGCTCGGTTATTTGACACCACGGCAATACGAGTTAGGGTACAGGGAAATCAGTCAGATCGCGGCTTGATCCCGAGTCCACAAAACCGGGAACACTCCAAGGTTATGCGTAGTGATTCGCCCCCTGCACCACCGCGACCAGGCCTTACGGTCCGCCGCTGCGCATAACCCAGCGCTGTTCATAAGCCTCGTTATGTTCAGCTGCGCATAACCCGCCCTGCGGCGTGCCCGACAGACGCCGCTCGATCCCTCCCAGTTCGGTGAGCACGCCCGCTTTCAGAAACGCCTTGCCCAAGTTCACGACACGACGGTCGGTAACGCGCCGCCGAATACGTTGCACGACAACATCATGACGAATGTTGTCGAAGCATCCGGCGATGTCGCCCTCGACCACCCACGAGTAGCCGTTATTGATGTAGTGCACAATCTCGGCTACTGCGTCCTGCGCTCGTCGTCCCGGCCGGTAGGCGTAACTCGACCGATACTGACCGGGCTCGAAGATCGGCTCTAGCACAAGTTTCAACGCCATCTGCACGACCCGGTCGGTCACGGTCGGAATCCCGAGACGGCGAACCTTGCCGCCCTTCTTCGGAATCGCCCGTTCCCGCACTGGTTGCGGCCGATAGCTACCGTCCTTGAGCCGGAACTGGATGTCCCGAAGGAACGGCTCCACCCCGATGCGCTCCTCGATATAGGAGCAGGTGGCGCCATCGGCCCCCGCGCTGCGGGCTCCGCGATTGGCTCGCACCCGCTGCCAGGCCACCCGTAGGGTGTCCATGTCGGCGACGAGGTTGAACAGATCGCGGAACTGCTTGTCGCGGTCATCTTTTGCCCACTTGTGCAGCTTGGTCTGGACATGAAGTACCCGAGCCGCAGCCCCACCGGACTGCGGGTTCGGTTCGACGGTATTCACCATCGGCCTCCTTTCGACCACACCCTGCTGCAAACCTGCTGCCCTCCTTCGCCGTGTCGCCGGCTCTCCCGGCGTCGGACTACTACGAGGACTCCGCCACGACCGACCACCAATAGCTGACGGTGAGCCTGCCCGCCGCCCGGCCGGATGCCGGGAAGGAAGGGCGATGCCCGGTCGCTTCCCACGTTCACTGCCCACCGGTCGGTGGGGTCGGGATCGAGCTTTACCCCGGCAGCATCACCACGAGTACGCCGCAGACCTTTCTCGCGGTCTTCCGAGCCGCACAGACTGAACGACCCGGAAGCGGGCAGGCCACCGATTGAAGCCCGCCCAGCACTGCATCGACCCATATCCACCAGGTTCGGGGTCGTTTTCGAATCACGGGGAATCAGACACTCGTTCGCGATCGCTATCCCTTTCCACCTCGCTAGCGCGACCGGCGCGTCTGGTAGTGCCGCGCCCCCGCTACGTTGTCGGGACTGCTTGCCACCCTCCCCTGCACCTCCCGGATCAGGCTGTCCCCAGCTTCCGGGCCCCCTGCTGCGACAGGAAACCCCGCACGGTCTCACACCGTGCCCGGTAAAGCAGCGCCTCGTGGCGCACAATCGACCTCGAAATCGGTTCCAGAACCAGCTTGAGGGCCATCTGCGCCACCCGATCCCGCAGAGCTGGAATCCCTAGAGCGCGAAGCTTTCCGCTCTTCTTCGGAATCATGACCTGCCGCACCGGCATCGGCGCATAGGTGCCGTTCCTTAGCGAGACCCGCAGGTCCTCGAGGAACGCCATCACCCCGATGTCCTCCTCGACGTGGCGGCGGGTCACCGCATCCACGCCCGCTGTCCTGGCGCCCCTGTTGCTCGACACCCGATCCCAGGCCACCAGCATCGTGGCCTGGTCGTAAACCAAGTTGAACACGTCACCAAACCGCTTGCGCGGCTCGTTTGTTGCCCATCGGTGCAGCTTGCGTTGATGACCGAGTACCCGGCGCTCGGCAACAATCACTGCCTCTGCGTCCGGGACGCCGCTATTCAACGGCTCCTCCTCATCGCTGCCGCTGCCGCTGCCGATCACGCTGTCGCCCTTCCCCATGCACGCGGCTTTCCCGCGCCCGCAGTAACTACGACGACTCCGCCACGACCCAGCACCCACAGTGGGCGTCGCACCTGCCCGCCCCCCGACCGGCCGCCGGAGGGCTCGGGCGGCACCGGGCCGCTTCCCACGTTCACTGATGTCCGTTCCGACAGGGGTCGGTGCCCAGCTATACCCCGGCGGCATCGCCACGAGCCGCACATCGC
>NZ_JBHZCS010000168.1:0-4073 GCF_042755705.1 Nocardia sp. NPDC059154
ATATTCAGCCCTCAGCAAGCCGAATTATCGCAGTTCAGAGCACCTTTCGCCATTTCAGAGCCACCGACGGCCCCATCAGGCGTGATTGGGCGAGGTTAGAAGCTGATAGCGACGGCTGCTGGTGGCGCCGTCTGGGAAGGTTGATGCTTTAATCCTCGTCTCGGGGTGGCGGGTTGATCATCGGCGGGTGAGCGGTGATGCTGCCGGTGGAGGTGGTGCCGGTGGCTCGCAAGCCGGATGTGTTCGTCGAAGCGGTGACCCCGGAAGAGGGCCGCAAGCTGGCCCAGATCGCTCGGCGTAGCAGGCAGCCGGTGTGGATGCGGCGGGCGGTGGTGGTGATGGCCTCGGCGTAGCATCAGCCGATGGGGTTCATCGCGAAGTTGATGCGGGTGTCGGAATCGTATGTGCGGCAGGTGATCCACGACTTCAACGAGAAGGGGTCCGCGCTCTGGACACAAATGGATACTGTTGGCGAATTCGGTTGAGCCGTCGAGCGGCTGGCCGGAGCGCGGCGAGCGGTGATGTTCGTGTTGGGGCGAAAGGTGTTGTCTCCCACCATGTATTGAGGCGGTTGAGGTTGAGGCCGGCGGCGGTCAGTAGGTGCTGCAGGCGTGTCTTGGGCAGTCCGCGGTAGCGGGATCTGCGCAAGCCGCAGGATCGGATGCCCTGGGCGATGGTGCCTTCCACTCCTGCGCGGTGCTGATAGCGTTGCTGCCATTGCTCGGTTGTTTGTTCGGTGCGGCCGATTTGGAGGGCCTGGTGCTGGGCCCGCTGTTGCAGCGTGAGCCGCTGTCCCGCCGCTGATCGGGTGCATTGCTCGCGGGCGGGGCAGGATTGACAGGCCGAGTGGCCCGGGTCCTCGACCCCTACGACCATCAGCCCGCCGACGGGCGGGTGATCTGCGTCGACGAGTTCGGGCCGTTGAACCTGCAACCCCGCTCCGGGCGCGGCTGGGGACCGCGGCGGCGACCGAAACGGTTGCGCGCGACCTACACCGCATGCTCGGAGTCCGGCACCTGTTCGGTGCGTTGGACCTGGCCACCGGCCAAATCTACTACCGCATCCGCGACCGCAAACGGTGGATGGAGTTCGTGTCGTTGCTGAAATCGCTGCGGGCGCGATGGCCGGGCCAGCGGCTGTATGTCATCGTCGACAACTTCTCCCCGCACAAGCGCGCCGAAGTCCGTGCCTGGTGCGCCGACAACGCCGTGGAACTGGTGTTCCTACCGACGTATTCGTCGTGGCTGAACTGGATCGTGCGACACGAAGTCGCATGAGTAACAGTGGAACTCGGAGAAGGAGGGATCGGCTGATGCCGATGACGTAGTTCCCGATCCCGTGCGCGTGGATCGTCCCCGCCTGTCGCGCGTCACTGAGGATGGTGATGTTCGCGTCGTCGGCGATGGTGACGAGTGGGCCGTGAAAACGGCCCCGTCCGTGTGTGGGACGGGGCCGTGATGGGCATGGTGACGGTGTGGTCACCATCGTGGCGTGGTGATGGTCGTGGTGGTGTGGATTCGGTTCAGTCCGAGGAGTTCTCGCTGATGGCGATGCGGGCGGCTTTCTCGTCGACGATGGCGTGGTCGGAGGCGAACGCGGCGGTGAGTGCTTGCAGGGCGAGGTTGTTGACCGCGCGCGGGTGCCCGCGAGAGGCGTTGTGGATCAAGGCGACAGCGTCATCGGAGAAGGGTGCGGCTCCGGCTGAGTGACTGTTGATCAGGCTGTGAGCTGGTGAAATGGGTTGGGGCTGTTGTGCTGGTGGGCTGGCTTCTATCGTCGGGATGGGGGCCGGCTGATGGAGGGCGGCGATGGTGTCGTGGCGGGAGGAGCTCGAGCGGCGTGAGGCTGCGGGGGTGGCGCGGGCCAAGGAGTTGTGTCAGCGGATCACGGAGTTGAGCGAGCAACTCGACGGGGTGGAGCAGGAGTTGTCGCGTCTGCGGATCACGCGGGAGACGATGGGCGAAATCTTGGGTGTGGTAACCGATCCCACGGATGGATCGCCGGCCGATTCGGCGGGCGTGGCCGCAGGCGACGAGCCGCAACAGCCGGAGCGGGAGCGGGAGCGGGTGGGTGGGTCGCCGATCGGTGTGATGCTGGTGCCGCCGCGGGGTCCCGGGGTGCTGGTCTCGGAGTTGCCACAGGATTATCGCGACATTCTCGAGATCCTCGCCGATGCCGGGCGTGGGTTGCGGACCGGGCATGTCGCTGCGGCGCTGGGGTGCGACGAGGAGCGCTCCACGGTGGAGTCGTTGCGGTCGAAGCTGAAGCGGTTGGTGGCGCGCGGCTGGCTGGACGAACAGATGCCAGGGTTGTTCGTGCTGGCCGACGGGGTGGATGTCAACACCTGAACGGTGTTGTCGTATAGCGGGATTGGCGGGCTCTCCCCGTTAGATTCGAAGGTGCCAACCAAACCAACCCGTGGAAGAGAGCCCGCGGTGACACCCTACGACGCCGGCGCGAGCGCTGGCCCCTTTGACCTGTCGGCCACCTTGTTCGATTCCTTGGTCGCCGAGTTGGGCGGTGAGACCACCGCTACGGCCACCCACGCCCAGCTCGAGGATCTGCTCACCGACCGAAGCCGGGAGCTGATGCGCCAACTGCTGCAGGATCATCTGGACCTGCGCGCGGCACGAGAAGAAACCGGCGTGGCGGCCCGGATGCGCCGCGGTGAGCACCCGGCGGGTCGTACTCGTGTCGAGTACGGCCATCACCGGATGCTGGCCACGGTGTTCGGGCCGGTCACGGTGCGCCGCACCGCGTTACGCGCACCCGATGAACCCAACATCTATCCCGCCGACGCGGTCTTGTCGTTGCCGCGGACTCGTCACAGCCACGGACTGCGCCGGCGAGCGGTCGAGGAAGCGGTCCGCTCTTCTTACGACATCACCCATGCGGTGATCACGGCCCGGTGTGGTCGGGTCGCGGGCAAACGCCAACTCGAAGATCTGGTGGTCGCGGCGGCGGTCGACATCGACGACTTCTACGCCACCGCGACCCCTGAACCCGCCACCGGTGAAACTCTGCTGGTGCTGTCCGCGGACGCCAAGGGCATTGTCATGCGCCCGGACTCGTTACGGGAACCCACCCGCCGCGCCGCGGCCCGCGCGACGCCGGTATTCCGCACCCGCCTGGGTCCCGGCGAGAAATCCAACCGCAAAAGGATGGCCACCCTCGCCTGCGTCTACGACGCGCAGCCCGCCCCGCGGCGCCCACACGACGTGATCACGGTGCCCGGAGGTCCCCGCGCCGCCGGCCGTGACCGCCGGCCCGGACCGGTAGCGACCGGCAAATGGCTGACCGGGTCGGTGACCGATTCCCCCGAACGGGTCATCGCCGCCGCGTTCGACCAGGCCCAAGCCCGCGACCCCGCCCATGCCCGGACCTGGGTCGCGCTCATCGACGGGGCATGGCATCAGATCGAGGTCATCGAAACCGAGGCCCGCCGCCGCGGCGTCACCATCGATATCCTCGTCGATCTGATCCATGTGACCGAATACTGTTGGGGCGCTGCTCGATCCTTCTACGCTCCCACCGATCCCGCCGCCGAGGACTGGGTCGCCGTCGCGGTACTGGGACTGCTCGCCGGTCGTGTCGAGGCCGTCGCCACCAGCATCGAAACCCGCGCCGAAACAGAAGGTCTCACACCCGACGCCCGGCGCGGCGCTGACGACGCGGTCCGGTATCTACGCTCGCACGCCGCCTACCTGCACTACGAGCGAGCCCTCGCCGAGGGCTGGCCGATCGCGACCGGCGTCATCGAAGGAGCCTGCCGCCACATCATCGCCGACCGCTTCGAAAAAGGCGGCGCACGCTGGGGCCTGGCCGGCGCCGAAGCCCTTCTCACCCTGCGAGCACTGACCCAAAACGGCGACCTGGATCGATACTGGACATTCCATATCGCCCGCGAACACCAACGCGTCCACCCCGACGACCACCAACTCGCCGCCTGATCAACAGTCACTCAACCGGAGCCGCACCCATCGGAGAACAGGGTGTCGGTGCGGCCGGCGATGCTGCAGTGGTGGCGGATGTAGTCGGCGGTGTCGATGGGGTTCATGCCGGTGATGCTGTAG
>NZ_JBHZCS010000169.1:0-4022 GCF_042755705.1 Nocardia sp. NPDC059154
GGCTACGCCCAAGCCCGCGCGTTCGTGTCGGTGGAGATCGACACCGACACCATCACCAGCTGGGTCACCATCTGGGGCCAACCCTTCAGCATCGGCTGAGCACCACCGGCTACCTGCCGGGTCGACGCTGATCACGCTACCGCCCACCACTTTGCCGTGTCGTGGCCGAAGGCGCTCGCGGAGACAACTGCGGCACCGGTCGATATGCACGAACAGAATGCAGGCATCGCTCACAATGAACGCTCTCATCCTTCTGACCGCCCTTGTCATGGCGCTCTACTCCGGGGCTGCATGGTTGACCGGCGGTGCCCGCACCATCTCGATCGCAGACCGTGTCACCCGTGCGCGCAGGCGGTGGCGAACGATCCTCGCCACCGCGCCAGCGGCTACCACAGCAAGCACCGGCTGAGTCCTGCGGTGGCCGCCCGAATGGCTGAACTCGCGCGTTCGGCGTTTGGTCTGCATCCGGGATCCGACACAGTATCAACGGTTTTCACCCGAGCAAGGAGGCACAGTGTCCATGCACCGTATCGGTGTGATCGGTGGCGGCACCATGGGCGCGGGCATCGCCGAGGTCGCTGCCCGCGCCGGCGGCGAGGTCCTGGTCCTCGAACGCGACACTGACGGCGCCTACCTCGCCCGCGCGCGCATCGCGCGCTCCCTGACCCGCGCGGTCGAGGCAGGCAAACTCGACCGTGACCTCGCCGACCAAGCCGCCGGCCGCATCGCCCTCACCACCGCGATCGACGACTTCGCCGACCGGGAACTGGTCATCGAAGCCGCCCCGGAAATCGAAGTACTCAAGACGGAGTTCTTCGCCAAACTCGACACCATCGTGGCGCCGGAAGCGATCCTGGCCACTAACACCTCCTCCATCCCGGTCATCCGGATCGCCAACACCACCGCCCACCCAGGCCGTGTCGTCGGGGTCCATTTCTTCAACCCGGTACCGGTGCTGCCGCTGGTCGAGATCGTCGTAACACTGCAGACCGAGCGTGCGGTCGCCGACAAGGTCACCGCCTACGCCCGCAACACCTTGGGCAAGCGCACCATCGAGTCCAAGGACCAGGCCGGGTTCGTCGTCAACGCGCTGCTCATCCCCTACCTGTGTAGCGCGATTCGCATGGCCGAGTCCAGGTTCGCCAGCATCGCCGACATCGACGAGGGCATGGTCGCCGGCTACGCACACCCCATGGGCCCACTACGCCTGACCGACACCATCGGCCTCGACACCACCCTCGCCATCGCCGAATCCCTATACGCGGAATTCCGCGAACCCCACTACAACCCGCCACCTCTGTTGCGGCGCATGGTCGATGCCGGCTACCTCGGCCGCAAGACCGGCCGCGGGTTCTACACCTACTGAACAGACGCGAATCTGCTTTTCGATCAACGAATTTCGGTGTCGAGGCTGCCCGCGCGAGCGCGGCACCGGGAGGGAAGCGGGCTGGTGAACCCTTCGCTGCGGCCCGCACTCGTCGCCGGACTGCCTGCAACAGTCCGGCGACGACCCACCTCGATGCACCAAGTCCCGTGCTGCCGGCGATTTGACGAATAGAAGCGCCTGCATTGAACGACCCACGCCTGCCCATGGTTCGGCGGTCGGAAGCTGGATGGCGAGTGTCGAGATCGAACTTGTCCTGAGTCCGCGGCTGCATCGATCAGTGCGGTCGCGCCGTAGGCACCGTCCGGGCAGTGTCCCTGTGTACCAGCAGAATTCAGGCGTCGCCACCAGCATCGACTGGGTCAAAATTCGGCCGGGTCAGGACGCAATCTGGATTCCGTGCGCGGCGAACTGACGGCAGATCGACTCGACGCAGACCCTCGGCCAATAAGTCCGGAGTCTCCGGACATGCCGAACCATGAACCCGGCACGAACCATGCGGGCGAGGGGAATCGGCGAAGTAGAGTTCTCAGACTCGCGGTCGGAGGGGGTTGCTATGAGCGAGGATTGTTGACGTCAGCGCTTCGACCGGTTCGGCGGGGGCACTCAGGTTGGTGACTAGAACGAGATCGAGTTCGCCGAGTTCAGGTAAACCTGCCGCGCTGGATAATTCGACCAAATCCTGCGGCAGCAGGCTGCGGGCAAAGATCGCCACACCCAGACCGGCCCGTGTCGCTGCGAGTACCGCGTTCACCCCTCGCGCCGTGCACACTACCCGATACCGGATGCCCCTCTCCTCCAATGCGCGCACCGCCAGCGCCCGGCTCGGGCTCGGCGCCTGCCACACGACCAACGGCACCGGCCGATCCTCGTCCCACCGCAGCCCGCTGCCCTCAGCAGCAGCCCACACCAGCCGATCCCGGAGCACCAACCGGCCACGTCCCTCACCCGCCGTCGTCTTGAGAAAAGCGATGTCGACATGCCCGGACTCCACACGACGCTCCAGATAACTCCCCTGCGACACGGTCAAATCCAATGTGATCCCCGGATTGAGATGTCGGAAATCCCGCAGAATCCGCGGCACCCGCGTCAACGCCAGATCATCGGTCACCCCGAACCGCAACCGGCCCCGCACTCCCGGCCCCGTGAAATACTCAGCCGCCGCAGTATTCGCACTCAGGATCGACCGAGCGAATCCCACCATCGCCTCCCCATCCACGGTCAGCCTGACCGTGCGGGTATCGCGGATCAGCAACGATCGCCCCACCGCCTGCTCAAGCTTGCGGATATGCTGGCTCACAGTCGGCTGCCCCAACCCCAACGACGCCGCGGCCTGCGTGAAACTCAGCGTCTGAGCCACCGCCAGAAACGTCCGCACCTGCTCCGGAGGAAACATCACCAGCCCATCCTGAGCCAGCCCATCAAGAAACGCAATAAGATTTATCAGATCTATTCCCTTCAGAACTCCCGAACCTGATCAGCTGCTGCGTTCCCTCAATATCGGGCATGCTTTTTCGACTCCTAACGCGATCACCTGCGCCATCGCTTCACCGCCCAACCTGTCATCCCGGGTCTGCTTCAATTCCACGAGATCAAAGCTCTCAACTAAACCAGCAGCATCAAACTGCTCCACGAATAATTCAGCCAAGAGCGACCGGATCACGCCGTCACCGCGGCGACTCACCTCCCGGATCATGACCCGGCCCACCGACCTGGCCGACAGCAGCAGCGGTCACCTCGACGAACTCCTCGCCGCCTGTCCGGAGATGACCGATCTGGCCAGGCTCGTCACCAACTTCGAGCAGCTGATGACCGAATGCTGGGGCAGCGACCTGGACGCGTGGATGAAGCGGTTCGCCAGGCGCGGCTGCCGGAACTCGATCCCTTCCCGAGCGGCCTCGACCAGGACCACGACGCCAGCCTCACACTGCCCTACAGCAACGGCTCCGTCGAAGTCGTGAACACCCAGAAAACCAAACTGATCAAACGACAACTTAGCGCCCACGTAACCGGCGTCCGCGGTATCCGTACCCATCCATAAACCCGCTATGTGGCGAACAGGGTTGATGCCTACATTTGCCACGTATACGCCGTCCAAACCGGCGGCCGTGGATCTGGATCGGTTCATGGCCCGGACGGTCTGCCAAGGCGACGGCCGGCTGTCGGCATTGGATCTTCACCCCCGCTGGGAAGCGCACCGTCCGTCGCTGGCGGTGCTACCAGGTACGAGACGTCGACGCAGGAGACCTATGTCGACAGCCAGGTCGGTCACTTGAACTGTGGTATTGGATGCGTGGCTTCCATTTTTGTCCGTTGATCGTGCCGTGCACCGGCAGCATTGACGGCGCTCGCTGAATCTGGCTCTGTCCCACTTTCGATGATGAGCGGGTGTCGATTGTGTTGGGGTGCTGGGGATTCCGGTAGAACTGCCGGGTGTGGTCGCTGATGGTGCAGCAGAGGTGTTGTGGCAGTTGATGTTCCCGGATCGGTCAGGTGTGCGTGTGGTGGGTGTGAGCCGGGTTGGGGCGATTATTCGGTTCGATTGTCGCGCGTCACTGAGGATGGTGATGTTCGCGTCGTCGGCGATGGTGACGAGTGGGCCGTGAAAACGGCCCCGTCCGTGTGTGGGACGGGGCCG
>NZ_JBHZCS010000170.1:0-3938 GCF_042755705.1 Nocardia sp. NPDC059154
ACCCCGCCCTTCTCCAGCGCCGCCTTGATGGCGAACCCGCCCAGGTCGGAGCCGCTGAAGCCCTTCAGCGATCCGAGCAGCCGGCCCACCGGGGTGCGCGCGCCGGAGACGATGACGGAGGTGGTGGTCACGATGAGCCTCGCTTACGTCGTTTGGTGACTGCTCCGCCAACCATCGGAGCCGTACTCAAAGGTAACGTGCGGCGCTCCGGCATCCTTCCGAGGGGCGCGCTACCGTCACTGGTGTGAGCAACGCAGAGAACACCGGATTCATCCCGTCGGAATACGTCACCGCCGTCGATCACGTCGGAATCGCTGTGCCAGATCTCGATTCGGCGGTGGCCTGGTACCGGGACAATCTCGGCATGGTGGAGACGCATCGCGAGATCAACGAGGCGCAGGGCGTGCACGAGGCCATGCTGTCCGTGCCCGGCACTCCGGCCGGCTCGGTCGCTCTGCAGTTGCTGGCTCCGCTCAACGAGGAGTCGACGATCGCGAAGTTCATCGACCGAAACGGGCCTGGCCTGCAGCAGCTCGCGTATCGTGTCACCGATGTCGAGGCTGTTTCCGCGCAACTTCGGGAACGGGGCCTGCGTTTGCTGTACGCAGAGCCGCGCGGCGGCACCGCTGGTTCCCGCATCAATTTCATCCACCCCAAGGATGCTGGCGGTGTGCTGGTGGAACTCGTCGAACCGGCCGCGAAAACTACCCACTAGTACCGTGTTCCGCCCTCCTAAAGAGGGCGTAACAACATTCGCGGTCGGGTCACCATCGGGTGTCGTCAGGCTGTAGTTTGTGGGTCATGTCGTCCACTGAGCCCGATCGTAATCGCTTCGTCGCGCTGCCCTTTACCGTTGTGCGGAAGGGCTATGACCGTGACGAGGTGCGTAACTACTTCGACCGTTTCGATGCCGAGCTGAGGGTCACCGCCACCGACCGCGATGCCGCTGCAGCCCAGGCCCGCAACCTGGCGGCCCAGCTCGAGGATGCCCGGGACGAGATCGACGAGCTCCGTAAGGAGGTCGACCGGCTCTCGGTGCCGCCGACCACCGCCGAAGGCATGTCCGATCGCATCTCCCGCATGCTGCGTCTGGCCTCGGATGAGGCCTCCGAGGTCCGCGCCCAGGCGCAGGCCGAGGCCGCCGAGATGATCTCGATTGCCGAGCAGCAGGCCACCGAAATGCGTGGGAAGTACGAATCGCTCCTCTCCGAGACCAAGGAGAAGCGCGAAGCGCTCGAAATCGAGTTCGAGCAGACTCTCGCGAACGCCCGCTCCGAGTCCGCCAAGATCGTCGAAGCCGCCAATGCCGAGGCCGACCGCCTCACCAAGGAGTCCGAGGCCAAGCGCAAGGCCACGCAGCAGGACTTCGAGGTCACCATGGCGGAGCGGCGCACCAAGCTGACCCGCGCCATGGAGGAGCTGGAGGCCACCTCGCGCGCCGAGGCCGCCCAGCGCATCAAGGACGCCACCGACGAGGCCAACCGCCTCATCACCTCGGCGACCAACACCGCGGATCGAAAGATCGCGCACGCCAAGGAACTTGCCGAGGAGATGCGTGTGCTCCGCGGCCGCGTCCTGGCCCAGCTGCTCGGTATCCGCGGCCAGCTCGACTCGGTCCCGGCCATGCTCGCCGCCGTCAACCGCGAGAGCGAACTGCTCGACGGCGCACCGGAACAGCGCTCCATCCAGAAGAGCGGCCGCAAGGCCATCGCCGACGCTCGCGAAGACGACGAGATCGTCGACGAGCGCGAGAACGCTGACGTCTCCAGCTAATTCACCGACCGGGCGACAACCCGCATCCGTTCGAAGGCCGCTTCCCCTCCGGGGGAAGCGGCCTTCCTTATGCAAACCCGTTGGAGCCGTTGACGAGCGAGCCTTGGCGCACGACCACGGAGGTGACGTCCGCCGAAGCGGGAACTGTCCCGCTCATCGATACCGAGACCGCCCCGAACGCACTCGGCGCCAGCACGATTCGTTTGTGCCTCCCGGGGCTCAGGACCAGCGGCGGGTGATGGTGCGGGTGTTGCGGCCGTTCCAGCAGCCGGTGTGCCAGTGGCGGCGATCGTCTTCGCCGCCGTGGACTGCCCAGGCGACGATGTGCGGTGTGCCCGGTGGGATGACGTGGTCGCAGCCGGGGCAGCGGTAGGGCTTGGTGGCGCGGGTGCCGGGGACCGTGCGGACGACGAAGGTCTCGTCGGTCCCGGGACCGTGCTCGGTGCGGCCGAAGACGTCGCCCAGGGGGCGCGGGTCCGAGTGGGATCGCGCCGAGTCCTTGGGGCGGGGCTTCCGGCGTGGCATGGTATCGAGGTTAGAACAGCCGGAACTCGCTGGAGTCGGTGCCGCGCAGGGCATCGTAATCCAGTGTGAGGCAGCGGATGCCGCGGTCGGCGGCAAGGGTCTTGGCCTGCGGCTTGATCTGCTGGGCGGCGAAGACGCCCGCGACGGGAGCCAGCAGCGGGTCGCGGTTGAGGAGTTCGAGGTAGCGGGTGAGCTGTTCGACGCCGTCGATCTCACCGCGGCGTTTGATCTCCACTGCCACCGTCGCGCCGTCGGCGTCACGGCACAGGATGTCGACCGGGCCGATGGCGGTCATGTACTCGCGGCGGATCAAGGTGTAACCCGGACCGAGGGTTTCGATGTGCTCGGCGAGCAACTCCTGCAGGTGCGCCTCGACGCCGTCCTTCACCAGCCCGGGATCGACGCCCAGCTCGTGCTTGGAATCCAGCTCGATGTCCTCGACGGTGATGCGCAGTTCCTCGCCGGCCTTGTTGGACACCACCCACAGTTGGGTTGTCTCGGAATCGGTTTCCCGTTCCTCCAGCCAGCACGGCGGACTCATCCAGTTGAGCGGCTTGTAGGAGCCGCCATCGGAATGGACCAGCACCGAACCGTCGGCCTTCATCATGAGCAGACGACGGGCCATGGGCAGATGGGCGGTCAGACGGCCAACGTAATCGACCTGGCAACGAGCAATCACAAGGCGCACCGGTCGAGTCTAGTGACCGGGCATCAGCCCAGCAGCATCAGGCAGGCAAAAACGGAACCGCCCGCCAGCAACAGGTATTCCGGCACATTCAACGGCCGCACCGCCCCGCCCTGCCGGCGGATCGTCAACCGCCCGATACCCAGACCCAGGCACAGCGCCAGGAAGTGACCCACATTGGTGAAGGTGTGCCAGAGCACCACCCCGCCCAGCGCGAACGCCAGCCAGGTACTCGCCCACACCCACCGGCGATGCGGCGGCAGCACCGCCACCAGCGCACCCACCACGGCCATCGCGCCATAGCTGACACCGACGTCCTCGGCCATCGCGATACTGCCCGGCACCAGCTGCGACTGCACCGCCACCCACAGGCCCACCGCCACCAGCACGGTCGCGCCCACATGGCCGACGAAGAAGGTGTGCACCAGCTTCACGGTCCCGAATCGGCGCTCCGCCAAGGCGAGCAGGCAGGCCAGCATCGGCACGATCAGGAACACCGTCGCCGCGCCCTCACCCACCAGGAAGGCGCTCGAGAACAGCGTGCCGAGGCGGCCCTCGGTCAGATTGTTCAGGTTCGTGCTGGCATGCAACACGATTCGCGACTCCCGCGGCGCGCTGACCATGGTCAGGGCCACGGCGCCCAGCAGCAGCAGACCCACATAGCTGTAGGTGGCGGGCAGCCACAGAGCAGCCCACCGGAACCGGCGGGCCTGGTCGGCCGGCCGCTGTGGCGCGAGCTGGTGAATCATGCTGTCGATCATTGTCTTCCCGGCCCCATCAGAACTGATTGTCCGCTGGGAGCCTCCTGTGTATCCATACCCTATCCATATGTACCCGGGATACGCGTAGGTACCCCAGATACGCAGAAGGCCCCCAGCTTATGCTGGGGGCCTTCGCGAATGATGTTCCGGCGGTGTCCTACTCTCCCACACCCTGTCGAGTGCAGTACCATCGG
>NZ_JBHZCS010000171.1:0-3725 GCF_042755705.1 Nocardia sp. NPDC059154
CTGATCGGTGGTCGCCGCCGGAAGTGGTTCGGGGCATTCGGGCGCGGCCTTCGCGCAGCGGGAAATGGTGTGGTCGGTCACCTTCAGCGCGCCGTCGAGGGCGCGGGCGATGGCGTCGGCGACCAGCGGCCGCACCTCGTCGACCGTCACCTCGCGGCCGAGTTCGCGGCTCAGCGTGGTGACGCCGGCATCGCGAATTCCGCACGGCACGATGGCATCGAAGGCGTCGAGGCTGGAATTGCAGTTCAGCGAGATGCCGTGCAGCGTGACCCCGCGCTGGACGCGCACGCCGATGGCCGCGACCTTCCGCTCGGGCAGGAACTCGCTCGCGGGCACCCACACGCCCGAACGGCCTTCCACCCGGCCGGTTTCCAGCCCGAGCTGCGCGCAGACTGTGATGAGGGCTTCCTCCAGGCGGCGCACATAGGCGACCACATCGACCGGTTCGGCCAGTCGCACAATGGGATAGCCGACCAGTTGCCCGGGACCGTGCCAGGTGATCTTCCCGCCGCGGTCGACCTCGATGACCGGGCTGCCGTCCATGGGCAGGTCCTGCGGCTCGGTGCGGCGGCCGGCGGTGTAGACGAAGGGGTGTTCCAGCAGGAGCAGGCGATCCTGCCCGATGCCATCGGCGCGTTCGGCGGCGATCGACCGCTGCAGTTCCCAGGCTTGCTGGTAATCGATGAGGCCCAGATTCTCGACGGCGAGGGGTGTGCCGTCGAAGCGGGCCGAGACCGCACTGGGTAACGGTGCGGTGGCCGTACTCTCACTCACGATGGCGACGTTACCCCTTCGTCGACGACGCGTTGCATCAGCGTCAAGTCCATCCAGCGCCCGAATTTGTGCCCGACTTCCGGCATCTGACCGACGATGGTGAAGCCGAATTTCTCGTGCAGCGCGATCGACGTGCGGTTACTCGACTCGATCGCCGCGATCATGGTGTGCACGCCGCCCCGGCTCGCCCGTACCAGCAGCTCGCGCATGAGCGCCGTGGCCACTCCGCGCCGCTGGAATATATCTGACACGTACACCGAGTTCTCGACGGCGAACCGGTAGCCGGACTTCGGCCGGAACTGCCCGTAGCTGGCGTACCCCGCGACCTTGCCGTCGATCTCGGCCACCAGCACCGGATGCCCGGCTCCGGTCCGCGCCGCGAACCAGGCCTTCCGCTCGTCCAGGTCGGCGAGTTCGGTATCCCAGATGGCGGTGGTCTCGGCGATGGCGTTGTTGTGGATCACCAGGATCTCGGGGAGATCGCTCTCGCGCGCATCCCGCACCAGCAGGTCGGACGGATGATTGGTCACGTTCCACACGGTATCGACGGGCCCGCTGTGACGTGCGCCGCGCCCACCGCAACCGGCCGGATCAGCCGGACTGGCCGAGCGTCGCGGACAGTGCCGCGCCGATGGTGGGGTGCTGGAAGGGGTATCCGGCGGCCTCGAGCGCGGTGGGAATCGCCCTGGGGCCGTGCAGGATTGCCTCTTCGGCGAACTCGCCCACGGCCAGCCGCAGCGCGAACGCGGGCACCATCAGGGGCGTCGGCCGGTGCATGACGCGGCCCAGCGCGCGGGTGAACTCCGCATTGGTGACCGGTGCGGGACCGACCATATTGACCGGGCCGGAAAGGATTTCGTGGGTGAGCGCGTAGATGATCGCGCCGACCTCGTCGTCCAGGGAGATCCATGGGACGTACTGGCGGCCGCTGCCCAGCCGCCCGCCGAGGCCGAGAAAGTAGAGGGGATACAGCATTCCGAGCATGCCGCCGTGCCGGGCCAGCACCACCGCCGAGCGCAGCAGCACCGTGCGCACGCCGGCGTCGGCGGCCTGTTCGGTGGCGGCCTCCCAGTCGGCGCACAGGCCGGCCAGGAAACCCTTTCCGGCAGGGGAACTCTCGGTGACGACGCGGTCGCCGGGATCGCCGCCGTAGTAGTGCACGCCGCTGGCATTGACCAGCGTCGGCACTCCCGCGGCGGCGACCGCGGCGGCCAGCACGTCGGTGGGGACGATGCGGCTGTCGCGCAGCTCCTGCTTGTAGCTGCCGGTCCAGCGCCGCTGCCCGATACCCGCGCCGCAGAGGTTCACCACGGCGTCGGCGCCGCGCAGCGCACGTTCGTCCAGATTGGAACGGACGGGGTCCCAGGTGAATTCGTCGCGGGCGTGCACGGGACGGCGCACGAGGCGGATGACCTCGTGCCCGTCGCGGCGCAGAGCCGCGACGAGTGCCGTCCCGATCAGCCCGGACGAACCGGCGATCACGACTTTCATCCGATCAATCCTGCCGCCCGTATCCGGCATTAGAGCCCGAGGTCACCCTCGAACGCGGCCTCTTCCAGCCGGTGCTTGACGGTGGTCAGGAAGCGACCCGCGTCGGCGCCGTCGATGAGGCGGTGATCGTAGGTGAGCGGCAGGTAGGCCATCGAGCGGATGCCGATGAATTCGCTGCCGTCGTCGCTGATCACCATGGGGCGCTTGACGATCGCGCCGGTGCCCAGCATGGCGGCCTGCGGCGGCAGCAGGATCGGGGTGTCGAACAGGGCGCCCTGGGAACCGATATTGGTGATGGTGAAGGTGCCGTTGGCCAGCTCGTCCGGCTTCAGGCCACCGGTGCGCGCACGGTTGGCGATATCGGCGATGGCACGAGCGAGTCCGGCCAGCGACAGATCGTTGGCGTTGTGGATGACCGGCGAGAGCAGGCCCTGCTCGGTGTCGACCGCGATACCCAGGTTGACCACCGAGTGGTAGGTGATCTCCTTGGTGTCGGAGTTGTAGGACGCGTTCACGTTCGGGTGCACGGCCAGCGCCTCGATGACAGCCTTGGCGTAGAACGGCAGGAACGTGATGTTCACGCCCTCACGCTGCTTGAACGCGGCCTTGGCGCGGTTGCGCAGGGACGCGATCTTGGTCATGTCCACCTCGTGCACCTGGGTGAGCTGCGCGGTGGTCTGCAGCGACTCCAGGGTCTTGGTCGCGGTGATCTGCCGGATGCGGCTGGCCTTCTGGACCGTGCCGGTCAGGTGCGACAGCGACGGACGCGGCGCGGGCGCGGCAGCAGCCGGGGCGACCCGAGCAGCGGCGGCGGGCGCGGCAGCGGCGGGGGCCGGAGCCTTTTTGGACTCCGCGGCGGCGAGCACATCCTGCTTGCGGATGCGGCCACCGACACCGGAACCGGTGAGGGTCGCGAGGTCAACGTTGTTCTCCGCGGCCAGCTTTCGCACCAACGGGGTCACGTAGGGGCCGCCGTTGGTGGAGGGCTCCTCGGCCGGGGTGGCCGCGGCCGGAACCGGAGCGGGAGCCGGAGCCGGAGCAGGGGCGGGGGCCGGAGCCGCAGCGGCCGGAGCCGGAGCGGGGGCGGGAGTCGGAGCGGGCGCGGGGGCCGGAGCGGGTGCGGGGGCCGGAGCGGGTGCGGGGGCCGGAGCGGGTGCGGCCGCAGCAACGCCGCTGCCGATAACGCCCAGCTGACCGCCGACGGCGATCACGTCGTCCTCCTGCGCGGAGATCTCCAGCAGGGTGCCGGCGACCGGCGACGGGATCTCGGTGTCGACCTTGTCGGTGGAGACCTCGAGCAGCGGCTCGTCCACGGCGACCTGGTCGCCGACCTGCTTCAGCCAGCGGGTGACGGTGCCCTCGGTGACGGACTCACCGAGCTCCGGCATCTTGACCGGGGTGCCGGAGGCGGCAGCGGCCGGGGCGGGCGCGGCGGGAGCCGGCGCTGGAGCGGCGGCGAC
>NZ_JBHZCS010000172.1:0-3685 GCF_042755705.1 Nocardia sp. NPDC059154
AGGCCGAGGTCCGCAACCTGGTCACCCAGCTCCCGCGCACCGACGGGGGAGTGCTGTCGGCCGAACAGTTCTACGTCCACGCCCCTGTCGACGGACTGCCCGGCCGCCTGCCGCACTTCTACCGCTGGCGTACTGCCGACGGCTACAGCAGCGACGTCGTCTCCGCGAACACCGCCATGCCGAGCTCGCGTGCCGCGCTGCTGCCGTTCCGCTTCACCATGATGGGCGACCAGGGCGTCGACGACACCCCGGCACTGCCCGCGGGCATGCCGGCGGGCGCGTACCGCAACAAGTACGGCGAGGGCGACGCCCCCAGCTCCCGCAATGCCGAGAACATCCAGCGCCAGATCGTCGCCAGCAACCCGGAATTCCACATTCTGGCCGGCGACATCTGCTACGCCGACACCTCCCACGGCGGCGGCCCGGACTGGTTCGTCCCCAACGGCAAGGCCGACACCGGCGCCATCGACGCCTACAACCCGTTCGTGTGGGACACCTACCTGCAGGCCATCGAGAGCAGCGCGGGCCACGTGCCGTGGATGTTCGCCACCGGCAACCACGACATGGAAGCCGTCTACGGCACTCACGGCTACGGCGGCCTGATGGCGCGCATGGACTTTCCGGACAACGGGCCCGCGGGCTGCCCGTCGGTGTACTCCTTCACCTACGGCAATGTGGCGGTGCTGTCGCTGGACGCCAACGAGGTGAGCTGGCAGGTCCGCGCCAATCTCGGCTATTCCGGTGGCGCACAGAACAGTTGGGTGGAATCCACCCTGGCCGGCTACCGCGCGAACCCGAGCATCGACTTCATCGTCTGCTTCTTCCACGAGTGCGCCTACGCCACCGGCATCGGCGGCGCCAGCGACGGCGGCGTGCGCGGGGCCTGGGCCGACCTGTTCGACAAGTACCGGGTCGATCTGGTGCTGCAGGGCCACAATCACAACTTCGAGCGCACCGACCCGATGCGCGGCGGGCAGCCGACCAAGGCCGCACCCGACAACTCGATCGTCTACCCGGACACCGACGGCACCGTCTACTACGTGGTCGGCGGGGGCGGCGCGGCGCACGGCACCTTCGCCGCGGGCGACACCTATCGCGGCAACGAGCAGCCCGACACCTTCGTGCCGGAGAGCATCCTGTGGGGCTCCGACGGCAAGGAGGGCAAGGAGGCCGTCGCCTGGTCGCGGGTGCGGTTCAGCCGCTACTCGTTCATTCGCGTGGATGTGCGGCCCGGCGTGTTCTCCAGCGAGATGGACGTGGTCGCGGTCGACGAGCACGGGCGCGAATTCGACACCGTGACCTACCGCCGCCTGGTCTCCCGCTAGCCGCGCACCGCCTTCCCGGGAGCCGTGCCGTCCCCCGCGACGGCACGGCGCATACTGGGTCCCGTGTTACAGACCCGAACACCGCTGCAGTTGAGCAGTTTGGTGAGCTCCTGGCGGTGGGACACCTCGACCGTGCTGGTCATCGCGCTCCTGGGACTCGCGTACGCGGCCTGCTTCCTCAAGGGAAGACAGCGCGGCGAACAGCTTCCGGCGAGCCGGGCCCTCTACTTCGGGCTGGCCGGACTGGGGGTGTGGCTGTACACCGGCGTCGGCATGATCGGCGTCTACTCCGACACCCTGTTCTGGGTGCGCGCGCTGCAGGTGCTCCTGCTGCTCTACCTGGTGCCCTTCGCGCTCGCGGCCGGTGCGCCGTTCACCGTGCTGCGCGCGGCGCTGGGCCCGGCCGGCCGGAAACGCCTGGACGCCATGCTCTCCGGCAGTGTCGCCCGGCTGCTCACCCACCCGGCCACCGCTTCGATGCTGATCCTGCTGCTGCCCTGGGCGTTGTTCCTCTCGCCCTGGTACGAGTCGGTGCTGCGGCACGGGGGCGTCGACGCGGTCACCCGAATCATCGTGGTGGCCATCGGGTTCCTGTACTTCTACTCGCGCCTGCAGATCGATCCGGTGCCCAAGCACTTCACGCAGGGGCTGTCGCTGCTCATCACCATCGCGGAGTCCCTGGCCGACGGCATCCTCGGCATCGTGCTGTGGCTGGGGCCGCTGGTCGCCGCCGGCTACTACGGTTCGCTCGGCCGCACCTGGGGTCCGGACGCGCGCCTGGACCAGACCATCGGCGCGGGCATCCTGTGGCTGCTCGGCGATTTCCTCGGGCTGATCTACTCGCTGGTCGTCATGCGGGCCTTCGCCGCTGACGAGAAGCGCCGGGCCGGGGAGATCGATGCCGAGCTGGATGCCGCCGAGGCGGCGCGGCCGCGGCGGAAGGCGGTGTCGCGCACCGTGACCCGGGACACGGAGGCCGACGACGAGCCGGTGTCCACCGGACTGTGGTGGGAGAACGACCCGCAGCTGCGCGAGCGCTTCCGCCGCTGATCCACCGAAAGGTGACCTGGCTCACCATGTTTGGGAGTCAGTGATATCGGCTATCAATCTGCGTTCTTGGCTACCGTTCAGCTTCTGGCTGCTGGACACTTGGTCACCGCTGTCGGCACACTGGTCGGCACCATCGTCGGCGCGGGCATCGGCTGTGTCGTCGGCATCGTCGGCGGCGCGACGCTGAGCCTGCCGGTGCTCGAGGGCATGGGATTCGGCCCGGTGCTCGGTTGCCTGGCCGGTGCGGGCATCGGCATTCCGCTGGGCGCGGCGGCCGGGTTGATCCTGACCGGGGTGCCCGCGGCCATCATCATCGGCATCGGATTCGTCCAGCGCATCAATGATCCGGCGAACCAGTAGTTATCGGCTTGCGAAGAAAGGCCCGTGTCGACGCTCCCAATCGGGGTGTGAGGCGGCCCTCTTTATGCGCCGAAAGGTTGCCTGGGTCACTCACAAAGGCTCGGCGAACGCAGTCTTAACGCAAAACATACTTTAAGAAGCGGCTTCGCTACGGTTTGGCAACAAGTAGGCAACATTTGCTGGCTTATCCTGATCCGGGTGCTCGATGAGGACCTCGCTCCCAGGAGGGAAGCGCCCGATCAAGAAAGCGACGAGAAGTATGCGTTACACGAAGTTTGCCGCCACCTCGGCTCTGGCCATCGCGGCACTCGGCATCTCCGCCGGGACCGCCTATGCCGATCCCGCGGCCGCCGCTACTCCCGGGATCCACTGGGACACCAAGATCGACGGCGCTTCGGTGGTGCTGAAGACCGACGCGGGCTCGCTGACCACCCAGGACGGCCAGTTCCAGGTGCGTGACAACAACGGCGGCCTGGTCACCCAGTTCCCGCTCAATATCATCACCGGTGACGTCGCCCACCCGGTCGCCGCCGAGATCGACGGCAACACCGCCACCTTCACCCCGAACATGGACCCGGCCGCGAGCTTCGCCGCCCCCGCCCTCCCGGCCCCCGTGGTCAAGGACGTCGCCAGCCAGGCCGACCAGGACGCCGCGTTCGGTGCCGCGGTCAACCAGTTCGGCATCGCCAGCTCCATGGGCACCCTGCTGGGCACCGTCGTCGGTGGTGTGGCCGGCTGCGCCATCGGCGCGTTGGGCGGCGCCATTGCCGGTGTCGTGATCATGTCGGTTCCGACCGGCATCGCGGGCTGTGTCGCCGGCGCCGCGATCGGCATCCCGCTGGGCGCCGCGGCCGGTCTGGTCGGTGTCGGCGGGCCCGCCGCCATCGCGGTCGGCATCGGCCTGTTCAACCGCCTGAACGCGCCGGACTCCACTCCGGCCAGCTAGCCGC
>NZ_JBHZCS010000173.1:0-3574 GCF_042755705.1 Nocardia sp. NPDC059154
ATATTCAGCCCTCAGCAAGCCGAATTATCGCAGTTCAGAGCACCTTTCGCCATTTCAGAGCCACCGACGGCCCCATCAGGCGTGATTGGGCGAGGCTAGGGGCTCCTAATCGGGTTCGGTTGCTGAGTCGGCGCCAGCAGATCAGGGCTGCGGCGAGGTCGAGGAATCCGTGGTGGATGTCGGTGCGTCGTTCCCATCGGATGGCCGGTCGCCGGTACTGGTGGAGCAGGGCAGTAGGGTCGGCCGAGCGGCGAGGTTCCAGCGGCGTACTGGTCCTTTTCGGCCTCCCACCGAACCGGACTTGATAGTTTCCTGATTATCCGGCTCTCCAGTGAACTATTGCGTGAGTGATGCGGCTGGGTGCCCGTTGTGGATGTGGTCGTGGCAGGCAGCGCACACCAGTACGGCAGACTCGCTACCGGTAGCGGCTGGCTCGGCGACCTAATGAAAAGTGCTCACGCCCGAGGCGGGCACGACATCCCAGCAGCGATCCGTTCTCCTGGGGCAGGTCTTCCCACCCGATTCCGGTGATCAGCACGAACAGGATGCCCTGCAGCACGCGGCGGCTGTCCCTCTGCGGCGGTCCCGGTGTTCCGGCCGGTTTCACCGGCAGTAGCGGTTCGATTACCGCCCACAACTCGTCATCCACGATCCAGGGTGCTGCCCCCCGAAACATCCTGCACTGCAACAGAACCCGACGCCACCGCGCCGAACCTGTTAGTACTGCAACTGCACTCAGGTGATTTGTTGCTGGTAGACCTGTCGGGTGGTGTTGGATCGTGCTGTGGCCGAACTGGATTCGTTGATCGCGAGGATCGGGGGACGGTTCACCCGCGTCGAACCGCGGGAGCGGGCGGGTGAGTATGTGTCGGGGCTGGTCGCGGGTCTGGAACGCAAGAACGGGTGGACCCTGGCCGAGCGCGCCGGTGAGAGCACCCCGGACGGGATGCAGCGGCTGTTGCGTGCGGCCGATTGGGACGTCGACGCGGTGCGTGACGATGTGCGTGACTACGTGGTCGAACACCTCGGTGACCCGGACGCTGTGCTGGCCGGCGACGAGACCGGGTTCCTGAAGAAGGGTGTGAAATCCGCTGGCGTGCAACGTCAATACTCCGGAACGGCCGGCCGTACAGAAAACTGCCAGATCGGTGTGTTTCTGGCGTACGCGTCGCGCCATGGGCACGCCCTGATCGACCGGGAACTCTATGTTCCCCAGTCGTGGACGGCCGATCGTGAGCGGTGTCGTGACGCCGGGATTCCCGACGAGGTCGAGTTCGCGACCAAACCGCGTCAGATGATCGCCATGCTCGAACGCGCGCTGGCGGCGAGGGTGCCGTTTCGGTGGTTCACCGCCGACGAAGCCTACGGCCAGGCCGGTTACCTGCGGGCTTGGTGCGAAGACCACGACGTGTTCTACGTGATGGCCACCCGCTGCGATCACCAGTTGCGCACCCGCGCCGACCGACTCGCCCGCGCCGACGACCTGGTCGCCGAGTTCGGCGACCGCACCTGGCAGCGGCTCTCGGTCGGCGCCGGCGCGCACGGCCCGCGCGAATACGACTGGGCACGCCGCCAGATCGACGGCACCTGGACCAGCGGGCGCGGTCACTGGCTACTGGCGCGACGGTCGATCAGCGACCCGACCGAAATCGCCTACTACCTCTGCTACGGCCCGGCCACCGCCCGCCTGGTGGATCTGGCCTGGACCGCGGGCTCGCGCTGGCACGTGGAAGAGGCGTTGTGCGCCACGAGGCGCTCCGTCACATCCCCGGTTCAGCCGGGAGGAACTGGAAGGAGGATTCCTGGGTCTGATGGCTTACCCTGCGCCGAAAGGTTAAGGGGGACAAGAGCATGCCATGTGAAACCAGTGACCGGGTCCAGACGTCAGGGACGGTGTGCTGGGAGACCCGCGCGACATGGTGAAGGCTGGATTGCTTGAAGCCCAATCTCCAGCGATGGAACTTCGCATCCTCTGGAAACGACGTCTGAAACCGGTGCCCGTGTCCTGCCCTGGCGATGAAGCATAGCCGGGGCAACCTTCCGGATGCTGGGGCGATGCCCAGTGAGGGCATTGAAGGAGATGAGTGGGCCACCTACCTCGCGCTGTCACGTGTGGTGGAGACGAACGTGGGATCGCCTACCGGACGCGAGTCCTATGGCGACGGAGGCCTCGTAGTAGTCGCCGGAGTCACGCCCGGCCAGGGAGGGCGGGAAAGCCGTCCACAGGGCGAAGGGGGCCAGGTGATTCGAATACCAGAAGATCGGGAGGTATGCGAAATGCAAAGCGCCGAAACGATTCTCGGTGTTCTTCGTGAACGCGGCAGCCGGGGGCTGCCATGCAAGCAACTATATCGGCAACTGTTCAACCCGCAGTTGTATCTGCTGGCTTACGGCCGCATCTACTCCAACAAGGGGGCAATGACGCCCGGGGTCACGCAGGAAACCGTGGACGGCATGTCGACAGCGAAGATCGACCGCATCATCGACGCGATGCGCCACGAGCGCTATCGGTTCGCGCCGGTGCGGCGGACGCTGATTCCGAAGAAGAACGGGAAAATGCGTCCGCTGGGACTGCCGACCTGGTCGGACAAGCTGGTCGGCGAAGTGGTGCGTCTGCTGTTGGAGGCGTACTACGAGCCGCAGTTCTCCGAGCATTCCCACGGGTTCCGGCCAAGGAGAGGCTGTCACACCGCGTTGCGGGAGATCGCCAACACCTGGACGGGAACGGCTTGGTTCGTCGAGGGAGACATCGCCGACTGTTTCGGGTCGCTCGACCACGAGATCATGGTCACGATCCTGTCGGAGAAGGTCCACGACAACCGGTTCCTGCGGCTGCTGCGCAACATGCTGACAGCCGGATACCTCGAGGATTGGACTTGGCATGCGACACCCAGTGGCGCACCGCAGGGTGGTGTCGCCTCACCGGTCCTGTCCTCGATCTACCTGCACAAGTTGGACCAGTTCGTCGAGACGGTTCTGATTCCGGAATACACCCGAGGCACGCGTAGGGCCCGCAACCCTGCCTACCTGGAGGTTGCGAACACGCTCGCGCGCGCTCGCAGGCGCGGCGACCGTGTCGAGGCCGCCAGGCTCCGCAAGCAGATGCAGAGCCTGCCCAGCCAGGATCAATACGATCCGGGCTATCGGCGGCTGAGATATGTCCGCTACGCCGACGACCACCTGCTCGGGTTCATCGGACCCAAGGCCGAAGCCGAGGAGATCAAACAACGCCTGGCGGCGTTCCTGCGCGACGATCTCGCGCTGGATCTGTCGCAGGACAAGACCCTGATCACGCACGCCCGGACCGGGCGAGCTCGGTTCCTCGGCTACGACATCGGAGTGCAACGCGACGACAGGCAACGCGCCCGCAACGGCCATCGCGGCGTGAACGGGGCGATCAGCCTGGGCGTTCCCACTTCGGTGATCAAGGCCAAGACCGCCCTTTACCGCGAGCGCGGAAAACCCGCGCGCCGGTCCCAGGTGATCAACTACAGCGACTACGACATCGTTCGCATCTACGGGGCCGAATACCGGGGCATCGTGCAGTACTACCTGCTGGCCGGTAACATCCGGA
>NZ_JBHZCS010000174.1:0-3443 GCF_042755705.1 Nocardia sp. NPDC059154
ACAAATTCCCACGAAAAACGGTGCAGCACAAGAACATCAACCACCCAGAACCCGCCGAGATCCGGCTACATCAGCGCGTAAGTTAACGGCATTGGCATCAAAACCGGGGGGATTCAGCCTACCTGTGCTGTCTGGCACAACCTGGGCGAAGTGGTCGACCGCATCACGATGGACAATGCGAGGTCTCCTGTCAACGGGTGGACGTCGTGACCGGCGTCGGCCCGGGTGGAGATCACTACGAGGCAAGCCTGTAATGAGCCACAACCGATTTCGGTTGGGCAAGCTTCTGATCAGGCCATCGTGGTGGGCCGAGTCGACGCCGGCCTTCGCGCCGAGTGGACAACTCCCGGGAATGACACACCCCCGACGGGGGGTCAGACGATTCACGAGTCACACCCAGCACGAAGAGCCAGCACCCACCCACCCTTCCAGCCAGCCCCAGGCCAGCCACCCCAAACAATTACAGGTGGTTCAGAGTTCACATCTGCCGCAGTTGGAGGCAGGTTCGGCGTAGCTGATGGTCGCGCCGTCCGTGCGGTGCGCCGTCGGGTTGCTGTTGCGAAACGTCCGTGATCAATCGGTACCAGGCTGTGTAGGTGGGCGCACTGTCGTGCTGACGAGTATGAGCCACAGCAGAAGCAGGACAGTCCCGGGGATGGCTCCGGCGAGGGCAAGACCGGTACGGGGGCCGAGGTGTTGGTCGATGATGCCGAGCAGGGGGCCACCCAAGGCTCCGGCGCCGAAGGTTACGAGAATGTAGATGCCCATGACCCGGCCGCGAAGCGCGGTCCCAGCGGCGAGTTGGAGGGTCGCATTGGCGCCGGTGTACAACTGTTGACTGCCGATACCGACCGCGATCAGGGCGACAGACAGGCTCCATGGTGTGGGCATGGCGGCGGCGACCAGGTAGGCGCTGGCCAGCGCGCACCCGGTCCATCTGAGTCCGCGCAGAGTGATGCGAGTGCGGCCGGCGGCGATGAGCGCGCCGAGCAGCGAGCCGACTGCGACAGTGGACACCAGCAGCGCGTAGCCCGAGGGTCCGGTGTGGACGGTACTCGCGTAGGACGCCAGGGTGACGGCATTGTTGAAGACGAATACGCTGAACACGCCGACCAGCGCGATGGGCCACCATATCTCCGGTCGCTGCGCCAGCGCACGCAACCCGCCGGCGGCGTGTCCGACCGTGTGCGTCGTGGTCTGCGGGCGCGGAACCTGGTTGGGGTTGATGCGGGCGGACACGAGGAGCGAGGCGACGTAGAACACTGCGGTGACGGCGAAGGCCCAGCCAGGGCCGACGCCGCTGATCAGCACGCCGGACAGGGCCGGCCCAGCGAGAGGACCGAGTTGCAACGTCGAGGCGTTGAGGCTGATCGCGCTATGCATCTGGTCGTCTTCAACCAACTCGGTCACGAACGCGAGCCGGACCGGCCAGCCGATCGCGGAGACCGTGCCAAGCACCGCTGCCAGGAGCTGGATGTGCCAGGCGGCGACGTGATGGGTCAAGGTGAGTGCGGCCAGGACCGCGGCCACGGTGCCCGCCGCGGCTTGGGTGGCTTGCAGCACGCGGATCTTCGGGTAGCGATCAGCGATCCACCCGCCAGCCATCCCGAACACCAGGGTGGGGGCCAACGCCAGACTCGTGGTGATGCCGACCGCAGTAGCGTCCCCCGTGAGGCTGAGAACCAGCCAACCCTGGGCAATGCTCTGCACATAGATCCCCGTGGCGGCCACCGCCTGGCCGAACAGATACCTGCGGAAGTTCCGGGAGCGCAGCGCGGCGAACCGGGCACCGCGTGGGGTCGTTGATGTCGGCCGTCTGTGGGAATCCTCGAGTCTGCCGGCCCTTGTGGTCACGGCGAAACGCCTCCTTCGTGGTGTGCAGCCTCCATCGTTTCGTCCCCCCGCCAATTTGGAAAGGGAATTAACTCAATAATTCTCATTGCTGATCGTAATGAGTAGCCGTGGCTCTGCCTCCAGAGCACGTGCGGACGTTTCTCGCAGTAGCGCAGTCATCGAGCTTCACCCAGGCCGCGGCAGCGCTGGGGCTCGGGCAGCCCACGGTGAGTCAGCACATCCGCAAGCTCTCGGGCAGGCGGCGGGCCGGCCGCTGCTGATCCGCGATACCCGCGGCGCCAGGTTGACCGTCGAGGGGGAGGCGATGGCCGGCTTCGCGCACTACATCCTCGCCGCCCACGCTCAGGCATCGGACTACTTCGCCGGTGCGGAGGTGCGGGGCCGGTTACGCATCGGCATCACCGACGATCTCGCCATGACTCCCTGCTAGTGGGTGCGCCCGTTAGTTCGTCGGGGGGCGAGTGGGAGGGGTGCGGCCAGGTCGTGGCGGCCGAGCCGGTATAGCAGGTCGTTGAGGTCGTCGCGGGTGAAGGTCCAGTCGAATGGTCGGGCGGTGGCATTGTAGGCATGTGGGGTCCAGTGGTGCGAAAAGTCGCGCTAGGCCTGCCCGGTTCGGTTGATTGGGGTGGTTGCTGAGCGTTGTTGTGGCGCTGGTGGTTTCATGAGCGGCTGTGCGTGATGAGGGTGCGGTGCCGGGGTACGGCCAGTTCGGGGTGTTGACGCGGGCCGAGCTGGAACGGTTCTTCCATCTCGACGAGCAGGACCGGGAGCTGATTGCCGAGCGCCGCCGTGACAGCAATAGATTGGGGTTCGTTATCCAGCTCGTGACGGTCCGCTACGTGGGGATGTTCCTGCCCGATCCGCTGGAGGTGCCGGCGAATGTGGTGGACTACCTGGCCGAGCAGCTGAGCATCGATGATCCGTCGTGTGTGAAGTTGTACCTGGACCGCAGGCAGACCCGGTATGACCATCAGGACGAGATCGTGCGCCGGTACGGGCTGATCGAGTTCGCCGATATCGAGGGTGAGTTGGTGGCGTGGATCGCTGATCAGGCCTGGACGACCGGCGACGGTCCGAAGGTTCTCACCACGGGGGCGGTGCGGTGGCTGCGAGAGAAGGGCGCGCTGCTGCCCGGCGTCACCACGTTGGAGCGCCTGGTCGCCGAGACCAAGCAGGCCGCTGATCAACGGTTGTGGGCGCATCTGGCCGGGCAGCTCACGGCCGGGCAGCCGGGTGTGCTGCTGGGGCTGCTGGAGACCCGGGAAGAGCACCGCCGCAAGTATGTGGAGCTGGAGCGGCTGCGTAAGGGCGCGTTCGCGCCGTCCTCGACAGGCATGAAAAATGCACTGGCGCGGGTGCGGGACGTCAACGCGGTCGTCCCGGCGTCGGTCGACGTCTCCCAGGTGTCCGCGCGTCGGCTGATCGCGTTGGCCTCGCACGGCTTGACCGGTAAGACCAGGACGTACTGGTACCTCGCCGCTCGACCGAGCCTACCCAGAGCGGGAACAGCGCGTCGGGGTAGCGGGCGTCTTTGACGCGGCGCACGATCAGCCGGGCTGTGGTGCGGTCTTTGGTGGAAGCGAAAGCGG
>NZ_JBHZCS010000175.1:0-3435 GCF_042755705.1 Nocardia sp. NPDC059154
CTCGGTGCGCACCGCTGGGTGGTCGAGCAGAGTTTCGCACTGCTGCACTGGTTCCGGCGACTGCGCATCCGCTGGGAGATCCGCGACGACATCCACGAAGCCTTCCTCAGCCTGGCCTGCAGCATCATCTGCTGGCGCCGGCTGGTCAACCTCTCACTCTGTTAGGAGTTCTAAGGCGTTCTGGATGGACAGCACCAGAGGACCAGACGCCACAGGCCGATGGACTGTCGTCAGTCCATCGGCTCGGCCAGCCGGCGTGCGGTCGAGGTATCCAATCCGAAGCAAATCAGGTCGGCACGCCAAAGAAAATGAGAGTGCGACTAGAGTTTGTTTAGCGCTGAGATATCGAAATCGACATCTTGTAGCTGTTTCTTAGTGACAACGCCGCGAGGTAGGAGTTTGCGCGCATACATATGCTCCCGCGGTCGATTTACGCTCTCAATGCAGATACATGCGTCTCCCCGGAAGTGAAATACTGAAATATCAGACGTTGTGCCGGGTCGTGTGACGCTTTCGGTTGCGCCAGCGGGTAGGCCGACGATCTGTAACTTTAGATTATACTGGTCTGACCAAAACCACGGAATTGATTCATAGGCGCGATCTGCACCCCCAATGACAGCGCCCGCCACTCGCGACTGATCGATGGCATTCTGCACGGATTCCAGCCGTATTCCGCTAGAATTATATGGGCCTACGTACGACACACAGTCGCCAGCGGCGAAAACATTTGCCTGACTAGTTCGCGAACGCGAGTCGACCGCAATGCCATTCCGGCTCATCAGTCCGAGCTGTTGGGATAGTTCTAGGTTGGGAACTGAACCGATACCGACGATGACGGTATCTGCATCTATCGACGTACCATCGTCCAGGATCACCCGACGAACAATGCCTCGTTCCCCGACCAGCGAATGCACTGATCTTGAAGTCAGCAATTTGACGCCATGATGGGCGTGTTGCGTTGAAAAGAATTCAGATACTTCCGGTGCGACAACGCGGGCGAGTACTCGATCTTCGGCCTCTATCACTGTGACTTGCTTATGTTGCTGTACAAGCACGGAAGCGATCTCCAGGCCGATAAATCCGGCGCCGATAACGACGACGTTTTCTGCCTCCGCTGCGGCGGCTCTAAGGGCACGAGCGTCCGCGATGGAACGCAGATAGTAGACATTTTTGAGATCGGAGCCCGCGCAGGTGAGCTCCCGCGGACGCGCGCCGACGGTGAGAGCGAGGACGTCGAACGTGATACGCGCACCATTTGACAACACTGCCGCATTCGTTGCTGGATCAAGTTGGAGCACTCTGACTCCCAGCTCCAACTCAATATTGTTAGCGGAATAGAAGGCTGCCGCCCTGAGGGGGGTGCCCTCCTCGGCCGGCTCTTTGAGATAGGATTTTGAGAGCGGCGGGCGGTGGTAGGGTAGCTCGGCCTCTTCGCTCACGATAACGATGTCTTCGCAGTACCCGTTTGCGCGGGCGTGAGAGGCAAGTTCGGATCCTGCATAGGACCCGCCGATAATCAATAACCTTTGACGTGCTAGTGACATCGACTTGCCAGTGCCCTTTCTAGAAGATTGTAGTTCAGGTAGTAATCCGGACGTGCGCCAATCATCGCGAGAAGCCGGAGGCGTGTTTAGACGATCGTACATTCTATGGCAGCCTACCCACGCTTAGGGGTGCCATCGGCGCTAACCAGCGGTATGCCCTGACGAGCCGTACCGCTGGATACCAGCAAGATGAATCCAGCATCGATAGTCTGTAAAAGCTGCGACAGTTCGGTTACTGGTTGTGCCGTGCTCTAAATTTCTGCTCCGGGCGCAAGTGTTACCGTTACGCCGTCCAGATCCTCCGAGAGCTCGATCTGGCAGGAAAGCCGCGAGTTCTCCTGGCGCTCTTCGGCGAGGTCCAGCATTGCATCTTCGATTTCAGCCGCCGGTTTCAGTTTGGCGAACCAAGCCTCGTCTACGTATACGTGACACGTTGCGCATGCGGCGCTACCGCCGCATTGGGCGGCAATGTTCATTCCTGCATCGCGGATGGCTTGCATAAGAGTTTTTGCGGCGGGATCATCGAGTACGACCAACTCCTTTTCCTGGCTGTAGACGAAGATCTTCATATTGGAATACTCCTCAAGTTCGTGCACATTTGGGTGAGTGCGGAATTGCTAAAACCAGACACCTAAGTGCCGAAGCGTTTCCGGCCTCGGTATTAGCGGCGTGTGTTGGGTACTTGGCGTGTTGCCCAGGTTAAGTACTGGTTGGCTCGGCGTCCATTACCAAGCCTGCACCTATCGGTTCCGATGTGGTACCATTCGGTGTGGAGATTCGACATTTGCGGTACTTTACGGCCGTCGCGGAAGAGCTACATTTCGGGCGTGCTGCACGTAGGCTGTACATGAGCCGTCCTCCTCTGTCGAAGCGCATCGCGGACCTCGAAGACGAGCTCGGCGTTCAACTGTTCACCCGTACAAGCAGGTCCGTGCACCTCACGCCTCACGGTCAGAGACTGCTGCCTCTCGCAAGGGCGGCCATTCGAGCGTTCGACGCCGCTGTCGAAGCCATGGCGCTGCCAGCCGAGGTCGACCGGGCACTGCGCGTGGCGCTCGTGAGTACAACGTCCCCGGACGTGGTGCGTACCCTCAAGGCCTTGTTTGCCACGTGGAACATCGACCTCGACTGGTCGGAGGCCTCGACGGCTGAGCAGTACAAGGGTCTCCTCGATGGCCTCTTCGACCTGGGGGTCATGGGTCTTCCAGTTGATGCACAAGGCCTTTGGGTATCGCCTCCGTTGAGGAAGATCCTCGGTGTCGCCGTTTCTCCGGAGCATCCACTTGCCGGCGATGAGCCGATTAGGCTCTCCGATTTGCAAGACCAGACGATTCTCCTACCAACGCGAAGTTCTGCCCCTGCACATTATGATCGTTTTCTTGCGACATGCAGAGAAAATGGGTTCCAACCACGTAAGATCAAGCATGGCGATCAACGCCATCAAGCGTTGATGGTCGAATCGGAGCTATCGTCCGACCACGCTGTCACATTCATCCCTAGGTCCGACGCCGGCCGGCTGGGCCATGTTTCATGGCGGCCCATCGAAGGCGAGCCCTTGGCATGGCAAATCGCAGTGTGCTGTCGGCTTGGTGAGGAAAGGGACGCCGTCATGCAGGCGGCCATCCATGCTGTGCTCGGTGCATTACAAGAACACGATAACTGGTGTAGCACAAAAGATTGAAGCGCTTCTCGTTCGATGTGCAGGCCTTGGTAGGCGTTTTGTCTCGCGCGCCGGATGGATTTCGGGGCGGTTTTTGCTTCCTTTGTTGCACGTAACTGTGTGTGCTCCATCGAGTTAGCCTCGATCTTTCGCGGGGCCTTCGGCCCGGCGTGATCGGTTTCGGATTGGCTTCCGGCGGCTGACGAGTGGCCTGTGGGCAACACAGAGTAG
>NZ_JBHZCS010000176.1:0-3321 GCF_042755705.1 Nocardia sp. NPDC059154
CCTCTGCCTCCCGGGACAGTCGGATACGTCCGAGTATCCGTTTCCCTACATGTTCGTTGCTCACACGTAAGTTGTACATGTTCGACCGTCGACATGTCAACTGCCGGAGAACTACACATCCGAATATAGACCTGACCGGCGACGTTACAACCTCCACGCTGGGAGAGAGTGAGCGGAGAGAAGTGCAGGGCGTACCCCGTACCGCAAGGCACAGGAGCACCCCTCACGCCGGTCGGTCGGTCGCTTCGGTCGTTTGGTTTGCACGCCCGCCGGGGATTACTCGGCAGGCCGGGACTGGGATACTGCACAGAGCCCGGACATGGACGCAGAGCACGGGTAACCCGGTTGCCGTCCAACGATCCACCCGGCAACAACGCCAGGGCACTCCGAGTCCGCCGTTACGTGCGGCTCTGTGTCATCGGAAAAGGTGCAGTGGCCCCTCTGACGGGCGACGGCACCGCTAGTGAAGCGGCCCAACCGTGGAGTTACGACGGTCGCAGCGCAGCAAGCGGGGAAGATGGCTGAATAGCCGAATGCGGTAGGCTCACGCCTACGGCGTCGGTCTGCTAGTACCAGATCCTCGCCCAGGCCCCCGGCGGCGTTGAGCGCTTCCGGGGGCTGACTTGTCTTCGGGGACTGTAACACACGGGTGACGACCTACCGGCGCTTGAACGTCGCACTCTGCCGCTTCTGCTCAACGCGGATCGCTTGCATCACTTCCGAGGCGCTAGCGCCTGTGTGGACGTTGTAGATCGGGCGGAGACGCATATACCGCTCTAGCGTCTCCTCAGTCAGGAAACCCTGGCCCCCACCCTGCGCCGGCTGAAGGCTGGAACCGGCGAAGTCCTGAAGTTGCTTCGGAGAGTTGAAGATCGGTTCAGGCGTGTTCGACATGTTCACGGCCATACCGCCCGGAGGCAGCCAGCCGCCCGTGTCGTACACAGCGGCGGACTTCAGGTTCTTCACCCAGTCCGGGACCTCTCGCTTCGAGTTGTACCCGAGCTGTCCCGCGAACGCGTTGGCACCGAACGTGCCGATGTTCTGCAACGCTTGAGCCACCGACGTACCGGACTCGGTGTCATCCGAGTTCACAAGCGCCACAGCTTGATCGGCAACATCCCACCAGCGAGACCCCGAGATCTTGTCGGGGAGCTGAGTCTTGAACGCGTCGAAGGCAGCACCCGCGGTGCTGGATGCCCAGGTGGTGAAGATGTCCTTGACCGTCTTCGCCGACGACTTCGAAGAGTCGTTGTTCTCCAGCTTCGAAATCGCTTCCTGAAGCGCGATATCCGAGACTTGCTTGTCAGCATCCGTGGACGCCGGGTTGTCATACACCTCGTTGCGGGACTTGTTCGCTTGCTCTACCGCTTGCAGAAGCGACGCATACGACTTCTCGTTGTCGGTGTACTTCTTGGACAACGCGGGTGCTTGGGGAGCGACCCGAGACCCGCCTAGCGACTGCCCGGCTTTGTCCTTCTCCTCTTGCTTCTTGACCACGGCGTCTTGAGCGTCCGCAACGTCGAGATCCGCTTTGCGTTTGTCGGAGGCGGAGGCATCCGACTTGGCGTACGTCTCGTCGCGTCGCTTCTTTGCTTCGTCCACAGCGATCGTGAGCCGTTCCAGCTCACGTTCGTTGGCGTCGGTCCATGTCGAGATGGTTCCACCGGTCGTCAACGATCCGATACCCGCAACCAACGAGTTCGGAAGATGGAACTTGTACGGGAACTGGGAATCACCCGCACCCGCACGGCCTGCACCGATGCCCGAAGTGCCGTACTGGCCTCCGGACTCCACGTTGAGGCCCGCAATCGTGCCGGCCATGTGTTCTTCTGACACACCGACCTGGAACCAAGTCCCGGACGGACCGAGACCGGACACCAAACCTGCTGTGGCACCACCGATCAGAGACGTCGTGGTGTAGATACGTTTGGCGACCTTGCCGAGACCCATCGCAACCTGCTGAAGGAAGCCGATGAATCCGGAACAGTCGAAGTTGTTGAGACCAACACCGGACCAGAAATACTTGTGGCCTTCGGCTTCCTGGGCAGCCTTGACCGCATCCGAGACACCAGCAGGCATGGCAGCGCCACCCTCAGCGAACCTGAGCCCGCCGGCCAGTGCCCGAGAGCGAAGGTTGTACATCGCACCTTGCCCACCGACCGCGTCAACCTCACGCGCGGTCCACACATGCTCACCATGTGATAGAAGCGCAGGAATCGAGTCAGAGGTACCGGTGCCCGCGCCGTTGATAGGTCCGCCGGTAGCGCGGTGCGCCGGAGGAAACACCATAGGTGCACGCCACTCGCCGGAAGCCGTAGCTTCGGCGTACGTGATGTTGACGGTTTTATCCGGGATCTTCAGAGAAACAAGGTTCTGAAGCTTGGTGAGGACTTCATCAAGCTTCGGGGCCTTGAGCTTTACCTCACCCGGCTTGGCGTTGATCTCGTCTAGTTTTACACCAGCCTCATCCAGCGCCTTCTTTACTTCTTCAGACTTCGTCCACTCCAGCGGGATTTCAGTAACGCCTGAATTCGCTTTGAGAAGATCCTGGATGACCGCGAGACGTTGTGTCGTCTCGTCAGCGCCCTTCAGGTTCGCTGTGATCTCGATGTCTCGTTGAACGAGTCCCTGAGCATCCGCAATCTTCTTGATGCCATCGGCACCGAGACCGGTAGCCGTTCCGAGTTCTTCGTACTTGGTAGCGAGATCCGCGAATACCGGTCCCAGATCTCCACCTGCATTCGCGACCTTCAGAACCTTGTCGCGAAGAGTGTCCAACTGGGTTTGGAGCCGATCACCGTTTTCGGTCTTCGTGGACAGCTTGCCGTTTTCGTCAAGCAGCCCTTCACCGAAGCCCTTGGTTTGGTCCCAGGTTTCCTTAGTCGCCTCCGTGGTCTCACGGAGCGTCCGGTTGTAGTCCTGCATAGCCTTGTCAAGCTGCACTGGCCTACCGGCGATCACGTCCAAGGTGTCCTTCATAGCGTTCAGACGATCGTCCGCAGTAGACGATTCATCCGCCAACACCTTGATGGCCGAAGAAAGCGTGCCGAATCCCGGAGTCGAGTTCTTCGCCTCGTTGGTGGCCTTCTGAATCTCGTCCCGGGTTCGCTTGATAGCGTCCAGAGCGGTACGGCCAGAGTCGCCGGTCTTTTCGAGACCAGCCACGAGGGCTTCATACTTAGGACCACCCGAAGCGATGACCGAACCAAGGTCGGACATCTCAAGCTTGGTATCACCCAGAACCTTGTTCAGCGCTTCTTGCTGTTCGATCGCAGTCTTACGGCTGGAGAAGTCTTTGAGGAACGCGCTGGAGATCGGGTC
>NZ_JBHZCS010000177.1:0-3294 GCF_042755705.1 Nocardia sp. NPDC059154
TCCACGCGCCGGACGAGTACATCACCGTCGGCAGCATCAGGGCACATATGGACTTCACCGTGAACTATCTACATGAATGGGCTTCCGGGCCCACGCCAGTTCAGCCCTGACGGTAGCTACATTGAGGAGAATCTGATGAACGACAGCAACGGTGTCATGCGAAGGAAAGTGCTGTTAGCGAGCATGATCGGCAACTTCGTGGAGTGGTTCGACTACGCCTTGTACGGCTTGTTCGCCACCACGATCGCGACTGTGTTTTTCCCGAAGTCCGATCCCAAGGCTGCCCTGTTGGCGACCTTCGCGATCTTCGGGGCCTCGTTTGTCGTCCGCCCGTTGGGCGGCATTGTATTCGGACATCTCGGTGATAAGTTCGGCCGGCGTTTTACACTTCTCCTGTCGGTCATGCTGATGAGCGCGGCAACAGTAGCTGTCGGTCTGCTGCCCGGTTACGCTCAGATCGGTATCGCGGCACCGATGCTCCTTCTGGCGTGCCGCCTCGTGCAGGGCTTCTCTGTTGGCGGCGAATACACCGGCTCGTTAGTCTTCGTGGCCGAACACGCACCCCTCGGCAAGCGAGGTCGATACGCCTCGATCCCCTCTGCGGCGTCCTACGTCGCGGGGATATTCGGCGTATCGGTGGCCCTGTCGGTTACTGCCACGACGACGCCGGAGCAACTGGCCTCGTGGGCATGGCGGGTGCCATTCCTATTGGCGGCTCCCCTCGCGTTGGTCGGCGTGTACCTACGTGTGCGAGTGGAGGAATCGCCGGAGTTCGCGGCTATGCAGGCTGCGGGAGATATCGAATCCGCACCCGTCAAGAAGGCCTTGAAGGTCGCGAAGAAGCCCATGTTGATTCTGATTGGTTGGGTGATGGCCGTTTCGGTCGCGAGCTGGTTGTTGTCCGCATTCATCCTGTCGTACCTGACAACGACAGTCGGGTTCAGTAAAACCGAATCGCTCGTCGTGCAATTTGTTTGGTATGTTTCCGTAGTATTTGGTTGTCTCCTATCCGGATTCGCTATAGACCGAGTGGGACGAAAGCCCGTCGCGGTCGCCTCCGCACTCGCTCTAGGTGCTTCGGCCATCCCCACATTTGCGATCCTCCGACACAGCTCGGTGTTGGGAGCTGCGCTGGTCATCGCGGTGCTCGCAATCTTCTTCAGTGGGGCCTGGACGACGACCGGCTTGATTGTAGCTGAGTTGTTCCCTGCTCACCTCCGGTCCTCTGCGAGCGCAATGTCCTATAACTTCTGTGCCGGTCTGTTCGGCGGGACAGCGCCGTTCGTGGCGACTTGGCTCGTCGAGCAGGGCTACCCTCTTGGCCCCGGCTACTACCTCGCCGCTCTGTGCGCCATCGCGGTGATAGTGGCCGCTATCGGGATCGGCAACCATGCCCCGACCAACAGCCCCCGAAACGACCTGACACCCATACCGAGCGAGAGTTCACCCCTGGCCAACGTGTGAGCAAGCCACAAGCCAAGCCTACGACCGGCGCCGATCGCCCTGCGTTCGGCGCCGGTCGTAGTGGTCCTTGATCGGACCTGTTTTTCCGGTCAGGGACACGGCCAACCGAAGTAGGTAGGTCTCTTTGCAGGCGTGGGTGCCGGGCGTCGATGCCGGATCGGCGACCGGCCGGCCAAGACACAAGGGACGACCCCTGAATGGACTCGAACTATGCGGTGTACTGCGGCATCGACGTCGGCAAAAGGTGAGCACCACGCCGTCGGACTGACCGCCGCCGGAAAGAAGATCTACGATAAAAGGCGTTGCCGAACGACGAAGCGAAGCTGCGGGCGGTCTTCGACCGCCTGGCCACCCACGGATCGGTGCTGGTGGTCGTCGACCAACCCAATACGATCGGCGCCCTGCCGGTGCCCGTGCCTGCAGCCACGACGTCGGATATCTGGCCGGACTGGCGATGCGCCGCATCGCCGACCTGTACCCCGGACAGGCGAAAACCGATGCCCGAGACGCGTTCATCATTGCCTTTTGCCGCCCGCACGATGCCGCATACCCTGCGCCGGGTCGATACCGGCGACGAGACCCTCGCCGAACTCGAAGTCCTCGTCGGGTTCGATGACGATCTCGCCGGCGAGGCCACCCGGGTCATTGGGCCGCATCCACGGCCTGCTCACCTCCATCCACCCCGCCCTCGAGCGGGTCCTTGCCCCCCGCATCACCCACCCGGCGGTGCCCCGGGATCCTCTCCCGCTGCGGCGGACCGGCCGGAATCCGGCAGGCCGGCAAGCGCAAGCTCACCGCGATCGCGGTCAAGCACGCACCCCGCATGGGCGCCCGGTTGGCCACCGACATCCTTGCCGCCCCCGGGCGGGCAGACCGTGGTCGTGCCCGGCACCACGGCCGCCGAAACCGTTCTACCCAAACTCGCGGATTCACTGAAAGAGACCCTGTTACAACGCAAAGCGGTCGCCGCGGACGTGGAGAGGGCCCTCGATGACCACCCTCTTTCCCCAGTCCTGACCGATGCCCGGCATCGGCGTCAGGACAGCAGCCCGGATCCTGATCGAGGTCGGCGACGGCTCCGCCTCCCCCTCCGCCGCCCACCTGGCGGCCTACGCCGGCATCGCACCGGTCACCCGTAAATCGGGCTCCTCGATCCGTAGTGAGCACCCGGCCCGCTCCGGGAACAAGAAACTCAAACGCGCCCTGTTCCTGTCCGCCTTCGCCGCCCTCCACGACCCCACCAGTCGCGCCTACTACGACAAAAACGGGACGAGAAGAAGAAACTTGGGCGCGGCCCTGATCCGGCTCGCCCGACGCCGCTGCGACGTCCTCTACGCCATGCTGAAAACAAGGAACTTCACCGGGCACCGCTTCCCTCAGCGGCTTGACAGGAACCATAGGGCCACCCCCGGGGAACAGGCGGGCGCTGCGAATCGAAACCGTCGTCAACGACCCGGGGCGACCTGGGCTGCCTACGACGGCTTCCCAACCTCGACGAACTGCAGACCCGTGCCCGTGCGGTCAACCGTCGCCTGCTCGATACTGAACGTGGCGGCCAGGGTTGCGCCCTTGCGAGTCCAGCCTTGAGCGGATCGCACGCCCCACCCTCACCGAGGACGGCAGGAGGGCCCCAGCTCTGCGGTTCGGCGACCCTCGGGTCCAGGCCCTGGCCGGCGCCCTGTGCACCACCACCACCCTCGTCGTCACCAGCATCACCAACGAGGCCGCCACGCAACTCGCGGCTGATGCGTTATCGAGCGGACAGGCAGTTAGTGAACTGGCAGTAAGTCAAGGTCTGGTCAGCCCCGACAAACTGGCATCCATCCTCGA
>NZ_JBHZCS010000178.1:0-3162 GCF_042755705.1 Nocardia sp. NPDC059154
TGGACAAAATCCGGGGGGTTGTGACAGGCATATACATATAGAGGGGTAAGTACACGAACTCCTCGAAACCCCTGGTCACTGAAATACTTTCTGTGAATTCCATCACTTAATCGGTGCGGTGTAACAAAAAGTATGTGTTACACCCTCGGTAAACCTGCACTTCAGACCACACGTTACATGTAACTTCGCAGGTAGAACCCCGTGACACCTATATACATATGAGGGGGTTCAGGTAGAGACGTACCGAGCGATCGAAGATCGTCCGGCGGAGCCAACTCCGTTGGCGTTCGACCGCTACCCGATCGGCTCCCATCCCCCTCATAACCACCGGTCTGGTCCACTGGTGGCTCAGCGCTCGTTGCCAATCATGAGCGCTTCAGCTTCCGGGCATCCCTAGTCGTGCCCGGGTCTCGCCTAGGCGGCCACGTACCACGTGAGCTGCCTTTTTATTTGGCCACCGTTGCTAACGGTATCTACGAAAGAAGATGCCCTATGGGTATGTGCACCAATGGCCACCCGATCAGGGGGCCTCAGGATAGATATAGATCCGGCCATTGCCGGGCTTGCCAGAAGTCCGCTAATCGGCGGTATCAGTCTTCGTGCCGAGAAGCACGCAGGCTTACAAAAGAACTAGGGCTCATCTAGCTCTCCCGACGACAGGGGCTGACATACGTCAGCGAAGTCGGTTAATTACTCTCCGCCTCGAGGCGGGGTAGGTCAAACGCCAACAGAGTTGGCTCACTTAACGGCCTTCGGGCTGGAATCTATGACAAACAAGGATCATCGAATGGACTACTTCGAGCTATCGAAGAAATACAAGAACCCGACTCCAGCTCAGCAAAGAGAGCTTTTCGAGTACTGGTGGGATTCGAAGCAACCGTACCGGGATGCCACGGTAGCCAACGGTGGACCGGTCCGAGACAAAGAGCAGGCGTTCTATCTGTTCACCCGACGTTGGAAGCCGGTGCGATCCGATGACTGAATACGAATACAACCGATTTTTCACTACCGGTCTCCTGACTGAAGAGACCGTTGTTCTGCTCGATCGACTGTCGGGCTACTAAGGAGAAATACCAAATGAGTGACAATTATGTGATGGCTATTCAGGCCCGATTGAATTCCCGGGCATGGATCGTCGGTAACCACGGATACCTGTGGGACGGCCAAGCTCCGACGATCAATCTCGACGGTACATGGTTCACCGCACCCGCTCACTACCCGGACGGCTGCCTGCTTCCCGGGATCGTTCTCGGCAAGAAAACTGCGACCGGTCTATTCGGTCCGTACGATCCTGCGGCCAACGACGGCCGGCAGACCGCTAAGGGATTTTTGCTGGACCCGACTCCGGTTGAGTACGGATTCACCATCGAGAGGTCTCGGATTCTTCTCGCCGGTTTCATCGATCCGGCGCAGCTTCCCGCTACCAGCGGACTCGATGCCGCGGCCCGCGAGTCGCTTCGCAATTTCGTCTTCCTCGATTTGGCCTAGGAGCAATAAACAATGATCAAACGACGATTCAACATCCGCGAAGTTCCGACGCTGAGCAAGTATGCAAGCGACCCTGTGATCACCGAGATTCTTGAAACTGACGCTGAGTTCGTCAAGGCGCTCCGCATCCTGGAGCAAGCGGAGGCGCTGGACCCTGCATCGGACGACTCGGAGGTGCCAGATACAGATTCGTTCTTCGAGACCGGAGAAATCCCCAAGGATTGGCTTGAGGGAATGGCTCAGATCCGCATGAAGAACGAGGTCACCGAGTATCGACGCGAGTCGGTGAATAAGCTTCGCACGGATGCTGAGTACCGAATGGAATCGGTTGCAGCCAGCCGAACCGACATGATTCTTTCCGGGCTCAATGACAAGCTTCGCGAGGTTCTCGAACCGCTCCCGGGGCTGGTGGAGGCGCTGAACGGTGCCGGAACCGCGTTGGATGCAATCGAGTCCGGGACCGCTGAACACTGGCGGGGTGTCGTTGAGATCCGGAAGAAATACAACTCTCTCCGAGATGCTCAGCAATCGGTGATGCTGACCGCTGCGCCGGATGCGAACCATATGGCGAAGTCCCCGTATGTCTCCGATTATCGTGTGCGCGATACCGTGATTTCGAACCTTGACGAGGTTTTCCAGGAGTGGCGCGAAGAGTTCGACGGTGAAAAGAATATTCCGTTCCCGTTTGACCTGGACGAGTTTCTAGTATGGACCGTCCGCGCGGGTGCGAATCTGTGGGTGCCCACGGTTCGGGAGCTGGAAGCGATTCGAACCGAGCGTAAGCGCTGGATCGATGACGAAGTGAAGGCTCTCAGTGCTCAGAGTAGCCGTGCGGATCTTGTTCGAGATATCAACGCTGGAGAGCTCCACCCGATGATCCAGACTGAAGTACTCAACCGAAGGATCCTCTAATGCATACCCGCCCTGGAAAGTATCGGGTGGTTGTCCGCATTCCAGAGGCGGGGTACCGGAGACATACAGACCTCATTCGGCCTTATGGCGTGTATATGCCCGCTTGTATCTGGTACTCAGACATGTTCCCGAAAACGACTAATAAGACTAAAGCGATAACACTATGACTGATCAAGAGCTAACCGCGCGACAACTAGGCCAGCGCGAACTAATCCGCCGGGGATGGCTGACCCGAGACGACACCGATACTCAAGACGATACCGAGACTCGTCCGGGTATTGCCAAAGGTCGGGCGGAGGCCCGCCGCCGCTTCCGCAAGTAGGTAGCGGATGACCCAGAAACAGCTAACCCAGAATCTTTGGCTGGACCTGATGGACGCCAACGGGGACATAGAAAAAATCTTCGACCGGATCAACCGTGAATCCGATCCGGTTGTGATCACCGCCGCGTTGGTTTACTTCGCGGCGTTCACGTGGCCGGCCGTCATGAAGCAAATGGATCAGGAATCGGTCTCTGTGCAAGCGATGGTGGCTGCATTGGAGGGAGCCGTGATTACCGGCGCTTCCGAGTATCTGCGGAAGGACGTGAAGTAATGTCAGTGGAGCTTGGCCACGCTTACGTCTCTCTATCTATTGAATCCAGCAAGATCCCTGGACAGGTAGAGAAGTCACTCAAGAGTATCGAGCCGATCGCAGAGCGGTCCGGCCACGGTATCGGATCTCGTCTCGCCGCGGGTATCGGAACCACGGTCAAGACTGCTGC
>NZ_JBHZCS010000179.1:0-3148 GCF_042755705.1 Nocardia sp. NPDC059154
GGTGGCTGCGGGGGGAGAAAAGTTTGTGGTCGGCGACGGGTAAAGGCTCCGGTTGGTGGCAAGAAGTGGTTGTCCAAGAAGGGGGGGGGGGCGAGCCACAGGCCCGCCCTCAACACTTCGAGACAGAACCTAGGGGACACGCACGAATACGGCATGACATCAACTGGACGGCCGGGCGGGGGGCATCCCACACCAGATACGTCACCGTGACGGACCCGAGCGGGGAGTCGGGGTTTCATTCCTCACGCAACCGGTGGACGGCCTCGAACCGTTCCCGGGTGACAGGTGCAGCGGGTCTGGGCCTGCGGTAAGTGCTTCGTGCAGGATTCGGTCGGCCCGGATTCGGTCGATGCTGAATCCGTTGCGGCCCGTCGGAGAGCGGGCCAAGTGCGACCAGTTTTGCATCGAGCTGGACGCGACGCAGGTTCGGGGCGTGCAGCGCGGTCAGGGCGACCGAGTGGGCGTCGACTGGGTCGGTTTGCGGGCGTTGCAGGCGGCGAAGACCCGCACCTGCGCCGAGAGTTTCACCGGCACGTCCACCACGGTTTCACCATCATGGACCAGACGGTGCGCGAGGCGGCGTCCGATGCCGTTGCAGCCCGACTGCCCAGGCCCGACCGCGAATTGTGCGGATCCATTCCGATGATGACGGTCACCGGCGTCCCTTTCTGCCCTGCGATGGGTTTGGGCCTGTTCTACCCGGCCTGCGCCACCGCGGCGCGCCGATTCGCCGCCATCTTCAACGACAACCGCATCAGCGAAGGCTTCGCCATAGCCCTGGGCCGGGTCGGCACCGTACTGCTACCACGCCTGCCGTGCGAACGCCAGTGGATGCTCCCCACCAAGCACCAAGTGGGTTGCATGCGACCTGCAGATAAATCGCTGTCTGCCCAGAACGGCGACCCACGTCATCAGTCGGCGCCACCACCGAAGCGGCGGCGCTTTGATAGCCACCGCGCCTCGATTGCCGCTTTGTCGGGCCAGTTTCGTGGGCAATCGGTGCCTCGCGGCGCATGATACGTCACTCCCGGTGTGCCGAGTAGTCTGAGATCGCCAACGGCGAATTGCGGGCGACCAAGGATGGATTCCGATCAGTTCAATACGCAACGTGATTGGTGAGGTCGCGGAGCTGAGCGCCCTCGGGTTGCATGATGCCGAGGGGATCGGGCGGGGCGGTTTCGGCATTGTCTTCCGTTGTGTTCAGTCTGTGCTGGACCGGGTGGTGGCGGTCAAAGTACTCACGCGCGAGCGCATGGAACAACGACCGTTGACCCGATTCGCTCGACCCGCAGCTACGCCGACCGCCTTAACCGTAGACGCCATCGTCCGGGCTCTCGCCGATTACGTCACAGGAACGGAACGGACGTGCGGCCGGATCGGGCGCCAGGTGGGCCCTTGACCATTTAGTCATCGTCAGCCAATAACCGCCGGGCCGGACTGCACGCGGCACTGCGAGCTCCGTAGGAGGTCATGTGCTGAAGGTGAAACAGTGCCACCAGGGTGGCGAATAACCTGGCGGCACTGCCTCCATTCCGCGTGGCCGCTCACTGTCCGGCCATCGCGGCGGCCGGCGCCGGGCAGGGCGCCGACCTGGATCTCCGCGTCCCGAATCCATCGGGCCCCGCTGCGTTTCACCTTCGAGAGGACATTCGTAAGCTGTTGCTACGCCATACATTCAGGTGCCACTTGATCCAGCTGTCAGGTCTGAAACGTTTGCCCCCGGAGCGTCGTGTAACTCGGGTGGTCACCGCGTGATTCGGTTGTCGGTCAGGCGGTGAGTTCTGCCGGTATGGTGTCTTTCTGTTCGGTGGTGGTGAGTCCGTGGGAGCGGGCCAGGACGCCAAGACCGAGGTATCGGTGGTCTTCGATCCATTCGTGCTGCTCGGACAGCACCGCGCCGACCAGGCTGGCGATCGAACCTCGGTGCATGGACACGTCGCCCCGACCGACCTTCACGTCAGAGGTGGTGAGCCGGCGCGAATTCTGTGAACTCATGAGATCTCCTGCGGATATTGGCTGCTGCGGTGCCTACAGCCTCCTTTGCGACGGCCGGTCCCCGCGACGGCCGATTGAGCGAGGACATACCTATTTCTGCGTGCAGCACTTTGGAGTAGGCAGGGCAGAAGACGCCTCCAGGCAGCTCTTCGGGGGAATCCTGGCTGCCGGAAGAACCCACATCGGGCTTCGCGCTTTGGCGCTGATCGGATGGGCATTGTCCGCCGCACTCATGTTCGCGTCTGTCATGCCCCGGGTGTCATCGTCGGCGGGAGCGGGCCCGGCCGTGGCGAGCATCAGCGCCGGATGGCGCACCATACGCCGAACGCTACCCGTGAAAGATACCGAACGGTCGCATTATTGTGACGCTCCGGAATCCCGTACTGCCCCCCGGAAATTCGTCGTACGGAGTTCTGGTCATGTGGGTGTGGGTGGCTCGGCGGCGGGGTGCATGACGGCGTGCCACCACGATTCGAGCCGACTCGGCTCCGGCCAGAGCACCACCGGCGCATCCTCGTCGGAACCGCCGGTGATGGCGGGTGCCGTCGTATGCGGCTTTCCCGCCCGGCGAGCGGGTCTGTCACCGCGTGGTTCGCGTGGGGTTGCTGTCATGGCGCACCTCCAAATCCCTGCCCGACGCCGGGTCTCACCGGGGCGGGCTGGATTCCCAACTCGCGGCGGCGGTGCACGCCGAGGTCGACCGCGCGCGAGGAATACCACGAACGCCCAGGGGCAATGCCGAGGGATCTGCGCCACCACGGAGGGGCCGACGTGCGCCAGGGTAGGCGTTCAAGGTCAACGGTAGGCTACGTTCGAGTCGATTCCCGGGGCCCACGCCCCAAGATCGAACCTGGCAGGCGTGTACGGAAAACGATCGCAGGATCTCCAAGCCACAAGCGGCGCATGCGGATTGCCCCCGCCTGCGCCTGCCTCTCGGTAGCCCGACCCTCAGGTTTCAGTCACGTGGGCGAGGTGGGGCTGCGGTAGTCATCGGCACTCTGGCCGTGGGCTCTGCGAAGTGTCAGGGTCCAGTGCCAGTCGCGCGGTCAGGGCATCTGATACACACCTGTTGATCGCCAACCGGGATTCGTACGCGCGATGGCCGCTGGATGACCCTGGACGCCGCAGTCATCTACCGGCTGATGGTGACCGT
>NZ_JBHZCS010000180.1:0-3032 GCF_042755705.1 Nocardia sp. NPDC059154
CCTTCGAGGACGCAGTGCTTTTCGCGCCTCGCAGTGTGGCAGCCCGCCAGCCACGACATGCCGAATTCCAAGATCACCGACAGAGTCAAGCTGAGTCTGCGTTTCCGAGCCCCAGCCGGGGCGGGCGCAGCAATTTGTGGCCAAATGTGATGCGTCTGCACCAGGGACCGTCTCCGTCACGTTCCGGCAACTTCCGGGGCCGCCGATTTGGACCGTGGAGTAGTACGGGTCGGAGAATGGATCAGGTTCCGTCAATACATGGTGGCCGGCACCGTTGCGGTGCTCGCCGGTGAGCACCTCAAGTGTCGAAGACGTGGCCGTGGTCGTTCGGTGGTGGGCGATGCAGAATTCGAGACAGTCGGCGCGCAGCCGCAGGGTGAGCCGGTCGCCGCCAACCACCTGCCCGCCCCGTGCCGCCGCCAGGAGCCGATGGTTGCGGGCTCTCGTCGGTCATCGCGACCGCGGTCGAGGCCGACCCGGGCACCCGGATCTACGACAAGGCCGACACCGAGGTGCAGGAGCGGCTGGCGGCCCTCGCAGCGCAGGCCAGCTGACCGATGTTCGTCACAGTCCCCGAACAGGATGCGCCGCCGGTGATCGCTGCGACACCGGCGGCGCGTCCGCACCGCGCCCTGCTGCGCCGCGCACTCCGCGGCGCCACACCGTATCTGTATCTCGCGCCCGCACTGTTCCTGCTGGTGGTGTGGACATATCAGCCGCTGGTGCAGGCCCTGCAACTGTCCACCTACTCCTGGAATCTGCTCCCGACCCAGCCCATGCGGCCGGTCGGAATGGCGAATTACAAACGGCTGGTGGACCTTCCGGCGTTCTGGGCCTCGGCGCGCCGCACCGTCTGGATGATCGCCGGCTGCTGCCCATCACGGTCGCGCTACCGGTGCTGATCGCGCTGGCCGGCCGACGGGTGGGCCCGCGCGCCCGGACCGTCTATCACGCGCTGATCTTCACGCCATTCCTGGTCGCGCCCGTGGCGGTGGCCGCGGTGTGGCGCTGGCTGCTGCATCCACGCACCGGTTTCGTGGACAGTGTCATAGGCTCGCAACGCAATTGGGTCTACGACGCGCAGACCGCGCAGTGGGTGATCGTCGGCATCACCGGCTGGCAGCTACTCGGATTCGCCGTGCTGGTGGTGTGGGCCGAATTGGCCGGCATCAGCGGCGATTACGACGAGGCCGCAAGCGTCGATGGCGCCTCCCCCGGCCAGATCCGCCGCTGGATCACCCTGCCACTGCTGTCCCCCACCCTGCTGTTCCTAGTGCTGACCACCGTCCTGCTCAGCCCCATCTTGACTTTCCCGCGCATCGACACCATGACCCAAGGCGGCCCAGCACAATCCACCACCAACATCTACTATCTGCTCTACGAATACGCGTTCCACAGCTTCGACGCCGGCCTCAGCGCCGCGGCCGGGGTGCTGCTGTTCCTCGGATTCGGTGTGGTGGCCGCGGGCCTGGTCTGGATCTCGGAAAAGGTTGCCTTCCACGATGACTGAAACCTCGCTGCCCGACCGGCTGCGCTGCGCCGGCGGCCACTCGCTGCTGGCGGGCACGGCCGTCGTGTGTATCTTCCCCATCTACTGGCTCTTCGCGACCGCGCTGCGCCGACCCGAGGACGTCACGTCACTGTCCCCGCTGCCCTGGCCGCTGTCGCTGTCGAACTTCACCGACGCCGCCCACCAGCTCGACATCCCCCGCCTGATCCTCAATAACTGTGTGGTGGCGGCACTCTCGGCGTCGGGTCAGCTGCTCATCGCCCTGCTCGCCGCCTACGCCTTCGGCCTGTACACCTTCCGCTTCCAGCGGCTGCTGTACCTGGCCTTCGTCGGCACCTGGCTGGTCCCCTTCCAGGTCAGCATGCTGCCCAACTACATCCTCCTGACCCGCCTGGGCCTCCTCGACACCCTGGTCGGCGCCGTCCTGCCCACCCTGTGCTCGGCACTGGCCGTACTGCTCCTGCGCCAGCACCTGGCCGCCTTTCCCAAGGAGCTGGTGGCGGCCGCCCGCATCGACGGCCGCTCATCCTGGTCGATCCTGTGGACACTGGTGGTCCCCAACCTGCGCCCCGCCTTGGCAGCACTCGGAATTCTCCTGTTCATCAACGCCTGGAACGAATACTTCTGGCCCGCAGTAGTCCTCTGCCGCTCCAAGTCCGTCCTGCAACTGGGCCTGCGCAGCCTCATGGGCACCGAAGGCGACCAATGGGGTCCCTTGATGGCAGTAGCCGGCCTCGCCTGCCTCCCTGTCCTACTCCTCTACCTGGTCCTGCAACGCCACATCGTCAACGCCTTCGTCCGCTCAGGCCTCAAGTAGGCGTCCCACTGTCCGCGCCCGCGCCGAACGACTGGACCGAGCTGTGAGCGGGCCGCCTCACGTTCGGTCGTCGAGTTCGGCAAGGGCGACCGTCAATCCAGGTTGTCGACTTCTCGCAGTGTGCTCGCGGCCAAGGGACGCAGACCCGACTTCCGACAGGCATCCAGTAATCGGACGTGCACCGGCCATGTCACCAAAGGCAGCTCGGACTGCAGGGATACCAGCGGTTAGACGCGGTCGCAGGGCTGCGACACCGCCTCGGCGCGGATGCTCTCCCGAAGGTCCGTGCGCGCCAACTCGATCAGGCGGTCGTCGAGCTCGAGGATGCTGCCGTTGTCGGTCATCGGTTCTCCTGCAAAGCGTTTCGGGCGACGCCGAAGGCTCGGAAGCGTGCGTGCCGGTGGGCGCGCAGGTCGGACGCGGACCAGGCCCGCAGTTCGTGCACCGCCTGCCGCACCGCGCGGCGCAGCAGCGCGGTGGCGGCGGCCGGTTGCCGATCCGCACCACCCTCGGGTTCGGGGATGACAGCGTCGGCGATGCCGAGTTCGAGCAGGGCAGCGGCGTCCACCCGCAGCGCCTGGGCAGCACAGGGCGCGGCGGTGGCATCCTGCCAGAGGATGGACGCGCACCCCTCGGGGCTGATCACTGAGTAGACGGCGTTCTCGCACACCAGGACCCGGTCGGCGACCGCCAGCGCCAGCGCTC
>NZ_JBHZCS010000181.1:0-2990 GCF_042755705.1 Nocardia sp. NPDC059154
CATCGGAGAACAGGGTGTCGGTGCGGCCGGCGATGCTGCAGTGGTGGCGGATGTAGTCGGCGGTGTCGATGGGGTTCATGCCGGTGATGCTGTAGCGGACGGTGATCCGCTGGTCGAGAGCTGCCAGGACACCCAGGCGCAGGCGTTGGCGCAGGGTGGGCTGACCGATCAGGACGACCGCGAACGGGCTGCCGGAGTCCATGTCGTGGTTGGTGAGCAGCCGGATCGCTTCGAGCTGGTGGTTGTCGAGAAGGTGGGACTCGTCGAGTGCCAGCACGGGGTGGCGGCCCCGTTCGGCGGCTTCGCCGGCCAGGGCGTCAGCGGCTTGCGGTGCCAGCGCCGAGGTGTGATAGGCGGGAGTATGGCCGAGCGCGGCGACGATGTGGTGGAGCATCCCGCGGACCCCGATCGTCGGATTCGGTAGATAGATGACGATGTGGCGCGACGGGTCCAGGGCGGCGGTCGCGGCGCGGACCGCGACGGTCTTGCCGGCTCCGACTTCACCGGTGATGACGCCGATCGCGCGCTGGTCGACGCACCAGCCTATGCGGGCGACCGCTTCGCTGTGGCCGGGGTGGCGGTGCAGCATCGACGGGGCCAGATCGCGGCCGAACGGCAGTTTCGTGAACCCGTAATACTGTTGCAGGCGAACGACACTCATGCGATCCCCGCCTCGGTGCTGGGCTGGGTGGGTGTTTCGTCGTCGTGGCTGCTGATGTAGAGGGCGTGGTAGCCGATGCGCTGGTCGGCGCGCAGCGCCCGGTCGTGGGTGGCGGCAGTCAACGCGAGGTAGTCGATCCCGGTCGGGCGCGCAACCGGTTGCGGTGTTTCGGGTTTCGCTTTGGGGTGAGCGTGACGGCTGATGGTGTGCGGCAGAGCTTGTCCGTAGCTGCGGTCGCGGTGCCGGACCTCGACGGTTTCCAGGTCGAACGGCGAGAACACCAGCTCGACGCGGCGCCCTGCCAGCGCGGTGTCGACGAGGTAGATGTTGGAATGCAGTGACACCGTCGCTGTCTTGGTGACCGTGCGATACTCGCTCCAGAGGAACGCTTCGGTCAGATCCGCGGCAGTCGGCATGGCCGGGGTGCGGCCCAGGCGGTCCCAGCCCGATTCCCAACGAGCCAACGGACTCTGCCCGGTCTCGGTGTGGATTCGACGATGGTATTCGGTTTCGATCCAGGCGGTGAACAGCCTGTTCAGCTCCAGAAGCGCAGTAGCGTGGTCGACGCCGGCCGCGGCCAGATCCTCGGCGGTGGTGTCGGTGACCTCGACAAGGAACTGCTCACGGACAGTGCGGAAGAACCTCTCGATCTTCCCGCGGCCCTGCGGACGGCCCGGTGTCGAATGGGTCAGGCGGATACCGAGTTTCGCGCAGGCCCGCAACAACCAGGCATCGGAGTAAGCACTGCCGTTGTCGACGTAGACCATCCCGGGGACCCCGCGCGCGGCCAGCGCGGGCCGCAACGCCGCGGCCAGGCGGACGGTGTCCTCGGCGTAGCCGAACCGGTAGCCGGTCAACAGCCGTGTGTGGTCGTCGATGAACGCGAAAAGGTAGGTCTTGCGGTCACCGACCCTCGGTCCGTGCAGCGCGTCGCCGCACCACAATTCGTTCGGATCGGAGGCCTCGAACCGGCCGAACACCTCGCCCGCCCCGCCGGCGGCGGGACCCATCAGGTCCAGGCGGTGGAAATGGCGCAGCAACGTCGATTCCGACGGCGCCCACCCGGTCGCGGTGCGCAGGATCCGCGCGACCTGGGTGACCGTGCGCGCGGGGTTCTCCCGCTTCAGCGACGCCGCCAACTCCAGCACCTGCGCGTCGGTGCGGGCGGTCAGCAACCTCGGTGAAGGCACCAGCGCTTCGAACCCGCCGCTGCGGTAGCGCCGCATCCAGCGGTCGATCGTGGTGCGTGAGACCACTATCGGATTGCCGAACGGGTCGACATGGTGTGCCGCGGCGATCTGGCGAACCAGCCGGCCCCGCTGCTTGGACGACAACCCCTGCGCGAGTGCCGGGCAGATCAGCCGATATCGGAACAACCCGATCGCCTGGGCCCGCTCCGCGCGCTTGTGCTCTTCCAACGACATCGTCGTTTCTCCTCTCAAAGCGTCCCTGCCGCGAAAGAAGGTGGCCGCAGGCGACATTCGCGAGGATCGCCGATCACCGGTGCCGATCGTCAGGGGCAACCGGTGTTGCATCGACGCCCGTCGCCGACGGCGGCCAGCCCGGAGCCAGTAACCGGCCGCCGCTGACCGCGACCGCCACCGAACCGACCGTCACCGTGCCCATCACGCCACCCGGCCCGAACCGCGATCGCAGTGCCGCCGCGGCAACCTCGACCGCGGCGACCGCGTCACGCCAGCCGCAGCTCAGACTGTCCGGGATCCTCACATCCACCCCGACTGCCACCGCGACCTGCACAAACCACGACCGCAACATCCCCAAACGGGCACCGGCCCGGCGCAGCCAACCCCGCACCGTTGCCGCGGGAACCGACAACGCGGCCGCGATCCGCCGATGCCCGAACCCGTCCGCTCGTGCCACGACAGCGGCCCAAACATGGTGTGCGGCATACGCTCTGCGCGCCAGAACGGTCACCGGCAGCAGTACGTGCGTCACCGTGCAACTCCGGCACCGAGCCCGCCTCGGCCGCAACCACCCCACCAGGCCCTCGACACGGCGCGACCGCGCGAAACCCCACCCCGCCAGCACCCCGACCCCACACGCCGGACACGAAATCCCGCCAGCCGCCAGCCGCGACTCGACGCCGACCCGATCACCCTCTACGGTCACCAACCGGTGCCTCCGCGCACTACCAGCGCGGCGCCCGCCGGGCCCGCCAAGACGCAGCGGGCGCCGCGCACCCAAAGTTCCCAACCACCCTGACGGTGCACACCAACAAGATCAACCCCACCAGCCCGCCCGAGCCGAGATCACCATCCCCAGTGACGAACCCGGCCGCTGTGGTCACCACCCTGAGTGACGCTCAACA
>NZ_JBHZCS010000182.1:0-2809 GCF_042755705.1 Nocardia sp. NPDC059154
CAACGGCGGCTTCGATCGTCACGGCATTCCGATCCCGCCGAACGTCGACGATGACCAGATCATCCAAGTGCGGCAACAACATTCGAGCCGCATCATTAAACCACGCTTCACACCCTCACCCACCCCAGCCCGGATCCAGCGGCAACACGCCGAACAGCGCCATCACGGAGTTCGCGCCAGAGCCGCGGTAGGTCCCCGCTGGCGGCCAGGTAGAAGTCCCCATTTCCCCTTGCTCGTCGTGTCAGCCCGGAACTCGTGGCCTGGGCGGTGACGGTGATAGCGCCAACTGTCACATCACCGCCCAGGGAGTTCCATTGAAGTCTGCGAGGGAGCGAATGGACATCATTTCCGCCTATCGAGAGGTCGGAACGTATCGAGGTGCGGCCGAATTGTGCGGCACCACCCACAAAACGGTGAAACGAGTCGTCGAGCGGGCCGCAGCCGGCGGCGCAGCACCGGCGGCGAGGCCGCGGAATTTCGACCTTGTCGCCGAGCTGGTCGGTGAGCGGGTCGCGAAGTCGAAGGGCCGGATCTCGGCCAAACGGCTGATGCCGATCGCGCGCGCCGCCGGTTACGAGGGGTCGCCGCGGAACTTCCGCCGCTTGGTGGCCGAGCAGAAAGCGTTGTGGCGCAGGGATAATCATCGCGGTCGGCGTCCGGCGGTGTGGTCGCCGGGTGAGTATCTGGTGATCGATTGGGCCGAGGCCGCGCCGGGATTACAGGTGTTCTGCGCGGTGCTCGCGTTCTCGCGGTGGCGCTTCGCCGCCTTCGCCGCCGACCAGAAACAGTCCACGACGCTGGCGATGATCGCCGAGGCCCTGGCCGCGATCGGCGGGGTCCCGGCCAAGGTGCTGGCCGACCGGATGGGCTGTCTGAAGGCCGGGGTGGTCGCAGATGTCGTGGTCCCGACCCCCGAATACATCAGGTTCGCAACACATTACGGCTTCGTCCCGGACTTCTGCCGCGCTGCCGACCCGCAGTCGAAAGGCATCGTGGAGAACCTCTGCGGGTATGCCCAACGCGACCTGGCGGTCCCGTTGCTCACCGAAGCTGCCATGACCGGCCGAACCCTCGGGCTGCGCGAGGCCAACGCGGCGGCGAAAACCTGGTGCGCGGAGGTGAATTCGCTGGCGCATTCGGAGATCTGCGCGGTCCCCAACCAGCGCCTGGAAACCGAGCGAGAGTTGTTGACGCCATTGCCGTCTCTGCGAATGGAGATCGGCGCGGCAACGGAGAACCGCAAGGTCGACCGACTGTCCTGTGTTCGCTATGGGTCGGCCCGCTATTCGGTGCCCACCCGCCTGATCGGCGAAGCAGTCCAGATCGTTGTCGATCACGGCGCGTTGCTGGTGCTCGAACCCGCGACCGGGGTGATCGTGGCCGAACACGAGTTGGTCGCCCCCGGCGAGGCATCGATTCTCGATGCCCATTACGACGGGCCCCGTCCCGCACCGAATCGTGGCCCACGCCCGAAAACCACTGTCGAGCAACAGTTCTGCGCTCTCGGCGAAGACGCCGAAGCATTCCTGGTCGGCGCGGCGGCCCAGGGCAACAGCCGCCTGGCTGCCGAGTTGGAGATCCTGCTCGCTCTCGCCGCGGCGCACGGCGAGCAGGCCCTGATCGCGGCACTGCGACGGGCGGTGGCGTTCAAACGGTTCCGCGCCGCCGACGTCCGCTCCATCCTGGCCGCCGGCACCGGAACCCCGCAGCCCCGCCCGGCCGGAGACGCACTGGTGCTGGACCTGCCCACCGCACCCACCCGGTCGCTCGACGCTTACAAAATCTCCCGCGACGGGAGCGGAGCATGACCACCACTCGATCGAAAACAGCTGCACCCAAACCGATCCCGGAACTGGCGGCCGATCTCGACGCCGGGCTACGCCGGTTGAAACTGGCAGCCATCCGCCGCACCGCCCCTGAAGTCCTCGCCGTCGCCAAGACCCAGCGTTGGACCCCGGAAGAGGTGCTGCGCACCCTGCTCGACACCGAACTGGCCGCCCGCGATGCCTCCAACGCCCGCAACCGGCTCAAGGCCGCCGCGTTCCCTATCACCAAGACCCTCGACAGCTTCGACGTCGCGGCCTCCTCGATCCCGCAAGCAACATTCGACTACCTGTCGAGTTTGGAATGGGTTCGCGCGCAACAGAATCTGGCATTGATCGGCCCGCCGGGCACCGGGAAGAGCCACACCCTGATCGGACTCGGGCATGCCGCGGTCACCGCCGGGCACAAGGTCCGGTATTTCACCGCCGCCGACCTGATCGACACCCTCTACCGCGGCCTGGCCGACAACACCGTCGGCAAAGTCATCGACACCCTGCTACGCGCGGACCTGCTCATCCTCGACGAAATCGGGTTCGCACCCTTGGACGACACCGGCACCCAACTGCTGTTCCGCCTGGTCGCGGCCGCCTACGAACGCCACTCCCTGGCAGTCGCTTCGCACTGGCCGTTCGAGCAATGGGGCCGGTTCCTGCCCGAACACACCACCGCCGCCAGCATCCTCGACCGACTGCTGCACCACGCCACCGTCGTCATCACCGACGGCGACTCCTACCGCATGAGAAACCGAACCAAGCGAGGTGAACAACCCTGAACTAACCACCCACCCCAGCAAGGGGGTGGGGACTTTTCCTGGCCACCAGTGGATACCTCACCCGGCCACCAGCGGCGACTTCCATATGGCCATTGACATCTCTGGCAACTTAGCCTGTCTTAGCCTCAATACCGTTCAGTTAGCGAGTTCGACGGTATGGTATCGGCGTGCCTCGTGGTGGATGGGTGAAGTCGGCGTCGGATCGTCGATTGT
>NZ_JBHZCS010000183.1:0-2625 GCF_042755705.1 Nocardia sp. NPDC059154
GACACGGCGCTGGACCTGAACTTCCCGCCCTGTTACCTCGACTTCGCCGACACAGCTTGACAACGACTCCAGCAGCCAAACTTCCCGGCATTGGGCCTTGGTCTGGCCGCGGTAGCGGCAGTGCCGCATGCCGTGCCCGTTCGCGAATTCGCAGACGGTGCCCTCGATTCCGGAACGCACGGCATACCGCTGCCGCCAGGCCGGGCTCTGCTGCTCGGCGCGGGATCGAACTTGCAGGTCGAGGAGCTCTTTCGGTGGAAATCCCACATTGCGTGCGCTGTCACTGGAAGTGGTGCACCGGCTGCGGACCGGACACGGCTGGCACTGGCCTTTGGTGAACCGTGCGACGATCAGCGGCGCGGCGGTCGGAGACGATGTCGGGTAGGGGCCGTGCCAGCCCTTGCTGACCTGACCTTGCGGGCAGGTGACCTGTCGGCGGTCGAAGTCGATGTGGAAGTCGTCGCGGCCGAATCCGTCGTTCTCGCGGTGCTGGCGGGTGGGGTTGCCAGGCAGCGGGCCGGTGAGGGTGACCTGGTGTTCGCGGGCCGCCTGCGCGACGTGGACCAGGGAGGTGTAGCCGCCGTCGACCAGGTGCTCGGCCGGAAGCAGTCCGCGCCGCCGCAGGCGGGTGTGGATTCCGGGAAGGGCCTGGACGTCGTTGGTGGTGGCCGGTGTGGTGACCACGTCGGTGATCACGTTGGTGCCATGAGCGGCGCAGGTTTCGGTCAGGTGGACCAAGAATCCTTTCCATCGGGTGACCTGTCCTCGGCGCGCGTAGCGGGCCTGGGTGTCGTAGGGAGACACGATCGCCACCGACGAGGGCGGCAGACCGCCGTCCTCGTCGGTGCGCCAGCGCAGACGACTCTTCTCGTCGCGGTAGTAGTTCTGCAGAACGATCTGTCGCAGGGCCTGGACCTGGGTGCCGGACAGGTGGTCGGGTCCGTGCTCTCGCAGGTGCTCGAGCAGCCGACCGGCGTCCTCGCCGGCGGTGAGGATCCTGGTCTTGGGCCGAGTTGGGTTCTTGCCCAAGCGAACTGGACGGCCGTAGCGGCGGCCCCACTCCTCATCGACCAGGCCGGTCAGCAGATGCGGAGCGACGCGGGCGAGTTCTTCGAGCGCGGCACGGACAGCCTCGGTGACCAATTCGAGCCGGGTCAGATCGCGCACCGCGGCCAGGACGTGGGTGGAATCGGTGCGCGCAGTGGTGCGTTCGTGCACCAGCCCGGCCTCGGTGAGCCGGGCCAGCGCGAGATCGAGCAGCCGGTCGGCGCGGTCGCCTTCGGTGAGCCGATCACGGAAATCGCTGAGCACACTGTGATGGAAGCCCGGGTCGTCGGGCTCCAGACCGAGCGCGTACTTGAAGTCGATGCGGCAGCGCACGGCCTCGGCCGCCTGCCGGTCGGACAGGTCCAGCACGTACTGCAGCACGCACACGGTGGCCAGCTGCGCCGGGGACAGACCGGGCCGCCCATCACGCGGATACCAGTCGGCGAAATCCTCATTGCTCCACAGGCTTTCGAGCCGGTCACGGATCCACATCGCCGTGGTGCCGTTCGGGTTGCTGGCGCGGGCCACCCGCGCCGTCAGCGGCGGGACCGTCTTGGCCGGTCCTGGTCCGAGTGACATTCACCAGTTCCTTCGAGGACGCAGTGCTTTTCGCGCCTCGCAGTGTGGCAGCCCGCAAGCGGCGACATGCCGAATTCCAAGATCACCGACAGAGTCAAGTTAGTGTGCTGATTCGCTGTTGAGCGCCGTAAGTCGTTGCTACTGTGAGTGGTGCGGACTGGTCGGCCGAAGGCCGAGTTGATCTTGTCGGACGAGGAGCGCGACCGGCTTGCCCAGTGGGCACGGGGGGATTCCCGGCTGTCGGAGCGGGCGCGAATTGTGTTGGCGTGCGCGGAGTCTGGGTCGGTGAGCAAGCAAGTCGCTGCGGATCTGGGAGTGACTGCGGTGACCGTGGGCAAATGGCGGCGGCGTTTCGTCGAGTCGCGGCTGCACGGATTGACCGAGCCCGCGGCCTGGGCGCTCGAAGGCCGGGCTGACGTTGACCGAGGAGGAACGGGCAACGTTGCAGCGGTGGGCGCGGCCACCGAAAACCGCGCAGGCGCTGGCTTTTCGGACGCGGATCGTGCTGGCATGTGCGGAGGGCGTGTCCAACAAGCAGGTGGCCACCGTGGTGGGGACACGGGAGCAGACGGTGGCCCGGTGGCGTGGCCGGTTCGTGCGAAATCGCTTGCGAGGCTTGGTCGACGAGCCGTGGCCCGGTGCCCCGCGCACGATCACCGATGACGATGTCGAACAGGTCATTGCGAAAACCCTCGAACACGCCCCGGCAGGCGGCGACACGCACTGGTCGACACGGGGCATGGCAACAGCGACCGGCCTCTCACAGTCGGCGATCTGGCGTATTTGGCGTGCGTTCGGGCTCAAACCGCATCTGGTGGACACCTGGAAGCTGTCGACGGATCCGCAGTTCATCGACAAGGTCCGTGACGTGGTCGGGTTGTACCTGGACCCGCCGACGGCGGCACTGGTGTTGTGTGTGGACGAGAAGTCGCGTGCGCCACGAGGCGCTGATGTTGGCCGTGCGGGAGGTGGTGCCCGCCGCCGGTCATCGCAGTGATC
>NZ_JBHZCS010000184.1:0-2511 GCF_042755705.1 Nocardia sp. NPDC059154
AGGTGATGGCGTGCCTTTTGAAGAATGAGCCTGCGAGTCATCGGTGTGTGGCGAGGTTAACCCGTGTGGGGGAGCCGTAGCGAAAGCGAGTCCGAATAGGGCGTTTGAGTCGCACACTATGGACCCGAAGCGGAGTGATCTACCCATGGCCAGGGTGAAGCGACGGTAAGACGTCGTGGAGGCCCGAACCCACTTAGGTTGAAAACTGAGGGGATGAGCTGTGGGTAGGGGTGAAAGGCCAATCAAACTCCGTGATAGCTGGTTCTCCCCGAAATGCATTTAGGTGCAGCGTCGCGTGTTTCTCGCCGGAGGTAGAGCTACTGGATGGCCTAGGGGGCCCACAAGCTTACCGAAGTCAGCCAAACTCCGAATGCCGGTGAGTGAGAGCGCGGCAGTGAGACTGTGGGGGATAAGCTTCATAGTCGAGAGGGAAACAGCCCAGATCGCCGGCTAAGGCCCCTAAGCGTGTACTAAGTGGAAAAGGATGTGGAGTCGCGAAGACAACCAGGAGGTTGGCTTAGAAGCAGCCACCCTTGAAAGAGTGCGTAATAGCTCACTGGTCAAGTGATTCTGCGCCGACAATGTAGCGGGGCTCAAGTACACCGCCGAAGCCGCGGCATTCAGACATTATCCCGCTTTCGAGCCAGGAGTCTGGATGGGTAGGGGAGCGTCGTGTAGCCAGGGAAGCGGCGGAGTGATCCAGCCGTGGAGGCTGCGCGAGTGAGAATGCAGGCATGAGTAGCGAAAGACGAGTGAGAAACTCGTCCGCCGAATGACCAAGGGTTCCTGGGCCAGGTTAATCCGCCCAGGGTGAGTCGGGACCTAAGGCGAGGCCGACAGGCGTAGTCGATGGACAACGGGTTGATATTCCCGTACCCGTGTATCCGCGCCCAATGGCGAATCAGTGGTGCTAACCATCCAAAAGCGGACCTATCACCTTCGGGTGAAGAGAAGTGGCTGCATGGGACCCCTGCTGTAGTAGTCAAGCGATGGGGTGACGCAGGAAGGTAGCTGGGCCAGGTGATGGAATACCTGGTGTAAGCCTGTAGGGCGAGACATAGGCAAATCCGTGTCTCATGAGCCTGAGAGGTGATGCGTAGCCGATTGAGGCGAATTCAGTGATCCTATGCTGCCGAGAAAAGCCTCTAGTGAGTTGGTACACGGCCCGTACCCCAAACCGACACAGGTGGTCAGGTAGAGAATACTAAGGCGATCGAGATAACTGTGGTTAAGGAACTCGGCAAAATACCTCCGTAACTTCGGGAGAAGGAGGGCCCGGTCTGGTGAACACCCTTGCGGTGGGAGCTGTGCTGGGTCGCAGAGACCAGTGAGAAGCGACTGTTTACTAAAAACACAGGTCCGTGCGAAGTCGTAAGACGATGTATACGGACTGACGCCTGCCCGGTGCCGGAAGGTTAAGAGGACCGGTTAGCCCTTTGGGGCGAAGCTGAGAATTTAAGCCCCGGTAAACGGCGGTGGTAACTATAACCATCCTAAGGTAGCGAAATTCCTTGTCGGGTAAGTTCCGACCTGCACGAATGGCGTAACGACTTCTCAGCTGTCTCAACCACAGACTCGGCGAAATTGCAGTACGAGTAAAGATGCTCGTTACGCGCGGCAGGACGAAAAGACCCCGGGACCTTCACTATAGCTTGGTATTGGTGTTCGGTACGGTTTGTGTAGGATAGGTGGGAGACTGTGAAGCGGGTACGCCAGTATTCGTGGAGTCATCGTTGAAATACCACTCTGATCGTATTGGACCTCTAACCTCGGACCCTGATCGGGTTCAGGGACAGTGCCTGGTGGGTAGTTTAACTGGGGCGGTTGCCTCCCAAAATGTAACGGAGGCGCCCAAAGGTTCCCTCAGCCTGGTTGGCAATCAGGTGTCGAGTGCAAGTGCACAAGGGAGCTTGACTGTGAGACCGACAGGTCGAGCAGGGACGAAAGTCGGGACTAGTGATCCGGCACCGGCAAGTGGAAGCGGTGTCGCTCAACGGATAAAAGGTACCCCGGGGATAACAGGCTGATCTTCCCCAAGAGTCCATATCGACGGGATGGTTTGGCACCTCGATGTCGGCTCGTCGCATCCTGGGGCTGGAGTAGGTCCCAAGGGTTGGGCTGTTCGCCCATTAAAGCGGCACGCGAGCTGGGTTTAGAACGTCGTGAGACAGTTCGGTCTCTATCCGCCGCGCGCGTTAGAAACTTGAGGAAGGCTGTCCCTAGTACGAGAGGACCGGGACGGACGAACCTCTGGTGTGCCAGTTGTTCCGCCAGGAGCACGGCTGGTTGGCCACGTTCGGAAGGGATAACCGCTGAAAGCATCTAAGCGGGAAGCCTGTTCCAAGATGAGGTTTCTCACCCCCTCGAGGGGGTAAGGCCCCCAACAGACCATTGGGTTGATAGGCCAGAACTGGAAGTCTGGTAACAGATGTAGGTGACTGGTACTAATAGGCCGAGGACTTACCAACAAAGAAGCTACGCGTCCACTGTGCAGTATCTGAAACAACACAC
>NZ_JBHZCS010000185.1:0-2407 GCF_042755705.1 Nocardia sp. NPDC059154
GCCATCGGGTTGCGGTCGATCGTCATGTCGGACGGCCCCTCCGGCGTCCGGGGCGGGTCGATGGACGACCGGGACCCCTCCGCCAGCCTGCCCTCGGCCACCGCGGTCGCCTCGACCTGGGACCTGGACACCGTGGACCGCCTCGGTGCGCTGATCGCGGCCGAGGCCCGGGCGAAGAACATCGATATCGTGCTGGGGCCGACGGTGAATCTGCACCGATCACCACGTGGCGGACGCCATTTCGAGGCGTTCAGTGAGGATCCGTGGCTCTCGGGCCGAATCGGCGCGGCCTATGTCAAGGCGGTACAGACCCACGGCGTGGCCGCCACCGCCAAACACTATGTCGCCAACGACAGCGAAACCGACCGCTTCACCGTGGACGCACGCGTCGACGAACGCACCCTGCGCGAGGTGTACCTGGCGCCCTTCGAGCGGATGGTCGGCGAGGGCGGCGCATGGATGGTCATGTCCTCCTACAACCAGGTCAACGGCGCCACCATGAGCGCGAACCCTTTGCTACGCAAGCCACTCAAGGACGAATGGGGTTTCGACGGCGCGGTCGTCTCGGACTGGACCGCGGTCCGCGACACCGTCGAATCAGCCACCTCCGGCCAGGACCTGGTCATGCCCGGCCCCGACACCATGTGGGGCGACGCTCTGGTCGACGCCGTCCGAGCCGGAAAAATCGACCCGGCCACCATCGACGACAAGACACTGCGGCTACTGCGACTGGCCGCCCGGGTAGGAGCGCTGGACTCCGTTGCACCGGTGGCCACTCCACCCGCACCATGGCAACGCGACGACATCCGATCGCTGCTGCGACACGTCGCCGCCGACGCCATGGTGCTCGTGCACAACGACGGCCTCCTGCCGATCGCACCCGACACCACACCCCGACTCGCGGTCATCGGCCACCACGCTCGCCGGGGCCGCAATCAGGGCGGCGGCTCGGCCATGGTGTTCCCGGAGACGGTGGTCTCACCACTGGAAGGCCTGCGCGAGCGCTACGGCGCGCACCGCGTCACCTACACCCCCGGTCTGGTGCCCAGCGCTGAACTGGTCCCCTTCGAACGGGGTACGGTCACCGACCCGGTCACCGGCGAACCGGGCATCCGGGTGCGCTATCTGGACCCGCAAGGCGCACCGTTCGCCGAGGAGGTCTTCCCGTCCGGCCGATTCGGCTGGCTCGGAGACGAACAGCTCGCCCGGGCCGCGACTCTGGAGATCACCGCCCATTTCACCCCTGCCCGCACCGGCCATCACCGGCTCGGCTTCGCGGGCCTGGGCCACAACGTGTTCCGGATCGACGACCGCGTGCTGAGCACCGACCCGATCGTGGCGGACAGCGACGATGTCCTGCAAGCGATTCTGAATCCGCCAGCGCGGGCCTTCGATGTCGAACTCGAGGCCGGGCAGCCGGTCGAGATCACCCTCGAGTTCCGACCCGATCTGCCCGGCGGCTTCCCACTCGCGCGGCTCACACTCGGCACAGAAGACGTATTCGGCACGCCCGCAGAAGAATTGGCACAGGCCGAGGCACTGGCCGCAGCCGCCGATATCGCGATCGTGGTCCTCGGCACCACCGAGACCATCGAATCCGAGGGCTTCGACCGGCCCACCCTCGCCCTGCCCCACGGCCAGGACGAACTGGTACGCCGAGTACTCGCCACCAACCCCCGCACAGTCGTAGTCGTCAACTCCGGTAGCCCGGTGCTGATGCCGTGGCTGCGTGACGTTCCCGCAACCCTGCTCACCTGGTTCCCCGGCCAGGAATTCGGCGCAGCACTCGCCGATATCCTCAGCGGCGATACCGAACCCGGCGGCCGCATCCCCACCACCTGGCCCGCCACCGAGACCGACGTACCGGTCTGGCAGGTGGAGCCGGTCGACGGGCGACTCGAATACACCGAAGGCATCCACATCGGCTACCGAGAGTGGTTGCGCCGCGCCGCCCACGGCGGTCCCGCACCCGCCATCCCGTTCGGACACGGGCTGGGCTACACCACCTGGCAGATCGCGGACCCGAACCTCGCGACTGCGGGCGACGGCTGGGTCACACTCACCGTCGACGTCACCAATACCGGATTTCGAAGCGGAAAACATGTTGTGCAGGCATATCTTTCGCGTACCGCGCCGTCGGCGATCGATCGCCCCGAATGCTGGCTCGCCGGCTACGCGCTGGTGCACGCAGAACCGGGCGCGACCGTGACCGCCCGGATCGGTATCGAGCCCCGCTCCCTCGAGCACTGGTCGACCGACGAACAGGCTTGGCTCCGGGAACCCGGCGCGTTCAGCGTCCGAGTCGGCGCCAGCGTGGCCGACCTCGGGGCAGCAGTCGAAATCCCCGCACCGCGCGTCTGATCCGATCTCGAAGGCCAGCTAGGGACGGCCACCGCCATCCCGGCCG
>NZ_JBHZCS010000186.1:0-2204 GCF_042755705.1 Nocardia sp. NPDC059154
CTAGCACCAGATCTCGACCCTGACCCAGGCCGAGATCACCCTCACCGAGCAGGCCGTCACCGTGGGCGCGCAACCGCTGTTGGTTCCGCCCGCCACCGGCACCGCGGCCTGCCCGGTGCGAGTGTTCTCCCGCTCGGCCACCATCGCCACCCACGCACCCGCCGCCACCGGCCACATCCGGCTCGAAGAACTACTCACCGACTCCGGCGCGGCCGCCGCCAACCTCCAGGACGGTGAGGCGGAAGTGTATGTGCCGCAGCAGTTCCCCGCCCGATATGCGGTGCAACCGTTGTTGTGCGAGTTCGACGCGCGCGGCTTGGCGCACGGCTACATCGACGAACTTGAGCCGCTGCGCCCGGATGCCGTGGCCGATATCGCCACCGCCCATCTGCTGGCCCCGGCCGCGCCGGGCCCGGGCCCGGACGTCGATACCGATTGGTTCGAGCGTGGGATCGCCGCCCGGTGGCGGTTCAAGGCCGTAAGCGCCGAGCTCGACGACCTGCTCGACCGTGTCGACGTCATCGCGGCTCGCTACGGCGTCTGACGGCTGGCTTCAGCGGTACCGGGAATGGGTCGCGGGCACATCCGACGAGCCAGGCTGCTGCGAAACAACCGCTCGCTAAGCAGGATCGGGCACCTACCATGGGCAGTCATGACCTTGGCCGACCGTGATCGCTCGCTTGTGTCTGCTGACCCCACCGTCCATGCGGCGATCGGGCGGGAACTGATCACGACGTTCTTCGCGCATCTGGCGGAGGGGAAACTCGAAGTCGTCCACCGCGGTGAGGCGGACCGCGGGCGGGCCGCCGCGGAATTCGGATTCGCCATCCACGCCCACCACCTCGGCCGGATGGCTCTGGATCTGCTCGACCGCGAGCACGTCCTGATGACGACGCCCACCGTGCGGGCGTGTTTCGAGCATGCGCTGACCGCGCACTGGATCGCCCAATCGACTCCTGACGCCGCGCTCGCGGTGTTCAACCACGAACTCAAACAACGCCGGGCGATGGCGAAAACGTTGCAGGACGCGACAATTCCGGAGTTCCAGCAGGCCGCAGTGAAGATCGGCAACCTGGGTGACCCGCTGGTGCTGACCGGATCCGATGGCCAGGCGAAGGTCTTCGCGTCCATGCTGGACGATTTCCAGGGCGGTGGCCCGGACATCTACGCCCATTACCGCCTGCTGTGCGCTTTCACCCACCCCCGGATGTCGGTCGCCGACGCCTACCTCTACGCCGATCCGGGGCCGACGGCAGGCGGCTACGGCCTGCAGCTGGAGCCACAGGCGTGGGATCGGTTGCCGTGGGTGCACATCGTCGCCTCATGCTTGGTCTGGGCCGGATCGGCGGTGCGCTATCTGCAAAAGGACAAAATCGTTCGCCGCCAGCACCTTCGCGATGCCGCGAAGGCATTGGGCACCGAATCCGATATCCACCTCACCGCCGCCGCTCTCAGCCGCCAGCCGTCCCAGCGGCGCACCCGCACGGTCACCTGAGTCCCAGACGGACTGCGGGGATACGCCATCCGTGGCGCGAGCGTGGGATACGAACAGCGGGTCGCTGTGGCGATGAAGTACTTCGGAGATGACCAGCGGAAGCGCCGCGCCGGCATGGCACAGCTATGCGCGGCAGGTGCTGCGGGAGGCGAGAGCCGGACACCAGCTTGCGGCCGCCGTCGAAGTCACGAAGCTGCTCCACGCCCGTGATTGCGACACCGCCATCGTGCGCGCGGGATCGCTGTGGCTCGACACGCATGGTCTTCCGCGTCAATGTCGTACTGGCCAGCACCTCGTCGATTAACCAGTGCAGGCTGCCGTTGGCGCCGTTGATCAATGTCGCCCTCACCGACGAACTCGATCAGCTCGTCGAGGCGCGGCCAAACGATGTCCTTGCCGGAGGCTGTCGACGAAGGTCTTCTCCACGTCGAGGTCCTCCCTGGCGGGCGGTGTTCTGATCGACGGTGCTGACCCGGATGCAGCCGACCAGCATGGCTATCGCATCTAATTACCCCCGGCAGCGGTGTCGGTGTCGAGGTAGCGCCATCGGATCCTGGTCACGATGCTCGCCGGCGTGCAGCCCTTGTGGCTGCCGCAGAAGAACTCGACGAACGCGGGGACCGTCATCTCCGGGAAGCCCTCCCGGGTCACCTCGTCGGGGGTGATCGCATCGAGGCGCTCCTGGCCCACCGCGACGACCTCGACATCG
>NZ_JBHZCS010000187.1:0-2126 GCF_042755705.1 Nocardia sp. NPDC059154
ATTCCCCACTGAACCTTCGGTTTCGAGCCCCTCGGGCACCTCCGCGGGGGACCGGCCCCCCCCGCTTGGGTTTTGGGGGGGGGGTGTGCCCCCCCTCCCCCTTTTCCCCCCCCCCAACACCCCCCCCCCCCCCCCCCCGCTCCCCCCGCGACCGCCTTCGCCATGGGCGCGGCCTACATCGTCACCGATTCGGTGAATCAGGCCGCGCGCGAGGCGCATCAGTGCGAGGCCACCAAGCGGCTGCTGGCCATCGCGCAGTTCGCGGACTGCGTGATGGCGCCGTCCTCGGACATGTTCGAACTCGACATGCAGGTGCAGGTGTTGCGGCGTGGCACCATGTTCGCCACCCGCGCTCAGCGCCTCTATGACCTCTACCGGGCCTACGACGGCGTCGACGCGATCCCGGCCGAGGTCCGCGCCGACCTGGAGGCCACCCTGTTCCGCCGTCCGCTGCAGACGGTGTGGCAGGACTGCATGGCCTTCTTCACCGAACACGATCCCGCGCAGCTGGTTTCGGCCGAACGTGATCCGAAGGCGCGGATGGCGTTGATCTTCCGCTGGTACCTCGGCCTGTCCTCGAGCTGGAGCATTCGTGGTGAGGCCGAGCGGGTGGCGGACTACCAGATCTGGTGCGGCCCGGCCATGGGCGGGTTCAACACCTGGGCGGCAGGCAGCTATCTGGCCGCGCCCGCCAACCGCGCGGTGGCCGATATCGCCGATAAGCTCATGACGGGGGCGGCCTACCTGACCCGCGTCGCGCAGTTGCGCACCGCCGGGGTGAGGCTTCCGGCTGCGGTCGCCCGGTACCTGCCTCGTCTGATGGAGGAGCGATGACCATTCTCAACACCGGCACCTCGGCCGGCACCACCTGGATGGTGTGCCCCGGGTGCGCGGCCATGATCTACGTCAAACGCTACGAACGTGGCGACCGGGTGTGCCCGGAATGCGACAGCCACGGCATGCTCACCGCCCCGCAGCGGATCGAGCTGCTGCTGGATCAGGACAGCGCCGAGCCCCTCGCCTGCGCGGCGACCGTGCCGGATCCGCTGGTATTCACCGACTCCCGCCCCTACCCGGACCGGCTGGCCGACGCCCGCCGCCGGACCGGGCTCGACGAGGCCGTGGCATGCGTGCGTGGCACGCTCGGCGGGGTGGCAGTCGTGGTGGCCGCCATGGACTTCCGGTTCCTGGGCGGCAGCCTCGGCAGCGCGGTCGGCGAGGCGGTGACCACGGCCGCGGAAGTCGCCCGGGCCGAACGCCGTCCGCTGATCCTGGTCACCGCCTCGGGCGGGGCGCGGATGCAGGAGGGCATCGTCGCCCTCATGCAGATGGCCAAGACCAGCGACGCGCTGCGCCGCCTCGACGACGCGGGCGTGCTGACCGTCTCAGTCATCACCGATCCCACCTACGGCGGCGTCGCGGCCTCGTATGCCACCTCCACCGACGTGATCATCGCCGAACCCGGTGCGCGCCTGGGGTTCGCGGGTCCCCGCATCATCCGCCAGACCATCGGCCAGACGCTGCCCGCCGGGTTCCAGACCGCGGAATTCCTGCTCGAGCACGGCGTCGTCGACATGATCTGCCACCGGTCGGCGCTGCGCGACCGGCTGATCCTCCTGGTGGGCATGACCGTGCGCCCGGCGCGGCCGTACGTCAACGACGCCGAGGCCGTGTTCACCGATCCGGCCGCGCTGGCGCCCGCCGACCCCTGGGAGCGGGTGCGGGCGGCCAGGCGGCTCGGCCGGCCCACCACCTTCGACCACATCGCCGGGGCCTTCGAGGAGTTCGTCGAGCTGCACGGTGACCGCCTCGCCGCCGACTGCCCGGCCATGGTGGCCGGACTCGCCCGCCTCGACGGGGTGCCCGTCGCGGTGATCGGCACCCAGAAGGGCCATACCGCAGCCGAACTGGCCGCGCACAACTTCGGCATGCCGACGCCGCCGGGCTACCGCAAGGCCGCGCGCGTGCTGCGGCTGGCGGCCAAGCTCGGCCTGCCGGTCGTCACCCTCATCGATACCGCCGGCGCCTACCCGGGCATCACCGCCGAGGAGCAGGGGCAGGCGGTGGCCATCGCCGAGAACCTGAAGCTGCTTGCCGGCCTGCCGGTTCCGGTGGTCGCCGTGATC
>NZ_JBHZCS010000188.1:0-2108 GCF_042755705.1 Nocardia sp. NPDC059154
GCGAGGGCATTGAAGGAGATGAGTGGGGCGCCTACGTCACGCTGCCACGTACGACACGAACGAACGCGGGATCGCCTACGGGACGCGAGTCCTAGGGCGACGGAGGCCTCGTAGTAGTCGCCGGAGTCACGCCCGGCCAGGGTGGACGGGAAAGCCGTCCGCAGGGCGAAGGGGGCCAGGTGAATCGGACACTCGATGATCGGGAGGTATGCGAAATGCAGAGCGCCGCAACGGTGCTGGGTGTCCTGCGTGAACGCGGCAAGCGGAATCTGCCGTTGACAGAGTTGTATCGGCAACTGTTCAACCCGCAGTTGTATCTGCTGGCCTACGGGCGCATCTACGCCAACCACGGCGCGATGACACCCGGGGTCACACCGGAGACCGTGGACGGCATGTCCCGGGCGAAGATCGACCGCATCATCGATGCGATGCGCCACGAGCGCTATCGGTTCCGTCCGGTCCGGCGAGTGCACATCCCGAAGAAGAACACCGGCAAGACCCGCCCGCTGGGGTTGCCGACCTGGAGCGACAAGCTCGTCGGTGAGGTGGTGCGCCTGCTGTTGGAGGCGTACTACGAGCCGACGTTCTCTGATCGGTCCCACGGGTTCCGTCCGGGCAGAGGCTGTCACACCGCGTTGCGGGAGATCGCCAACACCTGGACCGGGACCGCGTGGTTCATCGAGGGAGACATTGCCGACTGTTTCGGCTCGCTCGATCACGAACGCCTGGTCGAGATCTTGTCGGAGCGCGTCCACGACAATCGTTTCCTGCGGCTGGTGCGCAACATGCTCACGGCCGGATACCTGGAGGACTGGAAATGGGGTGCCACCTTGTCGGGGGCTCCCCAGGGCGGGGTCGCGTCCCCGATCCTGTCCTCGATCTATCTGCACAAGCTCGATCAGTTCGTCGAGAAGACCCTGATCCCGGAATACACCCGAGGGGACCGCAGGGCCCGCAACCCTGCCTACCTGGACTTGCAGAATCAGCTGGCCAAGGCGCGACGGCGCGGTGACCGGGCCCAGGCCCGGATATTGCGGCGGCGCATGGTCAGCCTGCCCAGCGCCGATCCGGACGATCCGGGATATCGGCGGCTGCGCTACTGCAGGTATGCAGATGATCATCTGCTCGGGTTCGCCGGACCCAAGGCCGAAGCCGAGGACATCAAACAGCGGCTGGCGCAGTTCCTGCGTGACGATCTCAAACTGGAACTGTCGCAGGAGAAGACGCTGATCACCCACGCCCGCACAGGCGCGGCGAAGTTCCTCGGCTACGAAGTCATCGTTCAGCACAACGACACGAAGAAGACAGGCCGTTACCGCAGGGTCAATGGGCAGGTCGCGCTTCGTGTCCCGCAGACGGTGATCAAGGCCAAGACCATGCCCTACCTGCACCGCGGCAAACCCGCGAAGCAGAAGGCCCTGATCCACGGCAGCGACTACAGCATCGTCGCCACGTTCGGGGCCATCTACCGGGGCATCGTCCAGTACTACCTCCTCGCCGGAGACGTTCACCGGCTGCATCGGCTGCGCTGGGTCATGGAGACCTCCATGCTCAAAACCCTGGCAGCCAAGCACCGCTCGTCGGCGTCGAAGATGGCCGCCAAGCACAAGGCCAAAATCGTGACACCATACGGGCCGCGCACCTGTTTCGAAGCGCGCATCGAACGACACGGCAGGCAGGCACTGGTCGCACGGTTCGGCGGGCAACCACTCCGGCGGCAGAAAACGGCGAAAGTCACCGACTCGCAACCGATCCGGGTGGACTACCCGCACAAGGAGATCCTCACCAGGCTCCTCGCGGACACCTGCGAACTCTGCGGAACGATGGGCAGCGTCGAAGTCCATCACATCCGCAAACTCGCAGAACTCGGAATACCCGGACCGCTTACGCCCCAATGGATTACAGCCATGGCGAACAGGCGGCGCAAGACCCTCGTGGTCTGCGCTGCCTGCCACGACCACATCCACAACGGGCACCCAGCCGCATCACTCACGCAATAGTTCACTGGAGAGCCGGATGATCAGGAAACTATCAAGTCCGGTTCGGTGGGAGGCCGAGCGGAAAAGGACCAGTACGCCGCTGGAACCTCGCCGCTCGGCCGACCCTAC
>NZ_JBHZCS010000189.1:0-2106 GCF_042755705.1 Nocardia sp. NPDC059154
GAACGCCGGTGGGCCACCAGGACCCGTTCCAATGCCTCGATCTCGCGGCCGTACTCGCCGGCGGTCGCGTCCGGGACGGTCGTCAGCGACCAGCCACTGCCGGCGCTGCGTTCGACGCCCAGCCCGAACTCGGCCGCGATCTGCCGGAACTTCCCGTTGTGGTAGGCGCCGCCGCGGCTGGTGTCGGCGACACCCCGCGCCGACGCCGCACCGTGAACAGCTTCGTGCAGCAGAGTGCCCAGCACCTCACGTGCACCGAACGCCAACCCTTCCCCACCGACGAACAACTCCGGCAGTAGCTCGGGGCCGTGTTTCCAGCGTGCCGGCCCGAAGTGCCCCAACCGCACACCTTTGCGGCCCGCGGAACCGGCGGCCATGGTCACCACGACATCCGGAACATCCGGATGCCGGGCACGCAGCTGGCCCCAAATCGATTCGATAGTGATGATCAGAGAACCTGCGATGGCGGTCATACCACGCCCCTCAGAATTTGATGATTATCCATCACCATCAATTCTATCGAAAAATGCTGCACACCAATGCTTTTGATGAATACGGTTCAATCACAGATTTGATGGATGCTCATGAAATCAGCTGCACCTCAATGCATCTCGCTTCGACGGATCCATTGATGCATACGGATCAGGAGATTGACGGCTACTCATCAATCACCCCTGCCGGCATCCCTTCGTTGTGGTCCCTCGTCGTCACCCCGTACGAGACCTGACTTCGCGCTCACACGCCCCCTTGCGGTTTCGTCCCCCAACGCGCCCCGCTCCCAACGCACCGTGCCATGCCAACCCGCCCTCTTGTGGTCCTCTCTTTGTGGTCCCCCCTTGTGGTCTCTCTTCCTTGTGGTCCTCCTTCTTCTGGTGCTTCTCTCCTTCTGCTCACAACTGTTTGGTGGTGGTTTGTCTCCTGCCTGATCCCCACTATCTTCAGCGAAGCGGGAGATAGTGGGGATCAGGCAGGAGGCGGGCCACCACCAAACACCCAGTTCAGGGCGATTTTTCATCGCACTTTTATCGCAACGCTTGTGTGCATTCATTGTGCATCCAGTGTGCATTCATTCCGCATTCGTTCCGCATCGAAATCGACAGCCTCACAACGCAAGACGCTTGCGTGGAGTACCGCCGAGTGCCTGCAACTGGCAGATCGAGGTGCTCCCCGCGGGTATGGAGCACCCAGGTGATAAGTACGACCGGGGCCTCTTGATGGCTCATCCCCGCACGCGCAGGAAGCGCAGCGGTGGCCTTCCGCACGGTGGCGGCGGTCTGGGCTCATCCCCGCACGCGCGGGGAGCACCTCACCAACGTCAAAGCCCACCCGCTCACCGGGGGCTCATCCCCGCACGCGCGGTCTGCTTCCGCACCGACAACGGAAAACGGCGCCGAGAAGCGCAGCGTATGACCGCGCTGGCACAGCACCGGCCGATCCTCGAAGGCCGTGGCCGATTCGCCAGAATCGCGCGTGTCCTGCTCCGGATGTGCGCATCATGTCGGCCAGCACGTGGCTGTGTGGTGCACGTGCGTTCCCAGATCAGCGAGGCGTTTTACGCCGCGCGCCGACTGCCGGGCCGCCGTTTCAGGTGGCCGCGGTGACATGGAATCGATCGGATGCGGTGCTGGAGAAGTTCTATCAGTGGGCGTTGGCGGTGGAGCTGGTGCGGGCAGCGCCGTTCGGGTCGGTGCAGCAGCGCCTGTCCAGTGGGCTCGCCGTGGTCCGAGCGAGGGAGAAGGCCGCTCGACTGCAACGGGGAATCGGTGAAGTCGCGGCACGCTGACAACCACACGTCGAGGTCCCCGGCCAGCAGTGACGGCACTTGCACGGCCGCCAGCCCGATCATCACCGGAGCCTGCGTGGGGTCAGCGGCCAAACGTTGCAGATTGCACGGGCTGGTCGGGTTAGCACAACCACGTGTGTTGCGACGACCCCTGGAATCCGCCCTATGACGGTGGGTGCATGTGTGTGGGGAGGTCTCCGGTTACATCTGCTCAGCTCAGTGGCCTGTTGAAGCTTGTGGGTTTCGGGGATCGGTCGCGGCGGTTTAGCGTTGATCTACGGCGAACGACCGTGAGTCCGTGCAATCGTGTGGGTGAGCAGGGA
>NZ_JBHZCS010000190.1:0-1985 GCF_042755705.1 Nocardia sp. NPDC059154
GCTCCGGTCGCACCGTCGTCGACCTGGGAGCGGAAGCGGATGCCGACGGCGAACACGGTCGGCAGCCCGGCCCCGAAGATCAAGGCGGCCAGCATGACTCGCCACAGGTCGGAGAGGTTGTGCAGCAGGGTGTGCATCGCGGTCTCCTAGCCGATTCCGACGGTGTCGTCATTGCGGGAAGCAGCGGAGTTTGCACTGCGACCGTTCGCGGTGGCCGGGTCCGCCGCGCCACCCCACTCCTCGGTGACGTTGTGCGAGTTGACCACCGCGCGCTTGGACCGGAGCCAGATGAACGCGGCCATGGCGATCAGCAGCGCCAGCACCACCAGCACGCCGGCCGTGCCGCCGATGTCGTGCAGGATGGCCCAGCAGATCGCGCCCGCCACGCCGGCCAGCGGCAGGGTCAGCACCCAGGCCACCACCATGCGGCCGAGCACGCCCCAGCGCACCTCCGCGCCCGGGCGTCCGATGCCGGAACCGAGGATGGATCCGGTCACCACCTGGGTGGTGGACAGCGGCAGGCCGAAGTGGGCCGAGGTGAGAATGATCGCCGCACTGGTGGATTCGGCGGCGAAGCCCTGCGGCGGCACGATGTCGACCAGGCCCTTGCCCAGGGTGCGGATGATGCGCCAGCCGCCGAGGCAGGTGCCGGCGGCCATGGCGATGGCGCAGGACACGATGACCCACAGCGGCAGCGGATCGCTGGCCTTGGCCGAGCCGTGCGCGATGAGCGCCAGGAAGATGATGCCCATGGTCTTCTGCGCGTCATTGGTGCCGTGCGCCAGCGAGACCAGGGAGGCGGTGCCGATCTGTCCCCAGCGGAAGCCGCGGGTCACGGTCCGCTCGTTGCTGTCCCGGGTGATCCGGTACACCACCCAGGAGGCGATGGAGGCCACCAGCGCCGCCACGATCGGGGAGAGCAGGGCCGGGACGATGATCTTGGCGAGCACACCCTTGCTGCCCGCCGTCCAGATCACCCCGTGCAGGCCCAGCGCCGCGATGGTCGAGCCGATGAGACCACCGAACAGCGCGTGCGAGGAACTCGACGGCAAACCCAACAACCAGGTGAACAGATTCCACAGAATGCCGCCGACCAGTCCGGCGAAGACGATGTCCAGCAGGGCGCGGCCGCTCACCTCCGACAGGTCGACGATGCCCTCGGCGACCGTGGCGGCGACGGCGACGCTGAGGAACGCACCGACCAGATTCAGTGCTCCGGACAGGAGTACGGCGGTACGCGGGGCGAGGGCACCGGTGGCGATGGAGGTGGCCATCGCGTTCGCGGTGTCGTGAAATCCGTTTGTGAAGTCGAATGCCAAGGCTGTGCAAACAACGATCAGCAGAACGAGCAGTTCGGCAGACACACCGATCAGTTTGCGTCATGGTCTTTACGCTCCGTTAACCGGTGCCCCCGGACGCATTTCACAGTTACCGCCGTGCTAAGGGGCGGTCCGCCGCGCTCAGTCGCCCCGGGTGTCGCGCCGGAGCGGGTGATTCGCCGGCACCTCGACGAGTACCAGCGGCGTCCCCTCGGGATCGCGGATCCACATCTCGATCAGACCCCACGGTTCGCGCTCGGGCGCGCGGTCGATGATGACCCCGCGCAGCGCGAGTTCCGCGGCGGCGTCGTCGCAGTCGCGGACCTGTAGCCAGATGGCGCCGGCGAACCTGCTCGGAGCATCGTCCGCGCGCCCGTGGCCGGCCACCTCGATCAGTGACTGCCCCGCGAAAAAGACCGTGCCACCCGGATACTCGCGGGCAATGGCCAGCTCCAGCGCGTCGCGATAGAACTCGACCGTCCGCTCGTAATCGCGCGGTCGCAGGATTACCCGACTGCTCAGTATCTCCATGAGTGCAGCATGACAGCTTGCCGTTTGCTGCGGTCCGGGTTCAGAAGTACCAGGGGTAGGGCTTCCAGTCCGGTTCGCGCTTCTCGAGGAAGGCGTCGCGGCCCTCGACCGCTTCGTCGGTCATGTAGGCCAGGC
>NZ_JBHZCS010000191.1:0-1934 GCF_042755705.1 Nocardia sp. NPDC059154
AGGTCGTGGTTGTGCCGATGTCGGCACAAACATGATTATGCCGACCTGCGGGTTGTGCCGATCGGTGGCGAAAGCTGTTGCGGTATGGCGTGATCGGTGTATCGAGGTCGGCATAACGAAGGTCGCTTGAGGATTGTCTTCATCCGGTTCATCGAGGAAGGAGACAGTCATGGTCAAGGCGACAAGCAGGGTGAGCGGGGTCGTGGTTACCGGCCCGTTGGCTCAGTTCGTGGGTGCTTATGAGCGGGAGCTGCGGCGGCGGGGCTATACCCGGCTGGCGGTGGTTCCTCAGTTGCGTCAGTTGGGGCGGTTGAGCCGGTGGATGGCGTGCAACGGCCTCGGGGTGGCGGAGTTGAATGTGGATCGGGTCGGGGAATTCCTTGCCTTTCAGCGGATAGGCGGCGGTAGCTGTTCGCAGTGGTCGCGTCCTGGCTTGTTGTGCGTGCTGGACGTGCTGCGGGATTCGGGGGTGGCCGCCTCGGTCGGGCAGCCTGCCGTGTTGTCGCCGGTGGAGGCGTTGGTCGCCGCGTTCGAGCACTATTTGGTAGCCGAACGCGGCTTGGCGTCCGGCACGATCCGGGGATGTCGCGACCACGCGCGCCGGTTCGTCGAGGAGCTGCCCGGCGGTGCCGATCTGACCGCTGTACGGGCCGCTGACATCACCGAGGCGGTGCTGCACCGGTCGGAGTCGGTGTCGGTGAGCGCGACGCAGAACTTCGTGGCGGCTCTTCGGTCGCTGCTGCGGTTCTGTTTCGTCACCGGACGGACCTCTACCGATCTGTCACAAGCCGCGCCGTCGGCCACCGGCCGCCGCGGATCGCCGCTTCCCCGGGGAATTGGGCGGGCCGAGATGAAGGCGCTGCTCGGCTGTTGTGATCGCCGGACCGCGCTCGGTCGACGCGACTACGCGATGATCATCACCCTGCTCCGGCTGGGACTGCGCCGCGGCGAGGTCGCGGGTTTGACATTGGAGGACATCGACTGGAGGGCGGGCGAGGTCCTGGTGCACGGCAAGGGCAGTCGGGTCGAGCGGCTGCCGCTGCCGTGGGAGGTGGGTGAGGCGATCGCCAGCTATCTACGGCGGGGCCGTCCACCATGCGACCGCCGGGAAGTGTTCCTGCGGGCGCGGGCGCCGTATGCCCCGGTCGCCGCCGGCACGGTGTCCTCGACGGTGCGCCGCGCATGCCGCCGCGCCGGGATCGCCGAGGTCGGCGCGCACCGCCTGCGTCACACCGTGGCGTGCGAGATGGTCGCGGCGCGGGTTCCGTTACCGCGGATCGCGCAGGTCCTGCGTCACGACAGCCTGCAAACCACTGCCCTCTACGCCCGTGTCGACATCGAGACTCTGCGGCAACTCGCCGTCCCCTGGCCGGAACAGGAGACGCGGCGATGACTACACTGCACGACCACGTCCAGAGCTATCTGCGGATCCGGCGGGCACTGGGATACAAACTCGAACGCGCCGGGACCTGGCTGACCCAATTCGCCGACTGGCTCGATGAAACCGGCGCCGACGCGGCCGTGACCAGTGACGCGGTCGTCGCCTGGGTGCGGCAATCCACCGACGCGGGCCCTGACCAGTGGGCCCGGCGACTTGGGCGTCGCCCGCCGGTTCTGCGCCTGGCTGGCCACCCTCGACCCCGCCACCGAGATACCCCCGACGGGGATATTCCCCACCCATCGGCATCGACCGGCTCCCTACCTGTGGTCGCCACAGGACATCGAGCGGCTCATCGGGGCGGCGCGAGCACTGAACCGGCCGCTGCACGCCACTACCTTGGCCACCCTGTTCGGGCTACTCGCTGCCACGGGCATGCGCATCGGTGAGGCCGTGGCCCTGCGCCGCGCGGATGTCGACCTCGACACCGGCATCATCACGATCCACCACGCCAAACTCGACCGCGACCGCCTCGTGCCGCTGCACCCGCGCACCG
>NZ_JBHZCS010000192.1:0-1892 GCF_042755705.1 Nocardia sp. NPDC059154
ACCGCGCCGACGATGGCCGACAGCGGGATCAGCACCCGGTGGCCGGGGCCGACGAGCATGCGCACCAGGTGCGGCACGATCAGCCCGACGAACAGGATGATGCCGGTGAAGGCGACACCGGCGGTGGCGAGGACGGCGACCATGACGATCACGTTGCGCCGCAACCGTTCCACGTCCACGCCCAGGTGGCGGGCCGCGGATTCGCCCAGCGCCAGCAGATCCAGGCGCGGCGCCATCCAGACCGCGGCGGCGATGCCCAGCAGGGTCAGCGGCCAGACCACGTTCACCGCCTGCCAGGTGGCGCCGTTGAGGCTGCCCATCTGCCAGAACACCAGCTGGTCACGCGCCGCCGGGGACGCCTTGAACAGCAGGAACGAGATCACGCCACCGGCGAAGGCGTTGATGGCGACACCGGTGAGGATCAATGTCACGACCTCGGTGCGCCCGCCCGACCGCGACAGCAGATACACCAGCAGCGTGGTGCCGAGTCCGGCGACGAACGCGCCCGCCGCCACCGACCAGGCGGCCGCGAACGCGCCACCGATCACGATGACGGTGCCCGCCCCGACCGCCGCACCCGCGGACACGCCGATGACACCGGGTTCGGCGAGCGGGTTGGCGAACACGCCTTGCAGCAGCGCGCCGGCGGTCGCGAGCGCGGCCCCGACCAGCATGCCCAGCACGACGCGCGGGAACCGCACCTCCCACAGGGTCACGTACCCGGCGGGATGTCCGGGCATCGGACCCCAATCCAGGCCGATCCGATGGAACACCGCACCGGCGACTTCGGCGGGACTGGTCGGAACCTGCCCGATGGCCGCGGAGATCAGCGCCAGCATCACCAGCGCGGCCAGGGCCGCGGCGAAGATCAGCGCGGTACGCGAGCGGCTGCGCCGACCTGCCGGTGCCGGATCGACACTGGCCGGGAATTCGTGCGCGGCAACCGATCCCGGATCCGCCGCGTCTGCTGCGGGCGTATTCGCCCCGACACCCGGGGGTGTCGGCGTCGGGCCGCCGGCGACCGGGACGACTCCGTTGCCATCCGCGTGGGCCGGTTCGGCCGCGGGTATCTTCACGAGTCGATCCCTCCTTCTGGCATCTACGTAGCGCAAAGCCACTCTGGAACATTAACTCCCATAATGTATTTCGCCAGTCGAGGACACCTCTGATCCCGGAATGTCCGTCTTGCCGTGACGCCCACCAGCACGTGAGCGATTAGTTCAGAGAAAGGCCAGGCGCCGAGACCGTCCGCGGACTAGACGCTATGAGGGTCCACTGAGGTAGACGAGGCCGGAGGCCTCGTTCTGCAGAGTCTCGTAGGTTGCCGGAGTGACACTCACTTCAGTAGAGCCACATGCAGTTTCAGGAGGCCCCCGGTGAGTATTCAGGGACGAGTGTCGGGTTGGATGTGCACGCGATGTCGGTGGTGGCGTGCGGGATCGAGGACGAGTCGGGGCGGGTGGTGCGGCGCCGGTTGTGCCCGGATCACGCGGAGATCCTGGCGTGGCTGGCCACACTGGCACCGCCGGTGAGGGTGGTGTACGAGGCCGGCCCGACCGGGTTCGGGTTGTATCGGGCGCTGACCGCTGCCGGTATATCGTGCGTGGTCGCGGCGCCGTCGAAGTTGCAGCGCCCGGCCGGGGATCGGGTCAAGACAGATGCCCGTGACGCGATGCACCTGGCCCGGTTGCTGCGCTTGGGCGAGGTGGTGGCGGTCGCGGTACCGACACCGGAACCGGAAGCGGCCAGGGATCTAGTGCGTGCCCGTGAGGATGCCCGCGGTGATCCGATGCGTGCTGTTGAGCGTCACTCAGGGTGGTGACCACAGCGGCCGGGTTCGTCACTGGGGATGGTGATCTCGGCTCGGGCGGGCTGGTGGGGTTGATCTTGTT
>NZ_JBHZCS010000193.1:0-1862 GCF_042755705.1 Nocardia sp. NPDC059154
TGTATAGGAGACACCAACCGTCACCGCGACCATCCCGGTCAGCAAGGGGCCGGAATTCCTGGCGGTCGACCCGGGCACGCACGCCCTCTACACCACCAACTACACCGGCAATTCGGTGTCGGTGATCGACCCGGCCACCCACACCGTCACCGCGACCATCCCGGTCGGCATGCGGCCGAGCGGTGTGGCGGTCGACCCGGGCACGCACACCGTCTACACCACCAACAACCCCGACAATTCGGTGTCGGTGATCGACACGGCCGCCCACACCGTCACCGCGACCATCCCGGTCGGCAAGGGGCCGGAGGGTGTGGCGGTCGACCCGGGCACGCACACCCTCTACACCGCCAACAGGGACGGCAAATCGGTGTCGGTGATCGAGCCGCGGCACTGAATGCCCGCCCTTCGGCGGGTTTCGTAACACCCGCACCAGAACCGGGTCCCCAGCCGCTGCACCGAAACCCCAGCCGGCCCGGGCCGGGCAGACCTGCCGGCTCGAAGAACCGGCACCGCACCACCCGCCACGACGCCGGCCTGGTCCTGCTCACCGGCCAGGCCTACAACCGCCCGACACATCATGAGAAGGGCACCCGACCACGCCGCACAGATTAAAAATCAAGCTGAGCTTATTAGGGCGATGACCTCGGCGTGGCCAAAGCCGCTCCACGCCCGCGCTGTTCTGCTGTCCAGGCGACAGTGAAGGTCAGTCACGGCGGCGCTGGATGCACACGTTGCACGTCAGGGCGAAACGCTTGGTGAGTCGTGAGGTGAGGACGCGATCCCTGCCGAGCAGGCGGGGTCGTGGATAGGTCAACTCGTGGGTGCGAGATCGAGGCGGTCCATATGCGACCGATTGCTCTCTTGGTCCGTTCCATCCCTGGTTGCATAGTGAGCAAACTTTGTCTGGCCATTGTATGAGCCTGAAGTCCTGCGGTCCTACGACAGTCGCTTTGCCGCCCCAGTCGGCAACTTCACCGCAGGTAGAGGGCATTTTGGTGATCTTCACCCACGGTGTCTGGCTGCTGTATCCGCAGTGCGGGTGTTGCCCCCGCCGCACACCTCGAACGTCGGCTTCACGAACTGTTGTCCAAGCAGGTCGCTGGTCTGTGCACACCTACACCCGAGTCAGCGCCGCGGCTCGATCACCGACACCGAATTGCCGGAGAAGTTGGCGGTGTAGACGGTGGATGTGCCCGGGTCGACCGCCACACCGATCGGCGTCTTGCCGACCGGGATGGTCGCGGTGACGGTGTGGGTGGCCGGGTCGATCACCGACACCGAATTGTCGTCCCTATTGGCGGTGTAGACGGTGTGCGTGCCCGGGTCGACCGCCACACCGATCGGCGTCTTACCGACCGGGATGGTCGCGGTGACGGTGTGGGCGGCCGCGTCGATCACCGACACCGAATTGTCGTAGCCGTTGGTGGTGTAGAGGGTGTGCGTGCCCGGGTCGACCGCCACAGCGACCGGCCCCTTGCTGACCGGGATGGTCGCGGTGACGGTGTGGGTGGCCGGGTCGATCACCGACACCGAATCGTCGCCGAAGTTGGCGGTGTAGAGGGTGTGCGTGCCCGGGTCGACCGCCAGCAATTCCGGCCCCTTGCCGACCGGGATGGTCGCGGTGACGGTGTGGGTGGCCGGGTCGATCACCGACACCGAATCGTCGTTCCTGTTGGTGGTGTAGAGGGTGTGCGTGCCCGGGTCGACCGCCACACCGATCGGCCCCTTACCGACCGGGATTATCGCGGTAACGGTGTGGGCGGCCGCGTCGATCACCGACACCGAATTGTCGCCGAAGTTAGTGGTGTAGAGGGTGTGCGTGCTCGGGTCGACCGCCAGCAATTCCGGCCCGTTGCCGACGG
>NZ_JBHZCS010000194.1:0-1680 GCF_042755705.1 Nocardia sp. NPDC059154
CTAACCTCGATTAATCACGTCAGGTGAGCCGGTAGCGGCTCTGGAATGGCGAAAGGTGCTCTGAACGGCGATGATTCGACTTGTCTAAGGTTGAATCAGCAGTTCGAGGAGCACCCTTCTGGTGGGGAAGTCTACGTCGTGGTATCCGTCGCTGAAAGTTGACGGGGACGGTGCTGGGGTGGTGTCGCAGGCTGGGGCAGTTGCGCTGGTGCGGACCGCGGCCGCTGTCGGGCTGGATCGGGCGTTGTCGCAGGCGCTGGCACCGTGGCGCAAGCCGCTGGCCACACATGATCCGGGGAAGATCGTGCTGGATCTGGCGGTGACGGTCGCGGTCGGCGGCGATTGCGCCTCCGATATGACGATGCTGCGCGGCGAGCCGGGCGTGTTCGGGTCGGTCGCGTCGGATCCGACGGTGTCCCGGCTTATCGCGGCCCTGGCCGCCGAGCCGCGAAAAGCATTGTCGGCCTTCGCATCGGCACAGGCGGCAGCGCGAGCGATCGCGTGGCAGCGAGCCGGGCAGTACGCACCTGGTCATGCGGTCACCGCCGCCGACCCGTTGATCATCGATTTGGATGCCACGCTGGTCGATGCGCATTCGGACAAAGAGCATGCGGCGCCGACGTTCAAGCGGGGCTATGGTTTCCACCCGTTGCTCGCCTTCGCCGACCACGGCGCGGGCGGCACCGGCGAACCGCTGGCAGCGTTGCTGCGCCCTGGCAACGCCGGCGCCAACACTGCGGCCGACCACAAGAAAGTTCTGGCCGCCGCACTGGAGCAACTGCCGTGGCAGCCCGGGTATCGCGTCGGGAGGAAAGTACTGGTGCGCAGCGACGCCGGCGGCGGCACCCACGAATTCGCGGCCTACTGCCATGCGCGGCGGGTGCAGTACTCGCTCGGGTTCCCCCTCACCGAGGCCCTGGTCGAGGCGGTCGATCAGGTACCGAAACACGTATGGACCCCTGCTTACGACGCCGACGGGCAGGCGAGGGAAGGAGCGTGGGTCGCCGAAATCACCGGCCTGGCAGAGCTTTCCACCTGGCCGGAGGGCATGCGATTGATCGTGCGGAAGGAAAGACCGCATCCAGGCGCCCAGTTGCGGTTCACCGACGTCGACGGCCTGCGGCTGACCGCGTTCGTCACCAACACCCGTCGCGGCCAGCTGCCGGATCTGGAGTTACGGCATCGCCGCCGCGCCCGCTGCGAGGACCGCATCCGCGCAGCCAAGGACACCGGGCTGCGCAACCTCCCGTTCCGCGGTTTCGACGCCAACCGGATCTGGCTGGCGATCGTCGCTCTCGCGCTGGATCTGACCGCCTGGCTGCAGACCATCGCCCTGCACGACCACCGCGCCCGCCGATGGGAACCGAAAACCATTCGCCTGCAACTATTCTCAATTCCCGCCCGCCTGGCACGCCACGCCCGCCGCACTCATATGCGCCTGTCCCGCCACGCCCCGCACACCGGCGTGCTGGTCACCGCCCTCGACCGTCTGCAACCCGGCTGACCAGCACCAACCCGCCCCTCCGACCCTCGAAAGGATTCTCTCCGGGCCCGTGGAACCCGGCAGCCACCCCGCTGACCGGGCTACCCTCGGTTGCCCACCGGCCGCTGCTCAGCTGCCGGAAATCAATCCGAACCCGATCACGCCGGGCCGAAGGCCCGACGAAAGATCGAGGCTAA
>NZ_JBHZCS010000195.1:0-1677 GCF_042755705.1 Nocardia sp. NPDC059154
CCTCGCCCAATCACGCCTGATGGGGCCGTCGGTGGCTCTGAAATGGCGAAAGGTGCTCTGAACTGCGATAATTCGGCTTGCTGAGGGCTGAATATCGAAGTAGCAGGAGCACCTTTCTGGTGAGGCAGTCTACGTGGTGGTACCCGTCGCTGAAAGTTGACGGGCACGGGTCGGGGGTGGTGGCCCACGCCGGGGCGGTGGCCCTGCTGCAGACCGCGGGCGTGGCCGGGTTGGATCGGGCGTTGTCGCAGGTCATGGGACCGTGGCGCAAGCGGTTCGCCGTACACGATCCGGGAAAGATCCTGCTGGACCTGGCGGTGGCGGTCGCGATCGGCGGCGACTGCGCCGCCGATATCGCGATGCTGCGGTGCGAGCCGGACGTGTTCGGGGCGGTGGCGTCGGACCCGACAGTGTCACGACTGATCGCCGCCCTGGCTGGTGACGCACGTAAAGCGTTGGCTGCCATCGCTTCCGCCCGCGCCACCGCACGGGCGGCGGCCTGGCGCGCGGCGGGTGAGCGGGCACCCGATCACGGGATCACCGCCGCTGATCCGCTGGTCATCGACCTGGACGCGACACTGGTGGACGCCCACTCGGACAAGGAATACGCCAGCCCAACATTCAAGCGCGGCTTCGGGTTTCACCCGCTGCTGGCCTTCGCCGACCACGGCGCCGACGGCACCGGCGAACCCCTCGCGCAACTGCTGCGACCGGGCAACGCCGGTGCCAATACCGCCGTCGACCACAAACAGGTCCTCGCCGCCGCCCTGGAGCAGCTACCGTTGCGGCCCGGCTACCGCGTCGGGCGCAAAGTCCTGGTGCGCACCGACGCCAGCGGCGGCACCCACGAATTCCTCGCCTACTGCCATGCCCGTCGAGTCCAATACTCGCTGGGTTTCACTCTCACCGACGCCCTGGTCGAGGCGGTCAACGCCATCCCGAAACATGTGTGGACCCCCGCTTACGACGCGGACGGGCAGGTCCGCGAGGGAGCATGGGTCGCCGAAATCACCGGCCTGGCAGAGCTTTCCGGCTGGCCCGACGGGATGCGGCTGATCGTGCGGAAAGAGCGCCCGCACCCGGGCGCGCAGTTGCGGTTTACCGACGTCGACGGGCTGCGGTTGACCGCGTTCGTCACCAACACCCGCCGCGGCCAGCTGCCGGACCTGGAGTTACGGCATCGCCGCCGCGCCCGCTGCGAGGACCGCATCCGCGCGGCCAAGGACACCGGGCTGCGCAACCTGCCGTTCCGTTCCTTCGACGCCAACCGGATCTGGCTGGCCATCGTCGCGCTGGCCCTGGATCTGATCGCCTGGTGCCAGACCATCGCCCTGCACGACCACCGGGCCCGCCGATGGGAACCGAAAACCCTACGCCTGCAACTGTTCTCACTACCAGCCCGCATCGCGCGACACGCTCGACGCACTCACCTGCGCCTGTCTCGTCACGCTCGCCACACCGGCCTGCTGATCACCGCCCTACACCGCCTGCAACCAGGCTGACCAGCGACAAACCCGTCCCGACAACGATCGAAAGGACTCTCCTCCGGGCTCGTGGAACCCGGCAGCACCCGCTGACCGGGCTACTCTGTGTTGCCCACAGGCCACTCGTCAGCCGCCGGAAGCCAATCCGAAACCGATCACGCCGGGCCGAAGGCCCCGCGAAAGATCGAGGCTA
>NZ_JBHZCS010000196.1:0-1667 GCF_042755705.1 Nocardia sp. NPDC059154
GCCCGCGAGCAGGAGCACCCGCCGGCCGACGGCTCGGTTCCCGGTGCCACTTCCCCTGCGGTGGAGGGAGGTTCGTGATCCTGAGCGCACCATCGCGCGCCACGGGCACGCGCCGCCGATCCGATCGACAACTTCCCCGCACCACGGGGTCACGTTATTCCCCGCCGATGGGCGGGACCATTCACGGAGGAGTCCTATGAGCGAGCCGACTCGCATCGAGGTCCGCACGGCCGACCCGTACCCGGTGATCATCGGCCGGGGGCTGCTGGGCGATCTGGTCGACCAGGTGACCGGCCGGTCCGGCGTGCGGACCGTGGCGATCTTCTACCAGCCGCCGCTGGCCGAGACCGCCGAGGTGGTGCGGAAGGCCCTCGCCGACAAGGGCATCGACGCGCACCGGGTGGAGATCCCCGACGCCGAGGCCGGTAAGGACCTGCAGGTCGCGGGCTTCTGCTGGGAGGTGCTCGGCCGCGTCGGGCTGACCCGCAAGGACGTGATCGTGAGCCTGGGCGGCGGCGCGGCCACCGACCTGGCCGGTTTCGTGGCCGCCACCTGGATGCGCGGCGTGGACATCGTGCACGTGCCGACCACGCTGCTGGCCATGGTGGACGCCGCGGTGGGCGGCAAGACCGGCATCAATACCGAGGCGGGCAAGAACCTGGTCGGCAGTTTCCACGAGCCGGCCGCCGTCATGGTGGACCTGGCCACGCTGGAGACGGTCCCGCGCAACGAGATCGTGGCGGGCATGGCCGAGATCATCAAGGCCGGTTTCATCGCCGACCCGGTGATCCTGGAACTGGTGGAACGCGACCCGCAGGCCGCCCTGGACCCGACCGGCGACGTGCTGCCCGAGCTCATCCGCCGCGCCATCCAGGTCAAGGCCGATGTGGTGGCCGCCGACCTCAAGGAATCGAATCTGCGCGAGATCCTCAACTACGGCCACACCCTCGGCCACGCCATCGAGCGCCGGGAGCGGTACCGCTGGCGGCACGGCGCGGCCGTCTCGGTGGGCCTGGTCTTCGCGGCCGAATTGGGCCGCCTCGCAGGCCGTCTCGACGACGCCACCGCCGAGCGGCACCGCACCATCCTGGACAGCATCGGCCTGCCCACCACCTACGACGCCGATGCGCTGCCGCAGCTGATGGACGCCATGCAGACCGACAAGAAGACCCGTTCGGGCGTGCTGCGTTTCGTGGTGCTCGACGGCCTGGCCAAGCCGGGTCGGCTGGAGGGCCCGGATCCGAGCCTGCTGGCCGCGGCCTACTCGGCCATCGCCCGCGAGGACGGCCCGACCGGCGGCGCGATTCTGCTGTAGGGCACAACGGCTTTCATCTCAGCGCCCGTCGCCGGACTCCGGCGGCGGGCGCTGCCGTCGGTGCCCCCGGATAGGAAAAACCCCGCGCCACCCGATCGGTGGCGCGGGGTCGAGCGCGGACGGGAGCCTCAGACGCCGGCGGGCTGCGGGTCGGGTGCAGTGCCGGCGGGGGTGCCGGACTGCTTCTTGCCGTCCCGGCCGGCCAGCCAGCGGCCGAGGGCGACGCCGAGCACGCCCGGGATGAAGATCAGCAGCACGATGAAGGACGCGGCCGAGGTGATGTTGAAGACCAGACCCTGATGACCCAGGTCGAAGCCCGGAATGAAGTCGAGGATCCAGGCGGCCAGGCCGG
>NZ_JBHZCS010000198.1:0-1502 GCF_042755705.1 Nocardia sp. NPDC059154
GCGACCGGGTGGATGGCGTACTTGACCTCGACGCCCTTGGCCTCGAGCAGGGCCGCCATCTCCTTGACCGCGTGCTGGGCCTGGGCCACGGCCATACCGTAACCCGGGACCACGATGACCTGGTTGGCGTAGGCCATCTGGATCGCGGCGTCCGCGGCGGAGGTGGCCTTGGCCTGCTTCTGCTCACCGCTGCCACCCGCGCCCGGAGCCGTTGTGCCGCCGCCGAATCCACCGGCGACGATGGCCGGGATGGACCGGTTCATGGCCTTGGCCATCAGGTTGGTCAGGATGGTGCCGGACGCGCCGACGATCATGCCGGCCACGATCATGGCGGTGTTGTCCAAAGCCAGACCCGCGGCCGCGGCCGACAGACCGGTCAGGGCGTTGAGCAGCGAGATGACGACCGGCATGTCCGCGCCGCCGATCGGCAGCACGACCATCAGGCCGAGGACGCCCGCGAGCACCAGCACCGCGATCATCCAGTACTGCGGCACACCGTCATTGGTGGCGCCGATGCCGATGACCACGGCCGCCGCGATCGCACCGGCGAGCAGCAACAGGTTCAGCGGCTGCTGCAGGCGGCCGACGGTGATCGGCCTGCCCGATAGCAATTCCTGCAGCTTCGCGAACGCGATGCAGGAGCCCCAGAACGAGACCGAGCCGATGATGGCCGCGAACAGCGAGGCGATCACGATGTGCACCGAGGGCTGCTCGTGCACCTGGGAGAAGCCCTTGGTGTCGAGGAATTCGGCCCACGCGATGAGCGCGACCGTGCCACCGCCGACGCCGTTGAACGCGGCGACCAGCTGCGGCATGGCGGTCATCTTGGTGAACTTGGCGGGCGGCACGCCCAGGCCGATGCCGACCACCAGACCGGCGACGATCAGGATCCAGTTGTTGGTGTGGCGGATGGAGATGAGCGTCGCGACGACCGCGATGCCCATGCCGACCGCGGCGATCCAGTTGCCGCGCACCGCGGTCTTGGGGCCGGTCAGGCCCATCAGACCGTAGATGAACAGCGCGAACGCGGCGATGTAGAGAACGTTGACCAGATTGTCCATGGGGTTACTCGCCCGCCTTCTCTTGTGCGGCAGGCTTCTTCGCCTTGAACATGCCCAGCATGCGGTCGGTCACGACGAAACCGCCGATGACGTTCAGGGTTCCGAACACGACGGCGACGAACAGGATGATCTGCATCAGCACCGACGGGTGCGCCACCTTGCCGAACACCACCAGCGCGCCGAGTACCACGATGCCGTGAATGGCGTTGGTGCCGGACATGAGTGGGGTGTGCAGGGTGTTGGGCACCTTGGAGATCACGGCGAAGCCCACGAACCCGGACAGCACCAGGATCGCGATATTCGCCAGCAGTTGGGTGTACATCAGGCTTCCACCTTCTGAGCGCTGGGCTCGCTCCGCTCGCGCGTGACGCAGGAATCCGCCAGCACCTGATCCTCGAAATCCGGTGCCAGCGCACCGTCTTTCAGCATGAGTTCGAGCAG
>NZ_JBHZCS010000199.1:0-1487 GCF_042755705.1 Nocardia sp. NPDC059154
CGTCGGCGGAACCAGGACAAGATCATGAGCAGGAGGCTGACCACTGACGCTGCGGCGCAGAACAACCACACGGCCGAGTAGCCGGTCTCGGTCGGAGACGTGGCGTGTGCCGGGGTGAAGGCGGCGAGCATGGCGCCGGCCATGGCCGTGCCGATCGTGCCACCGACACCTCGCACTGTGAAGTAGGTGCCGGAGATGACGGCGACCTGGTCGGCGGGCGCAGCCTCAGAGATGTATGCGGGCATGCTGCCATGCAGCAGTCCTGTGCCCAGCCCGATCGTCATGAACCCCAGGGTGAACGCCCATGCTGTCGAGCCCGCGTGCGCCAAGATGGCCGTGCTCGCGAGTCCTACTGTGCCGCAGCCAATTCCTGCCACGAGTACCCCGCGCGCACCGATCTTGCCGGCGATGAGCGCATACACGGATGATCCGAGTATGTCCATCAGGTAGAAGCAGGTCAACACAATCGAAATTGCCGTGGCCGCGAACCCGAAGCCGTAGCCGACCGATTCCGGTTTCGCTGCCAGGAACGTCAGGACCGGTGTTTTGGGCACATACAGAATCGCTCCGAACATCGCCGCAGCCAGCATCGCCGGCCACATGGCCCGACTGGTCACGACATCGAGGTTGATCAGCGGCGCAGGAGTCCGGCGCTCCCATTTGACCCATGCAACCAGTACCACCAATCCGATCGCCGAGAGGCCCAGGGTGCTCAGGGAGGTCCATCCGGCGCTGTTGGCGTTCATCACGCCCACCAGCAGCGACACCAGCCCGACCGACAATCCGATGGATCCGATCCAGTCGATCGGGCGGTCAGCTCGTGTGGTGGATTCGGAGAGGAGGAACTGTGAGATCAGTGCACACACCACGAGCAGGATCGCCGGGACAAGGAGCGGCAAACGGGCGTTGCCGCCGAAAAGGGACATGATCGGACCGGCGCTCTGGACACCGATCAGCGAACCGACGGTGATCCCGGTGGCCAGCAGGGCGATCGTACGGTTGGCCCGCGCGCCCTTTTCCTTGTCGCGGACCAGTCCGATGAGCAAACCGATCGACGCCGATTGAGCAGACCACAACGAGTTGCCGATCGCAGCGACAGCGAACCCCGGGGCCACCGTAATCAGCACGAAACCTATCGCGGTCAGCGAGATCGTCATGGTCAGCAACCGGCGGTGCCCGTACCGGTCACCGAGCGCCGAGAATATCGGGACCATCACCACCATCGCCAAGAAGCTGATGCTGTTGAGGAAGTTCAACGAGGCGGCGTTGATATGGGTCGCGTCGCTCCACGCCGGAAGCAGGGGGTACCAGAACCCACCTGTGAAACCCGCGACGACCGGGATGAAGAACATAGGTCTCATGAAGTCCTGGATGCTCTTCCATCCAACGGAAGGTGGCGGTTCCGCCTCGGAACGCGAATCGGTGCGGATGGTGATGGACATCGTATTCGTCCTTGCATGCTAAGCCCCACCCCGGAGAAATGCTGT
>NZ_JBHZCS010000200.1:0-1437 GCF_042755705.1 Nocardia sp. NPDC059154
GGCCCACAACCGCTGCTCGGCCGGGGTGCACAATTCGTAGCTCCAGTCGACACACCATCGCAGGGTCTGCTGCCGGGTCGGCGCGGTGCGGCTGGCGCGGGTCAGCAGCGCGTACCGGTCGTCGAGGCGGTGCAGGATCTGCTCCGGCGACATGGTGCGCATCCGCGCCGCGGCCAGCTCGATCGCCAGCGGCAACCCGTCCAACCGGGCACAGATCCGAGCCACGGCCGCCTTGCTGTCGTCGGACAGTTCGAGACCCGGCACCACCGCGCTCGCCCGGTCGGCGAACAAGGTCACCGCATCGGAGCGTCGCAGTTCCCGCGGCGACGGCTCCCCATCCGGGTCCGGAACCGTCAACGGCGGCACCCGCAGCACCGCCTCGCCGGCGATATCGAGCGACTCGCGGGTGGTGACCACAATCCGCAGATCCGGACAGCTCCGCAACCATCTCCCGACCAGTTCCGCCACCGCCGCCACCAGCTGCTCACAGTTGTCCAACACCACCAGCGACTCCCGCGTGGACAGGAACTCGACCAACACCTCGGGCAACGGCCGAGCCCGATCGTCACGCAACCCCAGGGCGGCCGCCACCGCGTTGACCAGCAGCAACGGATCGCGGACATCGGCCAACTCGACCAACCACACCCCATCGGCGAACTCCCGGCGCGTGGACGCCGCCGCCCGCAACGCCAGCCGGGTCTTACCGACACCGCCGATCCCGGTCAGCGTCACCAGCCGGGCCGCCGACAGCAGATTCTTCAATTCCGCCAACTCGGTGCGGCGGTCGACGAAACTGGTCAACTCCAGCGGCAAAGTACCGCCTCCCCGTGGAGCCGTCGTCACGGGCGGACGCCACCCTGGCGGCTCAGCCGGCTTGCGGGCCTGGCGCTCTGGGGCCGGTTCGGCGTGCAACGCCATCTCGTCGACGGTGAACCCGAGGCGGCGCTGAGCCTGCCGGATCGCCTCCCCCAGCGCCGCTGCCGAGGGCCGCTCGCCGGGATCGCGGCTCATCGCCGCCGCGACCACCGCGGACACGTCGTCAGGGATGCCGCTGTCGCGCAGGTCCGGCACCGGCTGGGTGGTGATCCGCAGGAACTGGGTCACCACGTTCTCCCCGCTGCGACGTTCGAACGCCGCATGCCCGGTCAGCGCGCAGAACAGGGTGGCACCCAGCCCGTAGACATCCGCGGCGGGCGTAGAGTCCTGGCCCTCGAGCACCTCCGGGGCCGTGAACGCCGGCGACCCGGCCACAGTGCCCGTGTCCGTTTGGAATGCACCCGCAATCCGCGCGATACCGAAATCCGTCAACGCGGGCTCACCGTAATCGGTGAGCAGGATGTTGCCCGGTTTCACGTCCCGATGCAGAATGCCGAGGCGATGCGCGCTCTCCAGCGCCCCGGCGATCTTCACCCCGATCCACAACACGGTCTCGACCGG
>NZ_JBHZCS010000201.1:0-1427 GCF_042755705.1 Nocardia sp. NPDC059154
GGTCAAGTCCCAGGGCGTGGTGTAACTCGGGTGGTCACCGCATGATCCGGTATTCGGTCAGGCGGTGAGCTCTGCGGGTGCGGTGTCCTCCTGTTCGTCGGCGGAGGTGAGCCCGCGGGAGCGGGCCAGAACGTCCAGGCCGAGGTAGCGGCGGCCTTCGATCCATTCGTCGTGTTGCTCGGCCAGGACGGCGCCGACCAGGCGGATGATCGCGCCGCGGTCGGGGAAGATCCCGACGACGTCGGTGCGGCGGCGGATCTCCTTGTTCAGCCGTTCCTGCGGATTGTTGCTCCAGATCTGTCGCCAGATCTGTTTCGGGAACGCGGTGAACGCCAGCAGGTCCGCGCGGGCGGCGTCGAGGTGGTCGGCGACCTTCGGCAGTTTCTCGGCGAGGGCGTCGAGCATCCGATCATATTGTGCGGCAACTGATTCAGTGTCTGCTTGATCGAATACCGAATGCAGCAGGGTGCGCACCCACGGCCAGGACGATTTCGGGCAGACCGACATCAGGTTCACGGTGTAGTGGGTGCGGCAGCGTTGCCAGCTCGCGCCCGGCAGCGTCGCCCCGATCGCCGCGACGAGCCCGGCATGGGCGTCGGAGGTGACCAGGGCGACGCCGGACAGGCCGCGAGCGACCAGGTCACGGAAGAACGCCAGCCAACCGGCCCCGTCTTCACCGGAAACCACTTGCAGACCGAGGATTTCGCGGTAGCCGTCGGCGTTGACACCGGTGGCGATCAAGCAGTGGACGTTCACTACACGCCCGTTCTCACGGACCTTCAGCACCAGGGCGTCAGCGGCGACGAACGTGTAAGGCCCTTGGTCGAGCGGGCGGGTGCGGAACGCCTCGACCTGAGCGTCGAGATCGCGGGCCATCATCGACACCTGGGACTTGGAAAGGCTTGTGATGCCCAAGGATTCGACGAGTTTCTCCATCCGCCGCGTCGACACCCCGAGCAGATAGCAAGTGGCGACCACCGAGGTCAGGGCCCGTTCGGCGCGCTTGCGGCGTTCGAGCAGCCACTCCGGGAAATAGCTGCCCTGCCGTAGTTTCGGGATCGCCACGTCGATGGTGCCGACGCGGGTGTCGAAGTCGCGGTGGCGGTAGCCGTTGCGGTGGTTGACGCGCTCGTCGCTGCGTTCGCCGTAGCCGGCGCCGCAGGCGGCGTCGGCCTCGGCGCTCATCAAGGTTTGTACGAAACTCGACACCATGGCGCGCAGCAGGTCCGGGCTGGCCATCGCCACTTGTTCGGCGAAGGGCTTGGCAGGGTCGATAGGCTGGAGATTGGTCATCGCGTGGTCTTCTTCCTTCGGAGCGACTTGGTAGGTCTTCTGAAGGATCACGCGGTGGCCACCCTGCTGTCCGGGGATTACGACAGACTCAACAGCCGATCGCTGCTGCTACACCACGCTATTGGACGCAACCC
>NZ_JBHZCS010000202.1:0-1377 GCF_042755705.1 Nocardia sp. NPDC059154
CGTGGGCCCGGAAGCCCATTCATGTAGATAGTTCACGGTGAAGTCCATATGTGCCCTGATGCTGCCGACGGTGATGTACTCGTCCGGCGCGTGGATGTTGCCACCATGCCCAAGCCCGGCAATGCTGCACGGGAGGTTGTATGGCTCCTTTCCGAAGAACGCATGCGGAGCACAGCCGTTGGACGCCGGCCAGATCTGAGTCTGTACGCCGCATGTGGCCGCTGCTCGGATCGCCGCCTGGCAGATTTCGTCCTCGACATCGGTCTGCTGCGCCTCGTACCCATGGCAACGGACCGCGATTTCCGGGAAGCCGCGGCGATGAAGGTGAGTCTTCAGTAGCTCCTGCAACTGCTCGGGTGACACACCACCAGGCAGCCGCACATCGATCTTTGCTGACACGTTCTGGGGCATCATCGTGTAGAAATGCGGCCCGTCGTAGCCTCCGTGAAATCCTTGAATATTAATTTGAGGGTTAGAGACCCATCCCGGGATCAGCTCCTGCATTGACCTGCCGCCACGGAGTTCGTTGACGTTGACGACCTGCTTCATGGCTTTCTCTGCGGAAGCATCTGTAGCGTCCTCCAGAAGTTTAATCTGCTCGCGCTCTTCGGCTGTTATAGCGTCCAATCGCTCCGCCAACCCGTCGATAGTGAGCTTGTGGTCCGCGTCATAAAGCGAGCCGACGGCGTGAATGAGTCGCATCATTGGAGCGTCGACGAACGGTAGCCACCCCGACCAGATGTGGCGGCCGTCGCGTACGCCGCCCCACTCCCCACCGCGACACTCCAGCTCGACAAGGTTGAGGCCCCGCACGCCGCGATAGAGGGGCATCGAACCTCCGGGCCGCCTCTGGTGCATTGCAGGCAGCCACATCCCATCACATTCCATGATGTCGTCGTGCTGCTGCTTGATGCAGTTACCGAGGTTCGGGCTTCCGATCTCCTCCTCGCCCTCCCACAACCAGACGATGTTGAGGGGGAGGTCGCCGCCGATCCTCTGCATCGCTTCCACGGCCAGGATGGTCGAGAGCATCGGACCGCGATGGTTGCTGGCGGCGCGACCGCAGATTACGGCGCCCATAGACGGGTCGAGGCCGAGCTGCTCGGCTTCGACGATGTTCGCGCCGAACGGGTCCGATTTCCACTGATCGAAGTCGACCGGGGTCTCGTCGTACAGACAGTAGATCAGCAGCGTCTTTGCATCCGGTCTACTGCTTCGCGAACGCCCATAGACCGTCGGATACCCGCCCGTCTCCACAAGCCTTGCGTCGGGAGCGACGCGCTTAAGGTGTGCAAGGCACGCCTCGGCGCTCTCCGCCATTCCTTCGCCCGTCGTCGAGATCCCGGGAACCCTCAGCAGATCCCGGACGATACCGAT
>NZ_JBHZCS010000203.1:0-1366 GCF_042755705.1 Nocardia sp. NPDC059154
ACACGTTGCGCGCGAAGGGGCCGGCCCGCGGCTCCCAAAGCCCAGCGATGCCAGGCTGTCGTTCAATCCCGTCCACGACTTCGGCCTCCTTGCCGTCAGTACCACTTCGCGAGCGTGTGCGATTTGAGCCCTTTTTAAGTGGGTTTCCATGTTGTATCGGCCAGCTATCCGAATAGCTCGACGACGCCCACTGCGGGCTGGCTGGCAATAGTTCGGTCTTGTCCGCAGGTTTCAACGCTGCAAGACGGGATCCGAGGCGCCTGCTCTTTCGACCACGAAGTCAGCAGGCTCTGATAGTTCTGTCTACGACCGCAACGTCCACGGTGGCCCAGAAGACGCCGCGCTCACATCCTCAGCCGCCCAGTTCCGGGTCGACGTCGGACTCGTGGCGCCGCGACGTCGTTCTCCGCCTACTGAGCCGGTTGGCGAGGCTCAACCATACGTCAACCCAGCACCAGCGCATCCGGCTCGGCCCACACGAGCCGGCCCGAGCAATGCATGAATCCCGACCTGGTCAACTGTCCGCTATTTCGAGGATGCCGGGTTGAAGGGCTGGTTGATTGTCGTAAAGTACTGCACCGCCGCCACAATCGCCACCGGAGCCGTGACCAGTAGCTGCCCAGCCAGCGTGCCCAACGCACCGACAGCAACAATTCCGCCGAGGCACCCGACCGCCGCGGAAGGAATGAACGGGCCGAACATGCCGACGATGGTCGCTGCCGCGACCGTGGCACCGGCGATACCACCGAGAACACACCCAACAGCGGCACCAGCGACACCGCCGACGAGAGTACCGATCGTGGCACCCGCACTGATCGTCGAGGTCAACCGATTCCAGGCCGCCTGCTCCCTGTCATACGGAGTCTTCCACGGCGCGGAATCCTCATACGGCAGCGCTACCGGCTCGTAGACGGCGTGGGCAACATCAAACTGCGGGGTGAGGACCGCAGTACGGTCATTGATCTCAGCCGCGATCGGGAACACGAAATCATCGACCCGAAACGACAACTCGGTACCCGCGAGCACCGTCCCATCAGGCGCTTCCACCTTGAAAACACCGTGATCATCTACCAGCGAACCCGCACTCGTCCTGATAACGGTCGACGCCGCAGTCCTGGTCGCCGTATAACCAACCGATTCACTGGATACGGCCGCAGCCGGATCCGCTGCCGCCACACCGGCAGGCGATACCACCGCAGTAGCCACCGCAGTACACAGCACAGCCTTCATCATGTTCTTCATTTCGGTTCCAACCTCCGATGGAATCCTGACGAGATACTAAACAAACTCGATCACAGATAGTTTCAGATCACTTCAGAGAGCCAACTCCGCCAAACTGAGCCCTATTCAATCGCCACAGTCCACC
>NZ_JBHZCS010000204.1:0-1366 GCF_042755705.1 Nocardia sp. NPDC059154
GATCGCAACACTGGCGGCCGCGGTAGGGATCGGCAATCGACCGCAACGAAAGCCGGGCCATGACGTGATCGAAGTGCCGAGCAGTACCCCGCAGCAGCAGACCGCGTGATCAAGTAACCGCCCCCATCCGGTTCTTGGGTTCTGGTGGTCGTCGCAACACCCCAGCTTGAGGGGTGTGATGGACTTCCAGATCCGAGAGGGCCGGGGGCGTCGAGGTGGTGGGCGGCCGTTGACGCGTGAGCGGGAGGAATACTTCCGGCTCATGCGTCAGGGCTACAACAGTTCGGAAGCCTGCCGGATCGTCGGTATCAACGTGCGCACCGGCAAGCGCTGGCGCAACGGCTGGCACTCGCCTCCGAACGGACGGAAGCCGAAACCTCCGATCTATGTGGAGGTTTCGGCTTCGGGCCGCTACCTGCGTGAGGACGACCGCATCCATATCGCCGACCGCTTGCGGGAGTAGGCGACCATCCGGCAGATAGCCGCCGAGCTGGGTCGTAGTCCGTCCACGATCAGCCGCGAGATCCGCCGGAACGGAATGCCGTTGCGCGGGAACGAATCACGCTGGGCTTATCGTCCTCATGCTGCTCAGCGGCGCGCCGAGGCGCGCCGGCCGCGGCCCAAGCCCGGCAAGATCGGACAGAACCCGCGACTGCGCGAATTCATCGCTGATCATCTGCGACTGCGGTGGAGTCCGGAACAGATCTGAACTCAACTCCCGACCACGCAAAACGCTCGGCTGGGAAACCCCAGCCGAGCGTCTGGCTAAAGCTCCTGGCCGAAGCCAGTTGACCAACAGCGTGTTGCAACGACCCCTGAAATTCGCCCAACCGAGCAGGGGCGGAGTTGTGCTACTCGGGGGTCCGTGCCGCACGCGTTGCGTTGGCGATAGGCGCAGTAGCGTCGCCGAGGACAAGTTCCGCCCGAGCAATCCGCCGGCGCGCTCGCCGACCTGCGACTGGGCAGAGCACGCGCAACCACGTTGCGCCGCAAGATCATCGCCGTTCCCGCTCGCTTCACCCGCCCACAGCGAAAACCTGTCCTGCACCTGCCCGCCCACTGGCCCTGAGCCAGGGCCTAGCACCAACTCTGGCACGCCACCACCGCCACACTCTCGACCGCCTGAACCCCGCCCAACCGCCCCTACGACCGGCAACAACAGTGGAAAGACTGGGCAGACCAGCAACTACCGGCCACCCAAAACCCCGCTGCCCGCGCGCCGCAGGCGCACCGACAGCGCAGAAACCTCGTCGGTGGATAAAGGCTAAGGTCAATACCGTTCAGTTAAGGTGTTCGGATGGTGCATTCCGCCTGATGGGTGGGTTGCGGGTGGTGTTTGTGGTGGGTGCGTTTGGCTGCCCATTTG
>NZ_JBHZCS010000205.1:0-1326 GCF_042755705.1 Nocardia sp. NPDC059154
GAAGACGGTGGTCGCGGTGCTCGAGATCCTCGATGCCGTGGGATTCAGGAAAGGTCAGTCCGCAGATACCGTGATCGAGCGAGTGGAGACGCTGCTGGCCACACCCGGCTGTTGAAGTTCGGGTATCTCGAGCGGCGGCTCCGCCTCGATTACCGTCTTTACTGAGTCCTGGCAGGAAATCGTCATGTGACGACGAACGAACGTCAACTGGCTAGTGCCTCATCGCTGTGCGTGCGCCGTTGTGTTGGCGAGTCGGTCGATTGGCGGCGGTGGGCAGCGCGGCGTTGGCTGAACTGAAGCGAGGGTTGTGCGCGTTCACCATTGAGTGGTCAGCTCGATTGGCGGTAGTCCTTCCTGCTGGCGCAGCCGGTCGGCGAGGGCGGCGAGGGCGGCGAGCTCGGCCAGTGCAGCATCCGACAATCCCGACGCGACACGGCCCAAGCATGCGGGGCAACAAGGATTTGGCGCACAACACGATCGAGTCCGGTCACCACGACCTTCTCGACAGCAATCGATACCCTGCGCCGTCCACCGCCAAACCAGCAAGAGTGCCTGGGCTCGCGATCAGGCCGCAGGGGGCAATATCGGCCAGTGCCGACCCGGGGGAGGGGTGACGGCGGCATCGGCGAGTCCAGGAACGCGGTCGCAAGTTCAAGGTGTGTCGGGCCCAAGTGCTGTGGGCACACGCACGACAATCAGGGGAGCCCACGCGTCGATCCGCCGTAGGGCGGTGCGGCGGCAGTCGATACTTGTCCCGAGCTGAGGTGATGATGTCCACAGGCAACGACACGCAGCCCAATACCGCGGCTCCCGAATACATGCACGCCACCACAATTCCCCTGTGGTGACACGGATTCCGGGATTGCGCGGCGAGCAGGCGCGCGAGTGGCGGCAATTCGCGCGCTGGTCCATGGCCGCCGAGTTGCCCGCGCTGCCGCCAGCGCCGACACCGTGCTGGCCTATCTGGGCGAGCACACCCGGGCACCCCCACCACCCAGCGCGGCCGCGTCAGCGCTCTCAACGCCGCTCAGAAGGCCACGAAGCTGCCGATTCCCGGTGCCGCCGAAGCGGTGCGCCGCGCGCTCAATCCCGGCCGCGCGCAACGACTGTCGAGCCTGCGCGCGCACGCGGACACGATCATCACGGGTCTGCCGTTCACCGTCTGGCCCGACGCGCTGACCAGGCGCTGCGACGCGGTCATCCTGCTGCTAGCCACCGAAGGGCAGTACACCTAGCACCAGATCTCGACCCTGACCCAGGCCGAGATCACCCTCACCGAGCAGGCCGTCACCGTGGGCGCGCAACCGCTGTTGGTTCCGCCCGCCA
>NZ_JBHZCS010000206.1:0-1298 GCF_042755705.1 Nocardia sp. NPDC059154
CCACGACCTGCGACATTCGTTCGCGGTCCACACTCTCGTGCGTTGGTATCGCAACGGAGACGACGTCGCGGCGCTGCTGCCGCGATTGTCGACCTACATGGGTCACCGCACACCTGTCTACACGTATTGGTACTTGTCGGCCAACCCGGAACTGCTCGCGCTGGCCGCTGAGCGACTGCAGAACCCGACCACGGAAGGACTGCTCCGATGAGCCCGCTCGCGCCCACCCTGCAGTTGTTCTTCACCGAACGGCTGATCAACCAGCGCCAGGCCAGCTCGGCTACAATCACCTCCTACCGCACCACCTTTCAACTGCTGCTGCGGTTCGTCGGTGACCGCACCGGCAAAGCGCCCTCGGCGCTGGAGTTCACCGATCTCGACGCCGAGGCCATCTCGACGTTCCTGCAGCACCTGGAAACCGACCGGCACAACAGCGCCCGCAGCCGCAACGTGCGACTGGCGGCCCTGCGGTCCCTGTTCCGGTTCGCTGCGCTTCGCCACCCCGAACACGCCGACCTGATCGGGCAAGTGCTCGCTATCCCGCAAAAGCGTTGCGACAGAACCGATGTGTCGTTTCTGCAACCCCGCGAGGTCGACGCGTTGCTCGCCGCACCCGACCGCTCCCGCTGGGAAGGCCGCCGCGACCACGCCCTGCTCCTGCTCGCAATCCAGACCGGGCTACGGCTGTCGGAATTGACCGGACTCACCTGCGCAGACATCCAACTCTGCCCCGGCGCGCACGCGCGATGCCGGGGCAAAGGCCGCAAGCAGCGATGCGTCCCGCTCACCCCGGCCACCACCGCGGTCCTGCGCGTCTGGTTCCACGAACGCCACGGACACCCCGACCACCGCATTCCCCACCCGCACCGGGCGCCGACTCAGCGACGACGCAGTCGAAGCACGTCTCAACCTCTACAAGGACATCGCCCGCCAGCGATGTCCGTCGTTGGAAGGCAAGCGACTCACACCCCACACCCTTCGCCACACCTGCGCGATGAATCTGCTGCACAGCGGCATCGATTCCGCCGTCATCGCGCTCTGGCTCGGCCACACCGACCCCCGATCCACCGCCGCCTACCTCCACGCCGACATGGCGATCAAGGAACGCGCCCTGGCCCGCACCACACCACCCACCACCAAACCCGGCCGCTACCAGCCCCCGGACGACCTACTCGCCTTCCTGGAGAGCCTCTGAATATCCCGACATCCACGACAACAGCTACCGGAGAACCACTGCCACACAAGCAATCCCACCAAATTGACCCACGACATCGGGATAATCACCGAGTCGGGATAAG
>NZ_JBHZCS010000207.1:0-1294 GCF_042755705.1 Nocardia sp. NPDC059154
TGAGGACTTTGCGTTTGACGACGCGGGCGTTGGATCGTTGGCGGCGTTCGGGATTCGGGCGTTGGAGTAGCTTGTCGATGGCGCAGCGCCACAGCGCGGCGGCGGCGTTATGGTCGTGAGGGGGGAAATGCGCTGTGGGACAATGATCTACGTGTGATTCGCAAGGCTGCGACGAACGACATCCTGTCCGGGTCGTGCTGGCCGGCGGTGGCGGTGTCGAGCATGAGGGTTCGGATCGCGTGATGGCAACACAGGTGCCCCCAGATTTCTTGTTGGACCAGGTCGGGTGATTTCGAGCGCAGCACTGCCCGCGGTCCGCGCTGGTGTGTTTTCAGTTCGTCGAAGGTGTTCTCGATTTCCCACCGCTGCGCGTAGGCCAGGGCCAGATCCTGCGCGCCGGCTCGGTCGGGGTCGAGGATCGTGGTGAGGAGTCGATACTGCTCGGGATTGCCGCGCCCGTCGTCGAGTGTGTAGTCGATGACCCGCACGGTCGACGGTTCGATCTTTCGACGATCAGGACCCGAGGTCGGGATGATCCGTGCCAGCCACGACCCGTCGGCCAGGGTTTCCAGATGCCGCGGCCGCAGCGTGGATTTCACCCGCCAGAGCAGGTCCGCGCCGGTTTCGGCGGCTTGTCTCCACAGGGTGAATCCGTAGAAGCCGCGATCGGCGAGCACCAGCATGCCCGGTTGCAGCCGCCCCACCAGCTCCCGCGCCATTTCGATCTCCGAGGTAGCGCAGGGCCCGGTGACCGCATCGAACATCGCATGGGTCCCGCACTCGGCCACGGCGACCAGACGCGCCTGCGGGTAGGCAGAGCGCTCGCCTCGGCTCGATACCGGTCGGCCGAAGTGCTCCGCGTTCGCCGCCGTGTCGGCCAAGTCCACACACGTGCCGTCGATAGCCACCAACCGGAGCCCCGCCAGCCAGGAACCGGGCGTGTCCTCACGCGCCAACGGCCGCGCGACACGGAAGAACAGGTCGCGGACCGGCTCGAACCCGAGACGTGAACGTGCTTGAAAGATAGCCGATTTCGTCGGCGGTGACCACGACTGCGACCACTGCGACGACCACGACAGCCCGTCGGTCAGCAAGGCGAACACGTCCTCATAGGAACCCTCCGAGTGCAAAGCCATCCCGATCGAGAAATACGCCATCACCCGGGCAGAAAGCGCCCGATGCCGACGCTGGGTACGCCCCGCCTCAGCGATCACCTCATCGACCACATCAGCAGGAAAAACCCTGGTCAACAACCCCACCGACACCAAATCCGACAATCGACGATCCGACGCCG
>NZ_JBHZCS010000208.1:0-1292 GCF_042755705.1 Nocardia sp. NPDC059154
AACAAGATCAACCCCACCAGCCCGCCCGAGCCGAGATCACCATCCCCAGTGACGAACCCGGCCGCTGTGGTCACCACCCTGAGTGACGCTCAACAATCGTGGTCGCCAGTGGTGAAAGCCCTTTGCGCAGAACCTGTTTGCCCGAAATCTTGGTGAACCCGTAGGACGCGCCCTGCTTGGCATAGCCATAGACCGGCCGCAGCAACGAATCGATATCGACGAACGCCCGCTGGCCGGCGCCGGGGAGCAGATCGGCCCGCGCACACAACCGCGACAGGTGCGTGCGCAGCACCGATTCGAGCTGACGCGCATGCCCGAAGCTGAACTCCCGCAACAGGGTTCCGACCGTCGACGGCGCATACACCCGGTCGAACACCGCGCTCATACCGCCGCTGCGCAGCACATCGACATCGTCGATGCTGTCCGCGCCCGCACACATCCCAGCGATCAGTGTCACCAGTTTCGGGCCAGGGTTCGCCGACCCGGACTTGATCCGAGGCTCGGCGATCGCCACCTTCCCGGTCAGCAACTCACCCAGCCCGGTCTGTTCGGCCAGCCGCATCACCGGCACCAGACCTGCCAGCGACACGAGATTGCGATCATCGAACACCGCTGACTCCGCGGCGAACCTATGCGAAACTTGCACCCGAAGTGCCCTTCTGAAACCGGACCGATCACTGCCTAGACAACAGCGATCATCCCAGCTCGAAGGGCACTTTTCTCGTTCATCAGGCACCAACGGACACAAGACCGTCGGTGGATCGAGGCTTAGAACTCCTAACAGAATGGTGCTGGTGGGAGGAATGATGCGAGATCGGTTGGTGTTCCTCTTGTGTCGCTTGTGACTGGAGGTGCGCGACGGCACAACGTAGGCCGTGGGAGATCGACGACGACCTGTGGGAGCGGATCGCGCCCCTGCTGCCGGTGGTCCCCCGCAAGACACATCATCCCGGCCGGAAACGCCTCGACGACCGAAAGGTGTTGTGCGGCATCTTGTTCGTGCTCTACACCGGCATACCGTGGGAGTTCTTGCCCCAGGAGCTGGGCTATGGGTCGGGCATGACCTGCTGGCGGCGGCTGCGGGACTGGCACGCCGCCGGCGTCTGGCAGCGGCTGCACGAAACACTGCTGGCCGAGTTGAACGCCGCGGGGGCGTTGGATTGGTCGAGGGCGGTGGTCGACGGCTCCCACGTCCGGGCGCTCAAAGGCGGCCCAAAACCGGACCGAGCCCGGTCGACCGTGCCCGAACAGGCTCGAAACACCATCTGATCACCGAAGCGCACGGCATCCCA
>NZ_JBHZCS010000209.1:0-1279 GCF_042755705.1 Nocardia sp. NPDC059154
CAATGCCGTTAACTTTGGGAGTTTGCTGACAGCGGGCAATGTCTGAGCGAATCTGACTGTGCGGCAGGGTGTTCGGTGTAGGGTGCCGGGTCGTGACGCAGGTGGTGGGGCGGTTGACCGACCGGATCGGGCTGGGGGTGCTGACCCGGGTGGTGTCGCGGGATCTGGTCGATGAGGTGGTGGCGCAGACCGGTCGGCGGGAGAAGCGGCAGCGGTTGTTGCCGGCGCGGGTGGTGGTGTATTTCGTGTTGGCGATGACGTTGTTCTTTGACGACGCTTACGAGGAGGTGATGCGCAAACTCGTTGACGGGCTGCGGTTTCTGCGATCCTGGGACGGCCTGTGGCGGGTGCCGAGCTCTGCGGCGCTGTGCAAGGCGCGGGTGCGCCTGGGCGAGGAGCCGGTGCGGGAGTTGTTCCGGCGGGTGGCGGTGCCGCTGGCGGGTGCCGGAACTCCGGGCGCGTGGCTGGCGGGGCGGCGGGTGATGGCCATCGACGGGGTCCAGATGGATGTTCGCGACACACCCGATAACGAGGCCGAGTTCGGTCGCGGCCGCACTCATCAGGCATTGGATGATCCGTATCCGAAGGTGAAGGTCGTGGGGTTGGCCGAGTGCGGCACGCACGCGATCGTCGATGCCGAGATCGGGGCTGTCGAGACCGACGAACGGGAGTTGGCGCGGGTATTGCTGGAGCGTTTCGACCCCGGGATGCTCGTTCTCGCCGACCGCGGATTCTTCAGTCACGAGTTCTGGCGCGAGGCCATCGCCACCGGGGCGGATCTGTTGTGGCGGGTGCAGTCGGGGCTGAATCTGCCTGTCGTGCAGGAACTCCCGGATGGCTCGTATCTGGCCAGGCTCTCGGATAAGGCCGAACGTCAGCGCAACCGCCGTCGTCTGGCCGCGGGCGTGGACACCGAAACCGAAGGCGTGTTGGTGCGGGTGGTGGTCTACGAGATCACCAACCGTGACAGCGATCAGATCGGGCCGATCCGCCTGATCACCACGATGCTGGATCCCGAGCAGGTCAGTGCCTGTGAGCTCGCTGCGACCTACCACTGCCGCTGGGAATTCGAAACCAGCCTGGCCGAACTCGAGACCAGCCAGCGCGGCAGCTACCGGGTGCTGCGTTCACACAGTCCGGCCATGGTCCGCCAGGAGATCTGGGCCCTGCTGACCACCCACTACGCGATCCGCGAACTCATGTACTACACCGCCGACTTCGAATCGGTCGATCCGCTACGGCTGTCGTTCGTCCGCACCCTGCGCGTTGTCCGCCGCCA
>NZ_JBHZCS010000210.1:0-1278 GCF_042755705.1 Nocardia sp. NPDC059154
GTCGATCACCGACACCGAATTGTCGCCGAAGTTAGTGGTGTAGAGGGTGTGCGTGCTCGGGTCGACCGCCAGCAATTCCGGCCCGTTGCCGACGGGGATGGTGGCCGTGACGGTTGTGGCCGTCGTGGGGTTGCCGACACTCTCGGACAGTTTCCAGTAGGCGATCCCCCCGCCTGCGGCGGCTACCAGGAGCACCACGGCCAGGACAGGGATCCACCGTCGCCGCAGGAGCTTCAGCACGCGCGGCCGTGGCGTCGGCGGGGGGCGTGAGCGCGGGCCGGTGGGGAGGATCGGGGTGGCCACGCTGGCGAGGATGGTGGAGGCGATGTGCTGGTCGGTGCCGGTGAGGGCGTCGTGCGCGGCGCGGGCGAGGTCTCCCGCGCTCGGGTAGCGGTCGGCGGGATCCTTGGCCATTCCCCGCGCGATGACGGCGTCGAACGCCGTCGGGGTGCCCGGATGGACGGCGCTGGGCCGGGGGATCGGGTCGAACAGGTGGGCGGTGATCAGCGCCTCGACACTGTCGGCACGGTAGGGACGGGTGGCGGTCAGGCACTCGTGCAGCACACACGCCAGCGAGTAGATGTCGGCGCGGTAGGTGACCTCATCCCCCGCGAACCGTTCCGGGGCCATGTAGGAGTACGTGCCGACCGCGGTCCCTGTGCCGGTCAAAGCGGTACCGGTGGTGGAGTGGGCGATGCCGAAGTCGACGAGGTAGGCGAAATCGGCCCGGGTGATCATGATGTTGGCGGGTTTGATGTCGCGGTGGATCAATCCCTCGGCGTGGGCGGCGTCCAACGCCGCAGCGACCTGGGCGATGATCGCGACCGCACGCGCCGGCGCCATCGGGCCGTGCTGGGTCAGCAGGCCGCCGAGAGTGCCGCCGGCGACGAGCCGCATGTCGATGAAGAGCAGGCCATCGATCTCGCCGTAGTCGTGGATCGGGATGATGTGTGGTTCTTGCAGACGGGCGGCGGTGCGGGACTCGCGCCGGAACCGATCGCGATAGCGGGCGTCGACGGCCAGGTGTTCGGGCAGCAACTTCAGCGCCACCGTGCGGTCCTTGATGGTGTCGTAGGCCTCGTACACCTCACCCATACCGCCCCGACCCAGCAGCTTCCGCAGCTGGTAGCACCCGAAACGGGTACCCACCCGCGATCTCGGTGCCGGCTCGCTCATGTCAGCATCCCTGCTCACCCACACGATTGCACGGACTCACGGTCGTTCGCCGTAGATCAACGCTAAACCGCCGCGACCGATCCCCGAAACCCACAAGCTTCA
>NZ_JBHZCS010000211.1:0-1201 GCF_042755705.1 Nocardia sp. NPDC059154
CCTTGTTCGACCAGCTCAAGGGGACGGTCGCGTCCCGAGGCACGGCCGGGTCGTGGTGGCGGGGACTGCGGACGGTGGCCTGGGACGGCACCAGCGTCCACGTCGCCGACAGCGCGGCCAACCGCGCATACTGCGGCCGGCACTCGGGAGCCAACGGGACCGGCGGGTTCCCGCTGATGCGGCTGTCCGCGCTGGTGGAGTGCGGGACCAGGGCGTTGATCGACGCGGTGATCGGCCCGTTTACCCAGAGCGAGGAAGCCCAGTGCGGGCTGCTGTGCCGGGCACTGGCACCCGGGATGCTGCTGTTGGCCGACCGGGGCAGCAAAGGCCACACACTGACCAGAGCCGCCGCGGCCACCGGGGCGCAGCTGTTGTGGCGGATCAGCGCCGATCTGCAGCCGCCGGTGCTGGACCGGCTGCCCGACGGCACCTACCTGTCGATGTCCACCGGCACCAACGAGCGCGACCGGCTGCGACGCTGGAGCCGTCACCGGCGCACACCACCGCCCCAGGTCGATGGTGTCACAATCCGCGTGATCGAGGCCGAGGTGAGCGTCCGCGCCACCGACGGCAGATCCACAACCACCAGCCTGAGACTGATCACCACCCTGCTTGATCACCAGCGTTACCCCGCCGCTGAACTCGCCGAGCTGTATCACCGCAGATGGGAGGCAGAAACGGCCTACTTCGGCCTCAAGGTCAGCCTGCGCGGACCCAACCGGGTCCTGCGCTCGGGCAGCGTCGACGGGGTCCGCCAGGAGCTGTTCGGACTGTTGGTCGTCTACCAGGCCGCCCGACGCATCGCCGCCAACGCCGCCTCGCATGCTGGGATCGATCCGGCCCGCATCTCCTTCACCGTGGTCATCCGGACCGCCCGCCACACAGTGATCGCGGCGATAGGGACCACAGCACGCCGCAGCAAACGGACCGCCGTGATCTTCGGCGCCATCCTGCATCCCCGCGACCTGGTCCCGCCCCACCGCAGAACCCGGATCCAGCCGCGCCGGGTCAAACGCCCCATTTCCAACTATGCCTACAACCCCACCAGGAAAGACAGCCCGATCACCAACGCCGAGATCACCTTTACCATCACCACAGCCACCGACCGGACACGGCGCTGGACCTGAACTTCCCGCCCTGTTACCTCGACTTCGCCGACACAGCTTGACAACGACTCCAGCAGCCAAACTTCCCGGCATTG
>NZ_JBHZCS010000212.1:0-1176 GCF_042755705.1 Nocardia sp. NPDC059154
GTGAGCACCAAACCCGGGAGGCTTCTATGTGTTGTCAAGTGCCTGGGCTGATTTGGGTGAGGGTGCGGAAGATCTGTCGGGTGATGTAGCGCTTGAGGCAACGTCTGATCTCGCGTTGCGTGCGTCCTTCGGCGAGGCGTCGCCGCACGTAGGCGCGGGTGGCCTCATCGGCGCGCATGCGGGTCAGAACGACGGTGTTGATCACCCTGTTGAGGCGGCGGTCGCCGCCGCGATTGAGTCGGTGACGGATCGTATTGCCGGATGAGGCCGGAATCGGGCAGGTTCCGGCGATCTTGGCCAGCGCGGCCTCGGTCTTGATCCGCCCTGGGTGCGACCACACCGTCAAGATCACCGCTGCGGTGACCGCTCCGACGCCGAACAGGGAAAGCAGTTGTGGGGCATGCTCGTTCACCAGTTCGGTGAGCTGGTCGCGGTTGTCGTCGAGTTGGGTGTCGAGCTCGCCGATGCGCCGGGCCTGGCGGACGGCTTCAGTCCGTGCGACCGCGACACCGAGCGGTTCGGCTCGGCTGCGCCAGCCGGCGATGGTCGCGATCTGCGCCGCGGTCAGGGCTCGGCGCGCATCGATGCCCAGATCGTGGGCGCGAACAAGCGCGGTTAGTGCGTTGATGCAGCGGGTCCGGTCGGTGTTCATCTGTTCACGAGCGACGCTGAGCACGTTCAGTGCGGCCCGGACCTGGCCGCGACGGCGGTCGCAGAGGTGCTGCATCTCGGTGGTCAGCGTCGCTCGCGCCGCGGTCAACGCATCGAGTGCATCGGTTTTTCCCTTGTTGCGCAACCGTTTCGATGACGGTGCCGGAGCTTCCACCACTCGGTAGCCGATTCGTTCGAGACGCTCGGAGAGGACGGCGCCGTAGCTGCCGGTGCCCTCGGCCGCGATCAGCACGCCATCAACCTCGCCGTGGGTGCGCCGCGCCAACCAAGTTGCGGCACGCGTAAGCCCTGTTGCCGAGGTGGGGAAGCTCGACTCATCGGTGACCCGGCCTGATGGGCATTCGATGATTGCGTAACTGTGCGTTGCGGCGTGCGTGTCGACGCCGACGACGAATCGATAGTGATCTGCCACGATGGACAATGCGAGGTCTCCTGTCAACGGGTGGACGTCGTGACCGGCGTCGGCCCGGGTGGAGATCACTACGAGGCAAGCCTGTAATGAGC
>NZ_JBHZCS010000213.1:0-1135 GCF_042755705.1 Nocardia sp. NPDC059154
CGTCGAAGGTGGGATTGGCGATTGGGACGAAGTCGTAACAAGGTAGCCGTACCGGAAGGTGCGGCTGGATCACCTCCTTTCTAAGGAGCACTTCTCCAGACGGTGTCTCGAACAGTCGAGATCGCCTCTGGCAGAGACAGTTTCGGACTCACATGTAGTCCGGCTGGAGCTCATGGGTGGAACGCTGACAACCTCTCCCGCGTATCGACCGGTACTCAGTGACCGGCCGGCGGTTGATATATCGACACACTGTTGGGTCCTGAAAGAACAGACGTTCTTTCCAGGCAAAAAACGACGAAATCTTCTTCGCGGTCATACCGCGGGAATTCTTCCTGGCTGGTGCCGCAGTAGCGAGAAGGTTTTGTGTGTTGTTTGAGAACTGCACAGTGGACGCGAGCATCTTTGTTAGTAAGTGTGTAAGAGCGTACGGTGGATGCCTTGGCACCAGGAGCCGATGAAGGACGTAGTAGGCTGCGATAAGCCTCGGGGAGCTGTCAAACGAGCTGAGATCCGAGGATTTCCGAATGGGGAAACCCGGCACGAGTGATGTCGTGTCACCCGCACCTGAATATATAGGGTGTGTGGAGGGAACGTGGGGAAGTGAAACATCTCAGTACCCACAGGAAGAGAAAACAACATGTGATTCCGTGAGTAGTGGCGAGCGAAAGCGGAAGAGGCTAAACCGTGTGGATGTGATAGCCGGCAGGCGTTGTCCATGCGGGGTCGTGGGGCTCATTTTCTTTCCACTGCCGTGGGGAGCAAGAGTCAGAAAAGATCGCGTTAGTCGAATTGGTCTGGGACGGCCAACCGTAGACGGTGAGAGTCCGGTAGACGAAAACGTGTTCTCTCTTGTAATGAGTACCCGAGTAGCAGCGGGCCCGTGAAATCTGCTGTGAATCTGTCGGGACCACCCGATAAGCCTGAATACTACCTGGTGACCGATAGCGGACTAGTACCGTGAGGGAAAGGTGAAAAGTACCCCGGGAGGGGAGTGAAATAGTACCTGAAACCGTGCGCTTACAATCCGTCAGAGCCCTTTAAGGTGATGGCGTGCCTTTTGAAGAATGAGCCTGCGAGTCATCGGTGTGTGGCGAGGTTAACCCGTGTGGGGGAGCCGTAGCGAAAGCGAGTCCGA
>NZ_JBHZCS010000214.1:0-1128 GCF_042755705.1 Nocardia sp. NPDC059154
ACGCCCGGACCTGGTCGGTTGTCGAACGTGCGCAGGGATGGGCCAGGGCGCGGTCGAGCCAGCGGCGGCCTTCACCGAACAAGCCACGGAAACTCCAGAACACGAAGGACGCGGCGGTGATGCGCAGCCCCGCTTCGGCTGACTGCTCGGTCTGGTCGGACATGCAGAATTCGAGCACCGCACGGATGTTCGCCTGCTCGCGGTCGAGCCGGGCCATCCAGTCGAGTTGCCGGTCGCTGATCAAGTCGGCCTCGGCATCGAGCACCAGCTGTCGGTACCAGTCCCGGTGCCGACGCTGCAGATCCTCGTCCGCGCCGGCCTCCCGCAGCTTGTCCTGCCCGTAGGCCCGCACGGTGTCGAGCATCCGGAAGCGGACCGCGCCCTCGGGTTCTTCCCTGATCACAATCGATTTGTCCACCAGCCAGGACAGCACATCGAGCAGCTCTGCCGCCTCGGCATCGGCACCGCACACCGCCTCGACGGCGTCGAGTTCGAAACCACCGGCGAACACCGACAACCGGGCCCACAGCCGCTGCTCGGCCGGGGTGCACAGCTGATAGCTCCAGTCGATGCAATACCGCAGGGCCTGCTGTCGTGTCGGCGCGGTGCGGTGGCCCCGGGTGAGCAGCGCGAACCGGTCGGTGAGCCGCTGCAGAATCTGGTCCGGCGACATGGTGCGCATCCGAGCCGCCGCGAGTTCGATCGCCAGTGGCAACCCGTCCAGCCGGGAACAGATCCCGACCACCGCGGCCTTGTTCTCCTCGGTCAGCGCGAATCCGGGCACGACCGCCGCGGCGCGATCGGCGAACAGCATCACCGCATCGTATTTGCGCAGCTCTCGCAGCGTCGGCTCACGGCCGGCGGCAGGAACGCTCAGCGGCGACAGCCGCCGCACCGCTTCGCCGCCGATATCCAGCGGCTCGCGGCTGGTGACCAGGATCCGCAATCCCGCACACTCCGACAACAACGTCACGGCCAGGCTTGCCATGGACTCGGTAACCTGCTCGCAATTGTCCACGACGAGCAGGGTTTCACGGGATCGCAGAAACTCGACCAGAGTGTCGTGGACCGGCCGGGCCGAATCGACCCGCACGCCCAGCGCGGCAGCGACGATGGGAGCCACCAGCG
>NZ_JBHZCS010000215.1:0-1098 GCF_042755705.1 Nocardia sp. NPDC059154
GCCTTCGAACGTCGCAGCGGGGAGAACGTGGTGACCCAGTTCCTGCGGATCACCACTCAACCGGTGCCGGACCTGCGCGACAGCGGCATCCCTGACGACGTGTCCGCGGTGGTCGCCTCAGCGATGAACCGGGATCCGCGCGAGCGGCCCTCAGCAGGGGCTTTGGGTGAGGCGATCCGGCGGGCTCAGAGCCGCCACGGGTTCACGGTCGACGAGATGGCGTTGCACACCGGGTCGGTTCGTGAACGCCCGGACCTCAAGCCGGTTAAGCCGCCGGGGTGGCGTCCGTCGGTGACGACGGCTCCACGGGGTGGTGGTACTTTGCCGCCCGAGTTGACCAGTTTCGTCGACCGCCGCACTGAGCTGGCAGAAGTGAAGAAGCTGTTGTCCTCGGCCCGGTTGGTGACGTTGACCGGGATCGGTGGAGTCGGCAAGACCCGGCTGGCATTGCGGGCGGCGGCGACCACGCGCCGGGAGTTCACCGACGGGGTGTGGCTGGTCGAGCTGGCCGATGTCCACGACCCCTCCCTGCTCGTCAACGCGGTGGCGGCGGCCCTGGGGTTGCGCGACGATCCGGCGCGGCCGTTGCCCAAGGTATTGGTCGAGTTCCTGTCCACGCGGAAGTCGCTGCTGGTGCTGGACAACTGCGAGCAGCTGGTCGCGGCGGTGGCGGAATTGGTCGAGACATGGTTGCAGAGCTGTCCGCACCTGCGGATTCTGGTCACCACCCGCGAACCGCTCGATATCGCCGGCGAGGCGATACTGCCGGTGCCGCCGCTGGCGATCCCTGACTCGGATCGCGAGCCGTCACCGCGGGGAGTGGCCCGCTATGACGCAGTGACTTTGTTCGCCGACCGGGCGAACGCGGTGGTGCCGGGTCTGGAACTGTCCGACGACAGCAAGGCGGCCGTGGCTCGGATCTGTGCCCGGTTGGATGGATTGCCGCTGGCGATCGAGATGGCCGCGGCGCGGATGCGCATGTTGTCGCCCGAGCAGATCCTGGCGCGGCTCGATGATCGATATGCGTTGCTGACCCGTGCCAGCCGCACCGCGCCGACCCGGCAGCAGACCCTGCGATGGTGTGTCGACTGGAGCTAC
>NZ_JBHZCS010000216.1:0-1078 GCF_042755705.1 Nocardia sp. NPDC059154
CTTCTACGACATGGGAGCGAAGGCATGAGCCTCACCGCCGAACAGCAGGAACTCGCGACCACCGTGCGCGCGGTGCTGGCCAAGCACGGGGACAGCGCGGCCATGCGGCGCGGGCTGGAGAGCGAGCGCGGCTACGACGAGCAGCTGTGGAAGCTGTTGTGCGAGCAGGTCGGTGTCGCCGCGCTGGCGATTCCGGAGGAGTTCGGCGGCGTCGGGGTCGGTCTGGTCGAGTCCCTGCTGGTGGTCGAGGAGCTCGGGCGCACGCTGTCCGCGCCGCCCATGCTCGGCTCGGCCGTGCTGGGTGTGCAGGCGCTGCTGCTGGCCGGGAACGCCGAGGCCAATGAGCGGCTGCTGCCGGAGGTCGCCGAGGGTGTCCGCACGCTGGCGCTGTGCTGGGCCGGGCCGCGCGGCTGGGACTCGTTCGGGGTCACCGCCGAGGGCGAAAAGCTCTCGGGCTCCGCGCATTACGTGCTGGACGGCGTGCACGCCGACACCCTGCTGGTGCTGACCGCCGCGGGCATGTTCGAGGTGGACGGCACGGCCGCGGGCGTCACCCGCACCGCGGTCGTCACCCAGGATCCGACCCGCAAGCTGGCGCGCATCGACTTCGATTCGGTCGAGGCCCGTCCGCTGGGCGAGCTGAATGTCGCACGGCTGCGTGAAATCGCCTGGGCGGCAGTGGTTGCCGAGCAGCTCGGCGCGGCCGAGCAGTGCCTCGACATGACCGTCGAGTACTCCAAGTCCCGTGTGCAGTTCGGTCGCCCGATCGGCAGCTTCCAGGCGCTCAAGCACCGCATGGCCGATATGTACGTGCTGGTCGAGTCGACCCGTTCCATCGCGTACCTGGCCATCGCGGGCCTGGCCGAAGGTGCGGTCGAGGCCGTCGACGTGCAGTCCGCCCGCCTGCATGCCATCGACACCTTCAACTCGGTGGTGTCCGAGACCGTCCAGATGCACGGCGGTATCGCGATCACCTGGGAGCACGACGCGCACTTGTTCTTCAAGCGCGCCCACGCCGACGCCCAGCTCTTCGGCACTCCCGCCCGTCCGCTGGCCCGTCCGGCCTAGCGGCGAATCC
>NZ_JBHZCS010000217.1:0-1072 GCF_042755705.1 Nocardia sp. NPDC059154
GGGATCTGGCCCCCACCCGCGGTGAGCACCTGGCCCATGATCACGTAGTCGACCTGCTCGGGCGCCACCCCGCCCTTCTCCAGCGCCGCCTTGATCGCGAACCCGCCCAGGTCGGAGCCGCTGAAGCCCTTCAGCGATCCGAGCAGCCGGCCCACCGGAGTACGCGCACCGGAAACGATGACCGAGGTGATGGTCATGGGAGAACCTTTCTCGGTGGGGCGGTCACGGTGTCGACGCCGAGCACCGCATGCCAGCGTCGGCGGGTGCGTGGCATCCCGTCCGTGGGCGGGGTGTTATGTGCCTGTCTGAACCACCAGGCAACACCCACATAGATCGCCAGCTCGCTCAAGGCGATAGAGAAGAACGCTGTCATGTTGCCTGGTCCTGTCTGGTGCGTATCTGCTGAGGCGAGGTCATCGCGGCCGGTCGCTTTCATGGGCAGATCGCTGGGCTGACGTCTGTGTCGGCGAAGGTAGCGGGCTGGGGATTGGCTGTGGTGACGTGTATGTCGTGGCGGCGGTGCTGTCGCTCGAAGTGTTCTCCGCTTGCATCTGGTTGACCTCGGCTTTGAGGATCCGCATCGAGCTGCCCAAGCTGCGTGCGGCGTCGGGCATACGTTTCGAGCCCAAAAGCAGAAGGAAGTCAGCACCACGACCAGGACATGACATGGGCTGGGAATGCCCGTCATTGTTATTGCCCCCGTTACCACCGGGAGCAGGTGTGGGATAGGTGGCATTGCCGACCACCACAGTGCCTGGGCGGCCGGATGCCTCCGCTGCCAGCACGTGCGACGGGCTGATCATGCCTCTCATTTCCGTCATTTCCAATGACCGTTGCGGGCTCGGCTGATCCGCGATCAGCGAACGATGAGGACAATTTCTGTCCAGCGTTCTACAGATCGGGGACCGCCCGGCTGGTCTAAAGTGAATGGTCTCGCCCGGCCGAGGGGCAGCTCAGCCATGACCGGGCGAGACCATCTGTCCCCCAACGAGCTTCTCGTTGGGTCTTCCCCACCTACTTCGCCGGTGTGAACGGCGCGTTGATGGTGGTGAAGTACTGCACCGCCGCCAGG
>NZ_JBHZCS010000218.1:0-1068 GCF_042755705.1 Nocardia sp. NPDC059154
CGGATGATCAGGAAACTATCAAGTCCGGTTCGGTGGGAGGCCGAGCGGAAAAGGACCAGTACGCCGCTGGAACCTCGCCGCTCGGCCGACCCTACTGCCCTGCTCCACCAGTACCGGCGGCTGGCCGTCCGATGGGAACGGCGCACCGACATCCACCACGGATTCCTCGACCTGGCCGCAGCACTGATCTGCTGGCGACGACTCAGCAACCGAACCCGATAGGAGCTCTTAGAACTCCTAACAGAATGGGGCTGGTGGGGGGAATGATGCAGGATCGGTTGGTGTTCCTGTTGTGTCGCCTGTGACTGGAGGTATACGACGGCACAACGAAGGCCCTGGGAGATCGACGACCGGTTGCGGGAGCGCATCGAGCCCCTGCTGCCGGTGATTCCCCGCAAAACACACCATCCCGGCCGCAAGCGCCTCGATGACCGAAAAGTCTTGTGCGGCATCTTGTTCGTGCTCTACGGGGCTTCCCGTGGGAGTTCCTGCCCCAAGAGCCGGGTTACGGCTCGGGCATGACCTGCTGGCGGCGGCTGCGGGACTGGCACCAGGCCAGCGTCTGGCAGCGGTTGCACGAAACACTGCTGGCCGAGTTGAACGCCGCGGGGGCGTTGGACTGGTCGAGGGCGGTGATCGACGGCTCCCACGTGCGAGCGCTCAAAGGCGGCCCAAAACCGGACCGAGCCCGGTCGACCGTGCCCGAACAGGCTCGAAACACCATCTGATCACCGAAGCGCACGGCATCCCACTGGCGGTCACGTTGACCGGCGGCAACCGCAACGACGTCACCCAGCTCATGGCCTTGATCGAGGCGATCGGGCAGGTGCGGGGCCGGCGCGGGCGTCCCCGCCGCCGCCCGGACACCCTCTACGCCGACCGCGGCTACGACCACGACGAGTACCGTAAACAAGTGCGGGACAAGGGAATCACCCCGTTCATCGCCCGCCGCGGCGTCGAACACGGCTCCGGACTCGGTGCGCACCGCTGGGTGGTCGAGCAGAGTTTCGCACTGCTGCACTGGTTCCGGCGACTGCGCATCCGCTGGGAGATCCGCGACGACATCCA
>NZ_JBHZCS010000219.1:0-1059 GCF_042755705.1 Nocardia sp. NPDC059154
GCTGCTGGTCGGCGAGTATGCGGGCGTAGACGACATTCGACAGCCGTCGTTTCAGCGCCCGCATCGCTTCCATCGAGGTCTTGCCCGCGGCTCTGCGGCGGTCGTAGTAGGTGCGCCCGGCGCTGGGACGGCGTAGTTGAACAATGGCCATGGTGTGCAGAACCCGGTTGATCTTGCGATTTCCGGCGCGAGAGAGCCGATGGCGTTGCTGCTGGCCGGAGGAAGCGTCCAAGGGTGCGGTGCCGTTCCAGGAAACGAACCGGTCCCGGTCCCGAAATCGGTGGATGTCACCGACATCGGCGAGTAGCCGGGCTGCGCCGGCCGGGCCGATGCCGTGGAGGTCGGTCCGAGTGGAGCCGCGTTCGGTGACGAGTTGGCGCAGTTCTTTGTCCGCGGCCTTGGTTTAGCGGTCGATGGCTTCGAGTTCGCTGATCAACTCGACGGCCAGTCGGCGCCGGAGGTTGCCTGCCGGGTCGCGGGGTCTGACGGTGGCGACCAGCTTACGGGCTTGCATCGCGGTCAGGAACTTCTTCGCTCCACCTGGCAGTAGCTCGAGCAGCAGCCGGTGACCCCGGTTGACGGTGTCGGTGCGGGCGCGGCCGAGCTCGTCGCGGCGATCGGCGAGCATGCCCAAAGCGATCAGCTCCGAATCCGCCTGCACTCGGCGCAGATCCGGTGACCGCAACGCCGCCAACGCCACTGAATGCGCATCGACGGGATCGGTTCTGCCGCCGTTGCCGGTCGCGGACACTCGCACCTGTGCCGAGAGTTTCGCCGGCACGTCGATCACGGTTTCTCCGTCGTGGACCAGGCGGTGCGCGATATGTCGGCCGATGCCGTCGCAGCCCTCGATCGCCCATACCCGATCCGGGTATCGCTGTGCGGTGGTGAGCATTTCGGTGTATCCGGTGTTGTCTGTGCCGTATCGGCCCGTGGCCAGTGCTGTGCCGGTGGGGTCGATGATCTCGATCGTGGCCGAGCGTTTGTGCGGGTCCATTCCGATGATGACCGTCACCGGTGCGTCCTTCCCGTGTCGGGGTACGAGGTCCGTGCGGGAAG
>NZ_JBHZCS010000220.1:0-1049 GCF_042755705.1 Nocardia sp. NPDC059154
GAGCACAAGGCTCGGTTCGGGGTCGCTCCGATCTGCCGTGCGCTGACCGCGCACGGATGCAAGATCGCCCCGAGAACCTTCCACGCCTGGGCGCGACGAGCACCGTCGAAACGGGCATTGTGGGACACCACGGTCACCGAGATCCTCGCCGGCTACTACGAACCCGACGAACAGGGCCGCCGCGCGCCGGAGTCGTTGTACGGGGCCGAGAAGATGTGGGCGCACCTGCAACGGCAGAAGATCCCGGTCGCCCGCTGCACCGTCGAACGGCTCATGCGGGCCAACGGCTGGAAAGGGGTGGTGCGGCGCAAGAAGATCCGCACCACCGAACCGGATCCGGCCGCCTCGCGGGCACCGGACCTGGTCGATCGCCAGTTCCGGGTTCCGGCACCGAACATGCTGCTCGTCGCCGATTTCACCTACGTTCGCCTGGTCACGGGCGCGTTCGTCTACACGGCGTTCGTGATCGACGCCTACGCCGGGCGGATCCTGGGCTGGGAATGTTCGACCAGCAAACAAGCCGCGTTCGTCAACTCCGCGATCCGTCAGGCCGCGGCGTTACGGCATCGGGAAGGACATCCGTTGGCGGGCAACACCATTCACCATTCCGATGCGGGGTCGCAATACACGTCGCTGCGGCTCGGGGAAACGCTGTTGCTCTCGGGCATGGTCGCGTCGATCGGATCGGTGGGCGACGCATACGATAATGCGCTGGCGGAGACCATGATTGGGCTTTACAAGACCGAAGCGGTCCGCGATGATTCACCGTTTCGGCGCGGCCCTCTGAACCGGCTCGCCGACGTCGAGTTGCTCACCGCCGAGGGTCCGATGGTTCAACCAGTCCCGGCTCATGCACCGGCTCGGCCGCAAACCACCGGTCGAGTTCGAAGCCGACTACTATGCACTCCACGCCGAGCAACCGGCTGGAGACAGATAAACCGGTGTGCATCAAAACCAATGCCGTTAACTTTGGGGGTTTGCTGACGGCTGGCAACTGATGGGCGAATCGTGCTGTGTGGCTGGGTGTTCGGCTGTAGGGTGCCGGGTCG